>DAIQPD010000102.1:0-14025 GCA_036787535.1 Chryseolinea sp.
GCAATGGCCTTAAAGGATGGAACAATATTTTCTGCGTTGAAGAAAATAATCATTAGTGCTCCGATAAAATAAAAGATTGCCATGATTGGAACCAGTTTTTCCGATACCTGTGCAATGCGTTTGATACCCCCGATAATAATGAAGCCAAGAATGATAGCTAGTACAGCTCCTGTTATGATATGTTGAATTCCGAAAGAGGTATACATCGCATTCGCGATGCTATTGATCTGGGGCAGACTACCTGTTCCAAACGAAGACAACACTGCAGCAATAGCAAAAATAACAGCAAGCCATTTTAGATTCAGTGCATTCTTCATATAATACATCGGTCCACCCGCGATGTGTCCCTTCTCATCCTTCTCGCGATACTTATGCGAAAGTGTTACCTCTACAAATTTTGTAGTCATCCCTAAGAAGGCTGTCATCAACATCCAGAATAAAGCAGCTGGTCCTCCTAAGTGAATAGCCAACGCTACACCAGCAATGTTCCCTGTTCCTACAGTTCCTGAAAGTGCGGTAGCCAATGCCTGAAAATGTGATGTGTCACCAACATCCGTTGCTTTATCATATTTACCTCTCACAATTCGAATGGCGTGATTGAAGAAACGAATCTGTGGAAATTTTAAATAGATGGTAAAGAAAATACCGGTACCCAATAGTAAGTAGACGAACCAGTTTGCACTGCCTATATAGCTATCGATAAGCAGAAGGAAGTCGTTAAGTTGTTGCATGTCGAGATTAAAGTTTCGAGTTTAAAGTTGACTTCGTGTTGCTTTGTGCCTTGGTGTCTTTGTGGCGAAAATTGCGTACTACTCTTTTGCCACGAAGACTTCAAATCACGAAGGTTCACTAAGTTGTTGATATGATCAAAAAGTAAGTATAGTGAATTGAATGTGATTGATTCCTACAGCTTGCATAATTGTTCGAAAAAGGAAAGTGATGCTGTTATTGAAAACGTTTTCTAAAATCCCAAACGTCATTGCGAGGAACGAAGCCATGTTTCATCCAGCGCTTCGCGGCATCCTCTGCTACTACGAACACAAGTAAAGCCCCTCTGACGTTGAGCTAAACCCAGACACTCAAAAGATGTACTCGTTCTTTCGTATTTCATAGTCTGGGGATTGCTTCGTCAGCATGTCCCGCGAAACGCTGGAGCCTCCGCGCAATGATGAGGAACTTTGTTTGATCAACGAGATCGAAATTTTAGATAGAAGAAGCCTCGGAAGTATTCTCAGGAGTTTCTGTTACAGGATTTTCGTCTACACTATTCAATACAGGAAGTCCATCGTCTGCTGTTGCTGGAACATCTTCGCCTGGAAGTGGATTGTTTGTTGTTGCCGGAGTATCTTCATAGTGCTTGCTTGCAAAAAACTTTTTCTGATACAATAAAATAATCACTACTCCGATAAAAATAGAAGAGTCGGCAATGTTAAACACCGGACTGAAGAACATAAAGTCTCCTCCACCAACAAACGGCACCCACTCTGGCCAATCAAAACTAAAAAGTGGAAAGAACAACATATCGATTACCTGTCCATGAAACCACGGTGTTGGTGAGCCGATTGGATTATTGTCAAGGAACACACCATAAAATGTACTATCAATTACATTTCCGACCGCGCCTCCTAATATTAATGCCATGCAATACAGGAATCCTGAATGCACTCCACGTTTGGCCATCTTCACTAAATAATATCCAATACCTACCATCGCAACGATGCGGAATAAGGTAAGTGTTAATTTGCCAAACTCATTTTCCCATCTGATTCCAAAGGCCATTCCAGGATTCAGCAAATAATGTAATTTGAATCCATGTATTTCATTTCCGATAATCGTGATCTCCTGATGCAAGTACATGTAATGATGCACAAGCAATTTCGAAGTCTGGTCAATGGCAATGACTAAAAGAGCAAGTAGGAAATATTTATACGTTTTCATTTCTGGTTTGTCGGTTCACAGACAACAGTCGACCGTGGTCTGTGGACACTTTTTATTTCTTCACACTAATTTTCACTCGCAATACAAATTCATCCATATCCACTTCCGAGGCATCAGCAAGTTTGTCTTTTAGTTCTAAGGTAAGGGCCTGTGTCTCGGTGCTGATATAGTCTTTGAATTCGGTTAGGGCACTAGTAATTGCCTCACCATCTTTCTCTACTTCGATACCTATTTTATCTAACACTTCCATGCCCATTTCTTTTCGAAGATTTTGTACACGGTTTACAAAGTCGCGGGCAATACCTTCTTTCTTCAACTCTTCGGTGATGGTAATGTCAAGCGCGACCGTAATACCTCCTTCAGAGACCACTGACCATCCTGGAATATCTTCTGATGAAATCAATACATCATCCAACACCAAATCAAAACCATCTTTTGCAAGCGTACCTTTTTTCTCAAGAGCGTTGATCTCCTCTTTTGTTAAGGTATTGATCACAGCCGAAACTTCTTTCATCTTCGGACCATATTGCTTGCCTAGCTTCGCGAAGTTCGGTTTTACTTTCTTCACCAATACACCAGATGCATCGTCAATATATTCGATTGACTTTACATTTACCTCTGCCAGGATAATATCTTCAACACCTTTTATTCTGCTCGCGAATTTTTCATCGAGTACGGGAAGAAGAATTCTTGAAAGCGGTGTGCGCACTTTAATCTTTGCATTCTTACGAATAGAGTGTACAAGAGAACAAATGCGCTGCGCATACTCCATTGATTGCTCTAACTCAGCATCGATGAGAGTGGGTTCTGCTTTTACTAAATCAGTAAGGTGCGCAGAGATGTGACGTAATGGTGTGTTGTTCTTAACGGCTCTGTCGCGAATGTTGTCCGTCAGATTTTTATACAACCACTCTGCGTAGAACGGAGCAATGGGTGCCATCAATAGTGCTGTTACCAAAAGGCATTCGTACAAAGTTTCGTACGCAATCTTTTTATCATCCGACATTTCACCTTTCCAGAAACGCTTGCGATTCAAGCGCACGTACCAGTTAGAGAGGTGATCGTTTACAAAATCTTGTGTAGCGCGTGCGGCTCGTGTCGGTTCGTATGCATCAAACGCAGCTGTTACTTCAACAATCAGCGACTGAAGTTTAGAAAGTATCCAACGATCGAGATTACTTAACTGATCGTGCGATACGTTATTCATTTCATCCTTCACGAAGTTGTCGATGTTCGCATAGAGCGCGAAGAATGAATAGGTATTTTGAAGTGTACCAAAAAATCTACGTTGTACTTCCGTGATGCCATCAAAGTCGAACTTAAGGTTATCCCATGGTGGCGCATTTTCGATCATGTACCAGCGCACCAAGTCAGGACCATATTGTTCCAATGCTTCAAACGGATTGACAACGTTACCTTTCCGTTTTGACATTTTATTTCCGGTCTTGTCTAATACAAGTCCGTTAGAGATTACATTTTTAAAGGCCACGCTGTCACACAACATAACTGCAATCGCGTGAAGCGTAAAGAACCAGCCACGTGTTTGATCAACACCTTCAGCAATAAAATCAGCAGGATAGCTTGTTTTAAAATCACCTTTATTCTCGAATGGGAAATGCCATTGTGCATACGGCATTGCGCCTGAATCAAACCACACATCAATCAGATCTGTTTCGCGATACATCGGTTCGCCTTTTGAGCTCGCCAAAATAATATCATCTACATACGGGCGATGTAAATCGAAATCAGGTTTTGAAGGATCAAAGTTCGCATTGGCAATTCCTGCTTTACGCGCCTTCTCTACTTCTGTTTTCAATTCATCAATTGAGCCGATACAAATTTCTTCTTTGTTATCTTTTGTTCTCCAGATTGGAAGAGGTGTTCCCCAAAAACGGGAGCGCGATAAATTCCAGTCTACTAAGTTCTCCAACCAGTTTCCGAATCTTCCTGTTCCGGTTGATTCGGGTTTCCAGTTGATGGTCTTGTTCAATTCCACCATGCGATCTTTCAGCGCTGTGGTTTTGATGAACCATGCGTCAAGCGGATAATACAATACAGGCTTGTCTGTACGCCAAGAATGTGGATAGGTATGTTCGTATTTCTCTACTTTAAACGCTTTGTTCTCTTCTTTCAGAATGATGGAGATGACAACATCGGTGTTCTTATAATCCGGATGATTTTCATCTTCATCGGTATAATTCTTCACATAAAAATCATCAGCGCCCAGAGCCTTGTGCGTTTTGATGTTATACTTCGCAACACCTTCTTTTAGTCTCTCTCCAATAATGCTGATGAACTTACCTTTTTTGTCGACTGTCGGCACTTCACTTCCGATCTCATCTTTGATGGTCATCGGAGGAATTCCATTTTGTTTCGATACACGAAAATCGTCTGCACCAAAAGTAGGCGAGGAGTGTACAATACCTGTTCCGTCTTCAGTCGTAACAAAATCAGCAGCGATAACACGGAACGCTTTATCTCCGTCATATAAAGGTTGGAGGTAAGGCATCAATTGTTCGTAGCAAATACCTACTAAGTCTTTCCCTTTAAATTCCTGAACGATCTGAAACGGAATTGCTTTGTCACCCGGCTTGTAATCTTCAAGCTTCAGATCTTTATTCTTCTCTGAAAAGTATTTTTCAACAAGGTCTTTCGCCAATATAACACTTACCGGTTTGAAAGTATATGGATTGAATGTATTTACCTGAACATAGTTGATCTTCTCACCAACCACCAAAGATGTATTCGATGGAAGTGTCCATGGCGTAGTAGTCCAGGCAAGAATGTAAACATTTTTATCTGTGCTCTTGAACAAGAACTCTGACTTCGCATCACGCTTCACACTAAACTGTGCTACGATGGAAGTGTCTTTCACATCTTTGTAACAACCCGGTTGATTGAGTTCGTGTGAACTTAATCCGGTTCCATCCGAAGGTGAATAAGGCTGGATGGTGTAGCCTTTATATAAGAGTCCTTTTTTGTAAAACTCTTTTAAAATGTACCAGATGGATTCGATGTATTCTTTTTCGTAGGTGATGTAGGGATTTTCGAGGTCAACCCAATATCCCATTTTCACGGTCAGGTCGTCCCACTGATCTTTATACATCATCACCGTTTCGCGGCACTTCTTGTTATAATCTTCGATCGAAATCTTTTTGCCGATGTCGTCTTTGGTAATACCTAACTGCTTCTCGACCTGGAGTTCTACCGGCAAACCGTGTGTATCCCAGCCACCTTTTCGTTTTACCTGAAAGCCTTTAAGGGTTTTATAGCGGCAGAATACATCCTTTACGGTGCGACCCATCACATGGTGAATGCCCGGAGTTCCGTTGGCGGAGGGAGGACCCTCGTAGAACGTAAAGGCAGGAGCGCCCTCGCGATTGGATACTGATTTTTCAAAAACCTTTTCTTTCTTCCAGAATTCGAGGATTTCATCCGCGATCTGCGCGAAATTGAGTGCTTTGTATTCTTTGTATTGGCCGGCCATTTTGACTAAAAAAGATGGATTTCCCGAAGTACGGTTTTAAGTAAGGCGCAAAGATATTTCTTTTTGGTAAAGAGTCCACCAAAGGAAATCTGGTGGTTAGTAAATTGAAAAATTCTGACTATTAACCAATGAGTTTCGAGAATGTGCTTTCTTATAGCGGTTAAAGCTCAAGAGGACTAGGCGTTTCTTAGTAATTCAATTTCTTTAACCCACACTCCAGGTTCATCAACAATAAATTTGTGGAGGTCCTTACTTAAAAGCTCAAGTACAAGCTTGTTTTTTAAAATAAATAAACTCTTCGCTTCTCCTAAGGATTGAATATCATTAAAATGAAATACTTGCTCGTGATTTTGAATGTTCAGCTTGTGCGATTTGAATACTAGCCGTTTATCCGTAAGTACTAATTTTCCGCCCACGCCTTCTCTACCCATGATGTGATTTGCTCCACCTTCTTTGATTAGTTTTTCGTCTTCAGCTAGTTCAAATGATATGCTCTTAAAAAGATTCTTCGCCAGGTACTTCATGGTAATAGCAAATGCCACCCCCATTACTAGTCCTCCTATAATACCTGTAAAAATAGTTCTTGAATTTAACTCCCAATGAATAGCAGAATTAAAAATACCCATGGCTAATCCGCATGGAAAGCCAAATGCAACTGCCGTTATTAATGTTTTCTTCATAATACCAAATATGAAATTAAACTATCATTTATTCCGCAACCCCACCCCGATCATGAATTTTAATTTTACTCAGATCAATCTCTTCATCTTCATGCTCGCCATAAAAAGATGAATCATAATCATCGATAAGTAAATGTTCTTTCTTGCGCTTTGGTTTGTCGAAGGTCATGATCAATGCTGGTAACAAAATTAAGTTGGTGAACATGGAGATCACTAAGGTAGTAGAGGTAAGAACGCCCAATGCAATGGTTCCACCAAACGAAGAGAAAGCAAAAATGATGAAGCCTGCAAACAACACAATCGAAGTGTACATAATGCTTTTTCCGGTTTCAAGAATACTATCGCTCACTGCTTTCGGAATGAAAAAGTTATTCGATAAAATTTCCTGTCGGTATTTTGCAAGGAAACGAATGGAGTTATCTACTGAAATACCAAAGGTAATACTAAAGATGAGTGCTGTACTTGCTTTTAATGGAATGTGGAAGTAGCCCATCAACCCCGCGGTAATCATCAATGCTAAAATGTTAGGAACAAGTGAAATGATAATCATGCGCACATTGGCAAATAGAAAAGCCATAGATAAAGTAATGAGTATGATGGCCAGCATTAAACTTTCTTTCAGATTGTCGATGAGAAATTTATTTCCCTTGATGAAAATCTTTGTTGATCCGGTAATGGCGGTTTGAATCGTATCCTTTTCGGTGGAAACAAAAATGGAATGCATCTTCGGTTCAATCACATCGTTTACAAGCGAATCTAGTTTTGCCGATCCGATATCAGCAATCTGTGCAGAGATGCGCATCTTCGTGAAAGTAGAATCAACGAATGAATTGAATACTCCACTGTTGTCAGTTTGTCCTTTCATGTAGCGCAAAATAAAAGCGCCTTCACTTTTAGTAGGTAATGTATACTTGTCTGGATTGTTATTGTAAAATGCCTGCTTGGCTGCTTTGAAAAAACTCAACACCGAAACCGGTTTTGACATCACCGTTATGGAGTCTAAGAAATTTTCAAACTCTTCAACCTTCGCTAAATTTTTTACATCCAACACCGGTCTTCTCTTCTTCGTCTTAAATTCGATTACCATTTCCAACGGCATAATGCCACTGAAGTTGGCTTCAAAAAAATTCAAGTCTTTTTTCACCTGACTTTCTTCCGGAACATCATCCACCATAAACGATACGGAACGAAGCGTTGAAATACCGTACGCTGAAATGACGGTGATGACAAGAGTTACAACATAAATATAAATGCGATGACGATGCACCAGAATATCGATCTGCCGTAAAAAGGCACCCATGATTTTAAAATCCAGATGCTTTAAATGTTTTGACGATGGCACAGGTAGCCAGTAGAATATGCTCGGCATCATGACAAGGCTCACAAAGAACAAGGCCATAATGTTGATACCGGCTACAATACCAAACTCGCGAAGAATGGTAATGTCTGTTGCTAATAAAGTAAGGAATCCGATAGCAACGGTGAGATTGGTAAGAAACATGGCGAGTCCCATTTTGCGCACAACCATGCGAATAGCGTCCATCTTATCCTGTGATTTTGCAAACTCAAGATGATATTTATTCAATAAGTAAATGGCATTCGTAATTCCTATCGTGACGATAACCGGTGGAATCAATCCACTGAGTAAGGTAATTTTGAATCCAAACAAAACTAAAGTGCCCAACACCCAAATCACCAATATTCCTATAATAATCATTGAGAAAAGAACCGCGCGGAACGAACGGAAGAAAACAAACATGATGATGCCCGTTACCACTGCCGAGGCAATCAGAAAAATTTTCATTTCTTGTCGTAGTGCATTGGCTACTACGGTACGGATGAAAGGCAGGCCGGCATAACGCAATTCTATTTTTGTTTTCTCTTCGAATACCTTACCAACATCCAGCAGTTCTTGTGTCATGGCTACGCGGGCAGAAGAATTCATTACCTCTTTCTGTACCGATACCAACATCATCATGGCGCCATTTTTCCAATTGATGAGTTGGTTTGAATACACTTTTTGATTCATCATTAAATCAAATAAGGTATCGAGCTGAGCTTGTGAAGAAATGGTGTCAGGAAAAATATTGTCGAGGTAGAACTTGGTGTTGGCCGTATCTTTCAAAATCATTTTAAGCCGGGGCATGGCCACAACCTGCACAACACCTTTAATGTTTTTGATGTTGGATGTAAGGTCACGGAAGGCAAGAAAATTGTTGAGCTCGTAGATTGCACTGTCTTTCATGCCGATGGCAATGATGTTGCTGTCTTCACCAAACTGCTCTTTAAAGTTGTTCAAGTAGATCATGTCGGGATCTTCAGGCGGAACGGTACGGGTAAAGTCGTAACTCATCTCTACCTTTGCTGCGAAGAATGCCATGAATAAGGTAATGAGGCCGATCATGATAATGAAAGGCAGGCGATATCGAATAATTCCTTCTGCGATTTTATTCCACATGGTGAAAGCGTCTGGTTAGGCGGAAGCCTGTAGAGGCAACCGCTGCCAAAGCTAGTAATTTTTGGGTTTTGACGAAGGATAAGAACGGATGACCATTGGTGTAAAAACCCATTAAATAGTACACGTTGTTGATCGCACGCAGTACCTTCACTTACCAGTATCGCCTTTTGTTTTTCAACCCCTTTTTATAACAATCAAAATAGTAAGACCATGGATCAGCGCATTATTAACCTCTTCGATGAGTATACGCATAAGCCATTATCGCGTGAAGATTTTCTTAAGAAATTAGCACGACTCACCGGAAGTACTGCTGCGGCTTTGGCCGTTCTTCCTTTTTTGGAAATCAATTATGCAAAGGCCGAGACCATCAAACAAAATGATGATCGGCTAACCATCGAAAGAATTACCTATCAAAGTAATGGTGTTGAAATGAAAGGTTATCTGGCCAGACCTGTAGGGAAGAAGAAACTTCCTGCCATAGTTGTGATTCATGAAAACCGCGGACTGAACCCGCACATTGAAGATGTTGCGCGAAGAGCAGCATTGGAAGGATTTATTGCACTTGCACCCGATGCACTTTCGCCTCTTGGCGGAACCCCAATCGACACGGACCAGGCACGTGAATTATTTCAGAAGCTTGATAGCGCTAAAACGCAAAAGAATTTTGAAGATGCTTTTACCTATTTGAAAACAAGAAAGGATGGTACTGATAAATTTGGATGCATTGGTTTTTGCTGGGGCGGTGCAATGTCCAACCAACTTGCCGTGCATGTTGCTGATTTGAAAGTTGCCGTTCCATTTTACGGCCGCCAACCTGAAGCGGCTGATGTTGCGAAAATTAAGGCAACGCTTCAACTTCATTATGGCGCGTTGGATGAACGGGTGAACGCGGGCATTCCTGCATACGAAGAGGCTTTAAAGAAAGCGAATGTTAAATATGAACTCTTTATATATGATGGTGCTCAACACGGTTTTAACAACGATACAGCGCCAACGCGTTATAATGAAGCGGCAGCTAAATTGGCGTGGAGCAGAGCTTTTACGCTATTCAAAAAAGAACTGATGTAATTATTTACCAAGAGGTAAAACTTACTTTGTGAACCTTAGTGGCTTAGAGTTTACGTGGCAATCAATTTCTGCACACTTTTATTGCCACAAAGACACTAAGGCTCAAGGAAACACTAAGCTCACAACTACTTCCCGATCGGGAGCTTTTCCGGAACAATAATGGCGGTATTGAAATATCTTTTTACTTCGCTGTAATCTTGTTGTGCATCAAGACGATTGTAATACTTACCTACCTTAACTTTAAAATTCGGCTGAGCATATTGAATATCAGCTTCCAGTGTTGGTAACGAAGAAGTGAGTTGTTTTTTCGCAGCAAGGGCATCTTCTCTTTTTAAACCAGTATAAATCTGAATTGTAAAACCTTCAATGAAATTACGAGAGAGATTGTATCGGTCAATGCTATCCAGAACAACATCAATTTTCTCGTTCACTGCATATTTCGGTTCTATATACACAGTTGGTTTTCTTTCTTCGGTGCCATTGGTAATTTCAACGATAGCCGGTTCTACCTTTGGCCTCCAGATGGAAAGATCTTCAGAATATTTTGATTGCGTTGAAGTTGTGCTACTCTTTTGAGTAGCACAACCTGCCAATACAATGGCAATCAAAATAATTGGAAAGGAGATTCTGGATTGCTGCATAATTAATCGATCACGATGCACTTATTATTGAGAATATCGTCTTCTACTGTTTTATACTTTACATCGCGCAACACTTTTCCATCAGCATATTGAACGCTTATCTTGTCGTTGCGTCCGGCTACCTTCTCTGATTTTACCGGCATTACCTTTTCTTGTGGTGGTCGATTCGGTTGAGGTTGTTGTTGTCCGCCTCCGCCACTCAGCAATGATTTTGATTCTTCTTTCTGCTCGTTCAACTTCACGCGGTTACGCTGCGCGCGGGCTTCCTGAACCTCATCGGATTGTTGAATCGGTATATCAGCTTTCAATAGGAACGAAATGGTTTCTTCATTTACTTTGGCTACGAAACGTTTGAACAATTCAAATCCTTCGAACTTGTAAATCAAGAGTGGATCTTTCTGTTCGTACACCGCATTCTGAACCGATTGTTTTAAATCGTCCATCTCACGCAAGTGTTCTTTCCAAAGCTGATCGATGATGGCTAAGGTAATCATCTTCTCCATCGACTTCACCAACTCTGTATTATGAGTCTGTACACATTTCGCCAGGTTGGCTGCGACACCAATTTGTTTTTTGCCATCGGTAAACGGAACCAGAATATTCTCTACAGTTGCTCCACGTGTTCGGAAAATATCCGTAACAATGGGCATTGCTTTATTGGCAATCGTTTTATTCTTCTGATTGTAATGCGCCAATGCTTTGTTGTACAAGTCATCGCTCAATTTATTCGAATCTGATTTTGTAAAGACCTCCTTCGATATTTCATAATCAAGACCGAATGTAGTTAAGGCATTTAGACGAAGGCTGTCATAATCGTTTGCGTTCTTAGCATTGATCACCATGTCTTCTGAGGTGTCGAACAACATGGTAAGAATATCCAACTCAAGGCGTTCACCAAACAAAGCATTTCTTCTACGCTTGTAAATCACCTCACGCTGTGAGTTCATTACGTTGTCATATTCAAGCAAGCGCTTACGAATACCAAAGTTATTCTCCTCCACTTTTTTCTGAGCGCGTTCAATTGAGCTCGTCACCATGGAGTGTTGAATTACTTCACCTTCTTTCAAACCAAGCTTGTCCATGATGCGGGCAATACGCTCCGGCATGAACAGACGCATTAAGTTATCTTCCAACGAAACATAAAACTGCGTTGTACCCGGATCACCCTGACGAGCCGAGCGACCGCGAAGCTGTCTGTCAACTCGTCTTGATTCGTGACGCTCCGTTCCGATAATGGCTAATCCTCCTGCAGCTTTCGATTCGGGTGAAAGTTTTATATCCGTTCCACGACCCGCCATGTTGGTGGCAATCGTTACGGTTCCTGATTTTCCAGCTTCGGCAACAATGTCTGCTTCGCGCTGATGTTGCTTTGCATTCAACACCTGATGTTTGATTTTTCTCATCTGCAACATTCTGCTGATGACCTCAGAAATTTCTACCGATGTTGTACCCACCAGTACCGGTCTTCCTTCGGTGGTGAGTTTTACAATCTCATCAATGGCCGCGTTAAATTTCTCGCGTGTGGTTTTGTACACCAGGTCTTCATGATCTTTTCGGATAGCAGCGCGATTGGTTGGAATGGTAACAACATCAAGTTTGTAAATATCCCACAGTTCTCCTGCTTCTGTTTCGGCAGTACCGGTCATACCCGCGAGCTTATGATACATGCGGAAATAATTTTGCAAAGTAATGGTGGCGTACGTTTGAGTTGCGTCTTCTACCTTTACATTTTCCTTTGCCTCAATGGCCTGATGTAAACCATCTGAGTATCTTCTGCCATCGAGCACACGTCCGGTTTGCTCATCTACAATTTTTATTTTGCCATCGACAATAATGTACTCCGTATCCTTTTCGAAAAGCGTATACGCTTTCAATAATTGATTTACACTATGGATGCGCTGCGATTTAGTTTGATACTCACGAATCAATTCTTCTTTGCGATGCAGTTTAGCGGTCTCATCAAATGAGCCGTCTTTCTCTAACTTATTCAGTTCTGTTCCAATCTCTGGCATGATGAAGAATTTTGGATCTTCACCTTCACCGGTAATCAAATCAATTCCTTTTTCGGTTAAGTCAACGCTGTTATCTTTTTCATCGATGATAAAATACAAAGGCTTATCCGCCTCAGGCATGTTGCGCTTGTTGTCTTGCAAATAGAAGTTCTCTGTCTTTTGAAGAATATTTCGCATCCCGCTTTCGCTAAGGTATTTGATCAACGGCTTGTGCTTCGGCATCGCACGGTGTGCTCTGAACAATGGTAGCCCTCCGTCTTTTTCGTTGTTCTCTTTTATTAACTTCTTAGCCTCATTTAAGTATTCATTCACCAATTTTTTCTGTGCCTCTACCAACTTAAAAATCCGTGGCTTCAGATCATAAAACTCATGCTCATCACCGCGTGGTATTGGTCCTGAAATAATAAGAGGGGTACGTGCTTCATCTATTAATACAGAGTCAACTTCATCAATCATGGCATAATGATGCGCGCGCTGAACGAGTTCACCGGGATCTTTTGCCATGTTATCACGCAAGTAGTCAAAGCCAAATTCATTGTTTGTGCCATAGGTAATATCTGCTCGATATGCTGCTTTTCGTTCGTCCGAATTAGGTTCGTGCTTATCAATACAATCTACACTGATACCATGGAATTGGAAGATGGGACCCATCCATTCGCTATCTCGGGTGGCGAGGTAATTGTTTACGGTAACAATGTGAACACCGCGTCTTGCCAGCGCATTTAGAAAAGCAGGGAAGGTAGCAACAAGGGTTTTACCTTCTCCCGTTGCCATCTCTGAAATTTTACCTTGATGCAATACAATACCACCGATGATCTGCACTTCATAGTGCATCATATCCCAGGTGATCACATTTCCACCTGCCATCCATTGATTATGCCAGTGCGCTTTGTCACCTGAAATCTTAATGTTTTCGTGTGTTGCAGAAAACTGACGGTCAAAATCCTGAGCCGTTACTTCAAGGTATTCATTTTCCTTAAAGCGTCTGGCAGTATCTCGCACAATAGCAAATGCTTTGGGAAGCACTTTGATCAGCACTTTCTCTAGTTCGGCATTGCGGCTTTTTTCAAGCGCATCAATTTGTGCAAAAATGGATTCTTTGTCGTTTATATCCAGCTCGGGTGTGTTGGCTACTTTAGTGTGAAGCGCAGCAAGCTGATCGTCAATGTCTTTTAGCTCTGCGTTAATAAATTCCTGGATCTTCTTCGTCTCGTTCCGCAGTTCATCATGGCTAAGGGTCTTTAGCGTTTCGCCCTCTTGCTTGGTTTGCTCAACCAACGGCATGATACCTTTGATGTCTTTCTCTGATTTGGTTCCAAAAATTTTAGCAATGAATTTCAGCATGGTGTTCGTTATCCGTTAATGGTTAAAGGTTAATAGTCATCTGTTCCCCGATTAACGGACAACGGATAACGATTAACGATCCCCCGAAGGGAGGCAAAGTTAAATTGTTTTTTGAGATTCAGGGATGACAATTATAGAACCAAACGACCTTCGAAGACCATTTTGGCAGAACTGATGCAATAAATTTGTGAAATGCGCCTGCCAGTCTGGTTCTGTAGGATAGTTAAAGGACTTTTTAGCATTCGATTGTGGATTGTTGGATCTTGAAACTCTGTGGTATTAAATTTCTTAACGCTAAGTCGCAAGGACGCTGAGACCAATGCCTTTGCTTCTCAGCACCTCCGCGGTTAATTTGTACTTCCCTCTGAAACTCTGTTGGCTGTTTCTCCTCCGATCA
>DAIQPD010000103.1:0-14001 GCA_036787535.1 Chryseolinea sp.
GGGTTACAATTCCTACGATCATGATCTTACCTAAAAATTTGTTTTTCGTTTTCATAATCAATCATTTTTATTTGGTTGATTATTGTAGTGTAATAATTGAGCCAGCAATAAAAGATTGAATAACGGTTGATTTTAAACGAATTTAGCAGATGATGATATTTTTAACATTGATAAAATTTCACATGTGTAGATTGAAAACCACACCATGAAGAAATACTACTCACAAATAACCTTTTTCTTTATAATAACAGTATTGATTGCGGTTAGTTTTTTGACCTACCGCAACCTGAGCAATTATACAGAAGAGGCAAAATGGATTCGTCATTCAAATCGAATTCTAAGAACACTCGAGATGACACTGTCTTCATTAACTGATGCAGAGACAGGACATCGCGGTTATCAGTTATCTCGTGACACTGTTTTCTTGCTTCCTTACCATTCGGCCACGATAACGATTCCACCGCTTGTTAGTACACTTGATAGTCTGGTGTCTGGCGATCCTGATCAGAAGAAAAAAGTGGATAGCCTTCAGGGACTCATTAACTATCAGTTTCTTTTGATTGCCAGAATATTGGCAAATGCAAACCGTTCAAGTTTGTATATGGATACATACGAATCAAATTTATTGAAGCTTGAGAAAGATAATATGGATGCAATACGAAATCAAATACACGATATTCGTGAAGCTGAAAACCAAATTTTGATTAATCGTACCAGGAAGGAAAATGATTTTCGAAACATTGCGCCAATTGCTATTCTAATATATACGCTCGTTGCCATTGGTGGTGCTATAGTATTGTTTTATAGAATGATTGATGCTTTGCGAAGGCGTGAACAAACGGAACGAGAGTTGGCAACAAGTAATGAAGCGCTTAAAGATGAAGTTAAGGTGCGGGAGTTTACACAGACTCTTCTTCGAAATGTATTGGACAACTCCATCAATGGCATTATGGCATTCAGATCAGTACGGAATGCTGACAATGAAATAATTGACTTTGAATGGATACTCGCCAACGTAACAAGCCTCAAAGCATCAAATACGTTTGAGAAAGATATTATTGGAAAAAGGCTCCTCGATATTATGCCTGGAAATAGGGAGCAAGGTATTTTTGACTTGTATAAAAATGTTGTGGAGAAAGGATTGCCACAAACCACAGAGGTGTATTATACGGGTGAAGGATTGGATACCTGGTTTTACATATCAGCAATAAAACTGGATGATGGTTTTGTTGTTACGTTTTCAGATGTTACTGAACAAAAGCAACAAATTGTTTTGGTAAAAGAACGCGAACTCTTGCTTAAAGAGGCTGAAGTGTTGGCGAATATGGGGAGTTGGAAATGGACAGCCAAGGGCAATCAAATGGTATGGTCTGATGGTTTGAGTAGAATATTGGGAAATGTAAGTGAAGAGAAACGCTCGTGGGACACGTTTATCGAATGTGCGCATAAAGAAGATAAAGAAATGCTTCAAATCTTTATTACTAATGCGATGAATAAACAGGAAGGATTTCGAATGGAATACCGATGTATTGTGAATGATTCGGTTCGGCATTTCTACATATCGGTAACGGCTGAAACCGAAATTGAAAAAGGAAATATATTGGGTGTGGTGGTTGATATTACCGATCTGAAGCTGAAAGAAAAGCAACTTGAGCAAATCAATATTGATTTAACACGCTCGAACCAGGATCTGGAACAATTTGCCTACGTTGCTTCACATGATTTGCAAGAGCCACTACGAAAGATCAGAGCCTTTGGTGATTTATTAGTGACAAAATACGCAGCAAAAGTAGAAGCGACAGGTGCTGATTACATTGATCGTATGCAGGGAGCAGCTTCGCGCATGCAGATTTTGATTCAGGATTTGTTATCCTTCTCCCGTGTGTCACGAAGTTCAATAAATAATCAATTTCTTGATGTGAATTCGATAATAGAAGAAGTGGTGGATGATTTGGAAAATCAAATTCAAAGAGAAGGCGCAATCATTCAGGTAGGCGAATTACTTTCGGTTAAAGGAGATAAGGTTCAATTGAAAAGACTTTTTCAGAATTTAATAAGTAACGCCATTAAATTCCACAAGGCCAACGAAAAGCCAACCATTAAAATGAACTCAATTCCATTGACAATGGAGAATCAGGCCAAGTATTTCCCTTCAGCTCAACCGGATACAAAATATATCATGTTCACTGTTGAAGACAATGGTATCGGGTTTGATCAGCAGTACACGGATAAAATATTCAATATCTTCCAACGTTTGAATGGTCGAATGGATTATGAAGGAACCGGTATCGGTCTTGCCATTTGCAGAAAGATTGTAACAAATCACCATGGTATCATTACTGCTGAAAGTAAAGAAGGTATGGGCTCTAAATTTATCATTATCTTACCGGTTGACTGAAAATTGTAATTGAATGAAACACACTTTGAAACCTATATCGATACTGATGGCAGATGATGATCCGGATGATAGGATGCTGATGAAACAAGCATTGGCTGAGAATGAATTACCCAATGTTATCGAGTTTGTCGAGAATGGAGCAGACTTAATGGACTATTTGCACAAGAGAGGAAAGTTTTCTGTAGAGAAAACGTTTCGTCCGGGGTTAATACTACTTGATTTGAATATGCCAAAGATGGATGGAAGGGAAGCGCTGAAGTTAATAAAATCTGATCCTGACTTGAGGAGAATACCCGTTATCGTGTTAACTACTTCGAAAGCAGAGGAAGATATTTTTCAGACCTACGACTTAGGAGTTAACTCTTTTATCTGTAAGCCTGTTCGTTTCCATGAATTAGTGGATGTAACACGCGAAATAAGTAATTACTGGTTTGGAACAGTGGCACTTCCAAGAACTTAAAGTACATAACTTAAAATGAAAGGATCATTAGTAAAAGTTTTGATTGTAGAAGACGATGAAGATGACGTTCTCTTAGCGCGCGAATACCTTTCTCGTAGCGAACATTACAAGTTTGAAGTATCGTGGGAGCCCGACACGAAAAAAGCACAGGAGCAAATGGTGAAGGGTGACTTTGATGTTTTTCTGATTGACTATAGGTTAGGTAGTGAGAATGGTTTGGATCTTGTGAAATACGCGCACGATAAGGGTGTATTAAAACCTTCTATTTTATTAACCGGCCAGGGAGATTTAAAAGTTGACTTAGATGCCAGTCGATATGGTGCAGCTGATTATCTTATTAAGAGTGAATTAAATGCCTCCATTTTAGAAAGAAGCATCCGGTATGCTGTCACACAATCAAAGGTAGTCCGCGAACTGGACGAGAAAGAAAAAAAGTACAGTTCATTATTTGAACGATCTATTGATCCGATATTCCTGGCCCGATTTGATTTTACACTCATCGACTTAAATAATTCGTTCTTTCAGTTTTTTGGCTATACCCGTGATGATTCCAAAAATTTTACCATTCGTGAAATATTTGCAGAGGAAGAAGACTATAGTCATTTCTATACAACGCTGAAGACAAAAGAGCAAATAAAAGATTTTGAAGTTGAGCTTATTAACAAAGATGGATTAAAAAGGTGGTGCCAGTTAAACTGTGTATTTATTCCTGATCAGTCGTCAGACTTCTGTTGTTATCAAGGTATCATTCATGATATCACCTTACGAAAAAAAGCAGAGAAGAGCATGATTGAAGCGGAGCGGCTTTCAATGACTGGAAAAATGGCCAGGATTGTTGCGCACGAAATAAGAAATCCGTTGACGAATTTAAACCTTGCGCTTGAGCATTTGAAAGACGAGATGCTTCCGGCTACGGAAGGTATTCGATTGTACTCCGATATTATTCAACGCAATGCCAATCGAATTGAACATTTGGTAGGCGAGATGCTGAACTCTTCAAAGCCAAAGGAACTTCAATTAAATTTGGAATCAGTTAATGCAGTGGTAGATGAAACGATCGCATTGGCGATTGATCGTATTAACTTGAAAGAAATTACCTTAGAGAGAAATTTTGCAGAGAACCTGCACCGAATTTTAGTTGATAAGGAAAAGGTAAAAATTGCGTTGCTCAACATTATCATAAATGCTGTTGAAGCAATGACAGAAAAAGAGGGTGTTCTTTTTATCCGAACAAATCAGCAGGATAACATTATTGTTATTTCCATCATCGACAATGGTAAAGGTATTTCTGCTGATGAATTGGATAAGCTGTTCGAACCTTTTTTTACAGCAAAACCCAGTGGACTTGGTCTTGGACTTACTTCAACAAAAAATATTCTTGATAGCCACAATGCTGAGATTCTTGTTATGAGTGAACAAGGAAAGGGCACTACGTTTAATGTTCTTTTTAAACTAGCAGGATGAAGTTAGCAATCGGTATTCAGTAATCAGTGACCGGTTACTGAATACCGATTACTGATAACCAGTAAAGTGTGCTTCTAATGGCCACCCTGTGTAATTAATTCCACATCTGTTTTTTTCTAAAAGCCTGTTTAGGCTCTGATTCCTCCATCTAAGAAAGTGGGATAGGAATTGCAATTCATTTTGCAAACAAACTAAACCATTATGAAAAACATAGGTATCGTAATTATCGTGATCGGAATTTTAATGACGGTCTTCACAGGATTTAATGTCTTCACCAAAAAGAAGGTAGTAGATCTTGGTTCAGTAGAAATCAATTCAACAGAAAAGACACCAATCTATTGGTCGCCTATTACAGGTTTGGTTTTAATCGGTATTGGCGGATTGGTTTTGGTTGCAGGTCGTAAAAAGTAAACACTATAGTAATGGAACATAAAAAGTTTTTATACACAGATGGAAGAGATGTAGTGGTAACACAATCTACATTTCAAACAAAAAAGGCCTTGTATAGTCTGAAGGGAATCACTGATTTTGGATTGACGGTATTAAAACCAAATCGCCTTCCGGGATTTATTGTACTTCTTATTGGGGTTACAATTGTAGCGAATGGATTGTTTTATTTCATTCCAACATCATTTTTCGAGTTTCTTAAAATTCCAACTCAGTATGCTACCTCGAATATTCAAATTCTTGTTGGAGCTGCTATTGTATGTATTGGAATTGCATTAATGCTTTTACTTCACAAACGATATGCTTTACGAATTGAAACAGCGGAAGGAATGAAGAATGCGGTTATTTCAAAAAGTAAAGAGTATGTAGACCAAATACAAAATGCTATTCGCAAAGCGAAGGCATCTGCATTCGGCCGGAGATAACTAAATCGTTTTTAGATTTTACACCACACGTATTCTATCACACTAATGTATGGAGATGAAAAGGCTTAAAGATAAAACTGTTTTTATAACAGGAGGATTATCAGGGATTGGAAAAGCTTGTGCAGTAGCAGCGGCTAAAGAAGGAGCTAATGTTGTAGTTGCTGATTTACGTTCGGTTACTATTGATTCTGCAATGAAAGAAATTGAAGGTGAAAATGATACGGCTACTTTTATTGAATGTGACGTTGCCTCAATGGCAAGTGTTGAACATGCTATTGCCGAAACAATAGCAAAGTTTAAAACACTGGATGTTGCACTGAATGATGCGGGCATTGGTGGTGAATCAACTCCCATTGCTGAAATGACAGAGGAAATTTGGAATCAAACAATTCGAATTAATCTCACCGGAGTTTTTAATTGTTTGAAGCATGAATTGATTCAAATGACGAAGCAGAAGTCAGGCACCATCATTAATATGTCGTCCATTTTAGGAAAGGTAGGTTTTTCAGGATCAGCTGCTTATGTGGCTGCGAAGCATGGTGTGATTGGTCTCACTCAAACAGCAGCTTTGGAATATGCTGCTCAAGGTATTCGTATCAACGCACTTTGCCCAGGCTTTGTTGATACACCACTTTTAACGAAGGGTGGTATCAATGACAACGAAACTGTTAAGCAAGAGATCATGGCCTTGCATCCAATGAATCGTTTTGGCAAGGCGACAGAAATTGCAAATGCGTTTGTTTTCCTGGCTTCGGATGAGAGCTCATTCATAACTGGAACATCGTTGGAAATAGATGGAGGGTATTTAGCAAGGTAAACAAGACTATAAAAGTGAACAGTATGCGAGTTGCAAAGGAAATTGATATTACGATTAACGGCCTTTTTGTTAGTCATACAGATGATGGTGATGAAAAGGCTCCGGCTATTGTTTTTATCCATGGATTTCCACTTAATAAAGCCATGTGGAATCATCAGGTGGAAATACTAAGAAATAGATATCGAGTCATTACCTATGATGTTCGTGGTTATGGAAACTCAGAACCGGGTGATGAAGAGTTAACAATCGATCTTTTTGCATTGGATCTCAAGCGATTATTGGATGCACTCAATTTGGAGAAAGTAATTCTTTGCGGCTTTTCAATGGGAGGTTACATTGCTCTTCGTGCTATTGAAAAATTCCCAGAGCGATTTGATTCTCTCATTCTCTGTGATACACAATGCTCAGCGGATACACCGGAGTCAAAGGACAAAAGAATGAAGTCGATACAAGCCATTCGGTTGGGGGGAATTGAACTTTATGCAGATCAGATTCTATCTGGCTTTTTCTTTAACGATCCTGTGAATAAAAAATCAAAGGAAATGATAGAAGTGAGGCGAATGATTGAAAGCAGTTCACCGGAAGTAGTGTGCAATACGCTTTTAGCCTTAGCCGACCGATCAGAAACGTGTAGCAATCTCGAAAAAATTGATATACCTGTTCTTATTCTGGTAGGTAATGAGGATAACGTTACACCTCCTTCGGCTGCAGAGTTCATGCACTCAAAAATTTCAGGATCAACGCTTTTTAAATTAGGAAAGGCAGCGCACTTATCCATGATGGATAATGCTACTGATTTTAATAAAAACCTTGAGGATTTTTTGGAATTGGTAACACAAAAGAAGTTATAGAATGTAAAAACTAGAACATAGTATGAAATTCAAGACAGCAATACTGCGCTTCGCATTTCTAATTTGTTCGTTGGTATTACTGACAAGTTGTGTTACTCGGAAATATGCGAAGCGCATACTACCAGCCGATAAAATTAAACCCATTCCGGTTAACCCCAATGATGGTAACGTGAATAAAATCAAAAAAGACAATTGAATTAAAAAATAACAATACACTAAACACAACAAATTATGACAACCTTAACATCAGAAAATTTAACAGGCGTTAATCACGAAGGGAATAAACCCAATATGCCCCTGAAATATTTAACAGCAACTTCCGTGATGTCGAATAAAGTCATCAATAAGGAAGGAGAAAATCTTGGTGGTGTTAAAGACATTATGATCGATATCACCACAGGTAAAATTGAATATGTAATAATCGAGTTCGGTGGATTCCTGGGCATTGGCGAAAAATTCTTTGCCATTCCTTTTCGCCTGTTAGCGATTAACACGAATGAACATGCATGGGTATTGGACCAAACAAAGGACGCACTTGAAGCCGCTCCTGGTTTTGACAAAGATCATTGGCCAAAAACCAATTCTCACGAGTATGATCTTTCTGGTGCATACTGGGGTAGCTTCATGGGTCCGAATACAGGTGGTGGCTTTTAGTTTATAATCTATTTAATGTATCTGGAATGGAATTTCGAATAACCGAAGAGATTTCTCCCAAACCATTCATTGAGTTTAAAGTGGAGTTGAGAGACCTTGTTGCAGACGAAGCTTTCTTTGTCTTTCCACCTACAAATGAAAGGGCAATACGTCAGGCTTCAAGTATCAACTCAGTTCATTATTTGAGAAAAATATATATGCTCTTCGCGTGTAATTATATTTCAAGCAACTAAAAATTAAAAATGCTTCTACCCAATCAAATGGGTTGAAGCATTTTTAGATGAACAATATTTTTATCGGACATAATTTTCATCTTCAGTATTTGTATAATGATTTTTTATGAAACCAAAGGCAGTATTCACTCAACATCCTAATCAGGAGAGTAAAGCAGGAAAGGCTACCTACGCATCGTACACAACGCGCAATTTCAGTGATAATGAATCGTTGCCAGGAAGAGAGTTGCACAGAGTACTAGAGAGAGGCACCAGACGATCTTCATTTTTATCAATTTGTAATTTAATAGGTAGACTTTATAGAAAGGTGTCTGATAAAATTACGAATAGTCAAGCCTCATAAAAACTCCCACCAATCAAATCATTTGCATGAGCTTGATTAGTGGGGAGAATTCAAACTTCACATTTTGTTAAAATAGAAGAGTGAAAAGCGCTATCGTTTTTTAAAGATGGAAGCTCCAAAGAGAATGGCAAGCACAGCCAGAACGATAAAGACAAAGAATAAAATTTTTGCAATTGATGCAGCACCTGCAGCAATTCCACCGAAACCAAAAATGGCAGCAATGATTGCGATAACAAAGAAAATTACAGCGTAGCGTAACATAAGAAAAGGGTTTAAAGTGTTTACTAATTATTTAAAGAAGGAAAAATTTAGACAGCTCCTTCCTTTACTGCCTGTTCATATTCAGAAATAATGGAGTAGGGAAAAATACTTACTCCGATTTTGTCAAAAACAATCTTTAAGTTCTTAATTACAATGAGTATGTACTTCAACGCATCTACCTCGTTTGTGCACAGTACGCCTTTTTTTAATTTTTCATTGCAGACATCTTCCACAAGCTCATCCAAATGTATAGTTGATTTTTGAGAATGGTCGGGGCTCCAGCAATTCATAAAAATCATGCGGAGTGTGTAAGGTAATTTTATGGCCACCTCACTGATTTGTTTTGTTGACAAGTTCTTCGCAACACTACTCAGTACCACACGTACAATTCGAACAATTTTTCGAGTGGTTAAAACATTCATCTCTGACTTCAGGGATCTAAAAAACGTTAGTTCCTGATCGGCTTGCTGAAAATAGAATTCTGCTTTGTTTTCCATTGGCTTTGATTTAATTGGAAGGAAAGCAATTTTATGCCATATCTCAAGGATGCTTAGAAGTGCGTTTTAAGACAGTATGCTTCAATTTCATGTGGAGATCGCTCTACACGAGCACTTCTTTAAATCTACACTCTCAAAGAGATTACAAACTCAATGTCATTCTTCTTTTCGCTTCAATGCACCACAACAATTCATTGATAAAGTGATTGGCGCGCTTCTCTGTTTCCGTTTTGTTTGATGGATTTCCGATCTCATCAAATGACTCACTAACCTTTGGAACAGGAAACATTGCCGGTACGGTCCATGCTCTTATTTTCCAAAGTGAGAATTGTAAAGAGGTAATAACTTGTGTGCCACCGAACATGCCATCAGATACCGTTGAAATAGCTATTGGCTTGCGATGCCATTCGTCATATAATAAATCCACAACATTTTTTAATGCAGCCGGATATCCACCATTGTATTCAGGAGTAACAATAAGAACGCCATCCGCTGATTTAATTTTTTCTGCAAACTCCAGCGTTTTTGCTGAAGGATTGCTTTGTAACCGTAAGCGTTCGTTGAAAACCGGAAATTGATATTCATTCAAATCCAAAATCTCTACGGTGGCTAACTTCTTTTCTTCAATAAACATTTTAAAAAATAGCGCTACCCGGTGACTGTTTCTGCTAAGACGAACGCTGGATGACAGAATTGCAATATGACTCATAGTGATACTTTTAAAGTTAGATGATCAAGATTTGAAGTTACCTACTTTTAACAGCACCATTAACTTTTTTACACTATTTGTGAATAATTAATTGAAGGAATTTTATTTTGCAGCGGTGCCATTTTGCATTAGATCTCTTTCAAGGTAAACCAGTTTTTTTATTTGCCGATTATCTTCTGCTTCACAGTAATAGAGGTTTGAATCAATATGTTTTATGATTAGCCTTTGCTTTGGGCGAATTCGGTCATATACGATCTCGCCTGTTTTGAATGTATTCTCCATGGCCTTGTTTGTTTATTGTGTATCAATGTTAATTTAAATATCTTCTCAGCGTCCAGGCAATTGTTTCATGTTGCTGCATTAAGCCTGTTAGAAAATCAGCGGAGCCAGCATCACCATGTTTCTCTGCACATTTATCTATTGAAGAGCGTAGATTAACAATAATGATTTCGTGATCACCCAGAAGTTCCTTTATCATTTCTTTTGATGTTGGGTATATTTTGGCGTGTTCTTTTAAAGATGTCAATTTTCCAAATTCCTCCATTGTTCCGATGGTTTTACTTCCCAGCTTGCCGATACGTTCAGCCGCTTCATCAATGGATTTTTCAAGTTGCTTATACTGATCTTCAAATAACTTATGAAGTTCCATAAAACTTTCACCACTTACATTCCAATGAAATTTCCGGGTCTTTGTGTAAAGTGTAACCTCATCAGCCAACACAATGGATAATAATTCGCTAACAGATTTTAGTTTTTTCTCAGATATTCCAATATGTGGTTTCATTCTAATAATGGTTAGTTAAATTTTAATAGCCAATAAAGAAAATACGTGCCATACATTTTAAAGTACCAATGCGCTCTTATTAAAAATAGTAGCTATAGCGGTTGTGGAATACACTCTACACTCTTTAATGCTGCTTCTCCACAATACAGTAATGGAAAGTTGATTAGTAAATGATCTCTTTATGAAAAATGCGATAAGCATCGTAGAATAATTACCATTAATGGGGATTTTGATACTCGAAATAAATTTGATTTAGTGCTATTCAGGTGGATTATGGCTGTACTCAGCTTGGCATAAATTTTTGATATAGTCATGCGAAGCCCATAAAAATTATGTGGCAACAGGCTAAAAATAAAATGATAATAATATGGAAACTAAAAAATTAATTGGTGGATTGTTGGCAGGTGCTGCAATAGGAGTTGCAGTTGGATTATTACTTGCACCGCGTAGTGGTGAGCAAACTCAAAAGAAATTGATTCGCGGATCAAAGCGCTTTGCGAATGATTTCAAGAATACAGTTGGCGACTCAATTGAATCTCTTCGAGGAAAGTATAACGGAGCAATTGACGAAACTGCAAAACGCGGAAAAGAAGTTTTGTCTTCGGTGAGTGATAAATTAAAAGCTTAAAAATTAAAGTCATGAATACATTACAATTAAAAGGTAGCTGGAAAGAAATAAAAGGAAAGTTGAAGCAAAAGTACGCACAACTTACTGATGATGATTTGATGTTTGAAGAGGGAATGGAGGATGAATTGATCGGAAGAATTGAAAAGCGAATTGGTAAGACAAAAGAAGAAATTCAAAAGGAAATAGAAAACCTTTCTTTCCATTCCTAAATAAATTCCTCAATCAATTGTTTTAAATAAATAACGACTAGTATGAAAAGTAAAATTATAGTATTCGCTTTGATGATGTCTGGCATCATGTTGATAAACTGCTCTCCCTCTTCTGAGAAAAAAGTTGCAGAGGCTGCGGACGAAATTGAAAGCGACATCAAAGATCATAAGGAAGAAACGGCTAAGGACTTGCGTGATCTTCGTGATGATATAAACGCAAAGCTCGATAAAATTTCAAGGAAACTGGAAGATGCGAACAGCACTTCGAAAATTGAATTGGAATCCATTAAGCAAACATTGATTGAACATCGCGACAGAGTGGAAGTATCACTTGATCAGATTGACAAATCTGCCGATGATACCTGGGATGATATTCAACAATCAGCAAAGAATACCTTTAGTGAGGTGAAGCTTGAATGCGAAAAAATTCAAGAGCGATTTGATAATGCTGTAAAGAATACTGAAAAGTAATTCAATATGAAAAAGATATTAAACTCTAGTACTTTATGCTCCTGTCTGGTGGTGTTTGGTTTGCTTCTGGCAAGTTGCCAGGCAACAAACACCACTAAAGGTGGAGCCATTGGCGCAGGAACAGGTGCCGTTATCGGTGGACTTATTGGTCATAATTCGGGGAACACTGCTGTAGGTGCTATCATCGGTGCAGCAGCTGGAGGAACAGCAGGGGCACTTATTGGAAGGCAAATGGATAAGCAGGCAGAAGAACTAAAGAATGATTTGAAGGGCGCTACTGTGCAGCGCGTTGGAGAAGGTATTTTGATCACATTTAATTCAGGATTACAATTCGACACCAATTCTTCCACTTTGCTACCTGAAACAAAATCAAATCTAAATACACTGTCCAAAACATTGAAAAAGTACGATGACACAAATATTGTAATTGAAGGTCATACAGACAATGTGGGTGAGGTGCCTTACAATCAGACACTTTCTGAGAAAAGAGCTTACAGTGTTGAGCAATACTTATCTACTCAAGGTGTTAGGGCAAGTCGTATTACTCCAAAGGGATATGGGGAGTTACAGCCATTAAATAGTAATGTAAGTGAAGACGACAGACAAATTAATCGCAGAGTTGAGGTAGCTATTTATGCCAATAAGAAAATGAAGAAGATGGCTGAGAAGGGAGAATTGTAAACCCTGGAAGAACGAAATTTTATCGGCCAATTAAACTGCTCATTGTCTATCTAGGCAATGAGCAGTTTAATTTTATACATACTTCTCTGGAAGATTGAAAGTATGAGTGTCATTATCTCCACATCGAGTAGCCGATTCTACAATCCCGATTGGATTATACTGCAGAACGAACTCCCTTCGATGGTTTACCTTATGGTATGCTTATTTCTATACTGAATATGCCGGTACATCTCTCAGCAATCTAAAATCAACGGCTCATTATGAAAACTAAATATTTACTCGTCCTTACCCTTGCCATTGTAGCATTGGGTCAACCACAAAAATCATTTGCTCAAGAAGCAGCTTCAACAACTGATGAGTGGACCTTTCTGGGCAACTGCAGAGCGGACTATACATTAGATCATGATGTAATAGCAATAACTGAAGGTAGCAGTCATATTACGGCTCTGAAATTTATTATTAAGCAAGGAACGTTAATGATGCATCGTTGTACTATTTATTTTAGTGATGGCGGCACAAAAGATGTTGAATTTCTGGATGAAGTTAATTATGCAGCTAACGGTATTACAATGAATATTCCGGATAGCGAGAAAACAATTGATGGCGTTAGCTTCTGGTACGACACTCAGGATATTTCGGACAAGAAATCAATTGTTGAAGTGTGGGCAATGAATCAATTGCCTGTTCTCAACTAGAAAATTTATTCACTATTTTATTTGAATTGTATTAACAACTAAAAACCACTTATTATGAAAAGTACAGATCGTCTTATTCCGACAAAAAAGAAGTCAGCTAAAAAAGTTTCGGAAAAATCATCTAAGGAAACATTGGAGGATATTTTTGAAGATTTATTGAAGGATGTCTATTGGGCTGAGAAGCACTTAGTGAAGGCCTTGCCCAAAATGTCAAAGGCTGCGTTCAACGCAGATCTTCAGGAAGCTTTTGGCGCTCATCTTGAAGAAACAATAAAGCAAGTTGAGCGCATAGAGGAATGCTTTGAATTAAACGAAAGAAAAGCAACCGCTAAAAAATGCGAGGCCATGGAAGGCCTGGTAAAAGAGGGCGGAGAGGCTATTGAAAATTATGACAAAGGGCACGCACGTGATGCTGCTTTGATTGCGGCTGCTCAGAAAATTGAACACTATGAGATCTCTGCCTACGGAACATTAAGAACGATGGCTACTGTATTAGGTAAGGTACAATGTGCACGCCTTCTTGAAGAAACCAAAGACGAAGAGGCTAAATCAGATGTAAAGCTTACAGAACTTTCCGAGCGAATTAATCAGCTTGCGGCCGAGGTGTCAGTAGAAGTAGAGGAGGAAGTAGAACAAGAATAATACACAGTCAACACATGAGGAACAACCAGTGGCGGAGTCGTCACTGGGTTGTTCCTAATTGTATAACATAATAGTCGCACAACAATTAAAAACAAAATAATATGAATACCACAGCCGATGCCATGCAAAAGAAAGTGACAACACTTTCCGAGCAATCTAATATTGCACTTAAGGAAGGTTATACTGAGAATTTTAGTATTGAGTCCGGGAAACTAGTAGTAGCTGGTGAGGATAAGCAGTATTTGCCAGAACAGATCAAGATTGCAAACTTCTATCGATTCGAAGGTAATACTGATCCCCAAGACAATTCTATTCTATACCTTATTATAACG
>DAIQPD010000326.1:0-2770 GCA_036787535.1 Chryseolinea sp.
TACAAAAGCAACTGCAATAGCCGCATTGGTGCACCATATTGATATCCAGTATCCCCACGCAACTAGAAAGGCTGCAAAATCCCCAAGGCCCTTGTGTGTATAAGCATAAGGACCACCGTTGGCAATAGGCATTAACTGACTTAGCCAACTATACATTAAAGCAAGACAGATCGCACCAAAACCGGAGACTAACCATCCTATTAAACTAATACTACCAAATGAAGAGAGAGCAGCGGGAAGCATAAACATCGCAGATGCGATCATGTTACCCATCACAAGCGAAGTGCTTGTCCAGATACCAATGGTTCCTGATTTAACTGGCATTGTTGGCATAGTACAAGCACGTAAAAGTAAACGGGAATTCCAACACCTACCTATCAGGTATTCAAAGGTACTTCTACAGTTTAGTAACGGTATAGATTGCTGAAGAAGTAAATGACAGATTTGTGATTAGTGATTTGTGACTAGCGATTTCGGACTTAACGGACATAATATCATGTATTTGAACCAAATCTCAAATCAATAATCTCAAGTCACTAATCACAAATCAATTTTTCTTCACTGGCAGGAATTCAAAATGGAAGTCAAGATGTAATTCGTAATATTACTTCAATGCCTGATAGACACTGATTCTGAACTTACGAACAAAGTCACCATAGTATGCATACGGATGTACGTTGGTGAATACCAACAAAATCAAATTCTCTTTTGGATCAATTGTATATTCAGAACAATACATTCCCCCCCAGGTTAACGCACCTGGAGTGGTATTGGCTCCATAATGTGATTCATCGGATATGATTTGTAAACCCAAGCCAAATTTATCTTTGCGATCCCAGACTTCAAGATCACCTATTTCATTTCGGTACATCATCTCAACCGTCTTTCTTCCCAGAATTTGTTGGCTGTTAAAACTTCCATAGTTCAACAGCATCTGGCAAAGCTTCGCGTAATCTTCAATGGTACTCACCATTCCAGCTCCGGCTGAAAAATAACTTTTTGCTCCCGTTGTTGAAGAGAAACGGTAATCATTATTCGTGTGAACGGTAAATGGAATAGTGGTCGACTCTTTAGAATACAATTCAACTAAACGACTCGCCTTACTATCAGGGAGGTAGAAATAGGTATCCTTCATTCCTAAAGGATCAGTAACAACTTCTTTCAGAAATACATCTAACTTTTTTCCGCTCAAAATTTCAATTAAATATCCAATCACATCAGTATTCAATCCATATACGAATGCAGTTCCCGGATCATTGGTCAGTGGACGAGCTGCAATTCTTTTTACTACATCCGCTAAAACCTCGGGTTGAGTTGAGTTAAAGAAAGGTACTTTAAATTCAGGTCGGTTATCCAATGGATGCTCATAGGGAATACCGGCTGTATGACTTAATAATTGTCGAATGGTAATCTCACTTTTTGCCGGACGTGTTTCATAAGTATTCGATTTCGTATCTACACTTTCTAATACTCTTGAGTTTTTAAATTCAGGAATGTATTTTGAGATTGGTTCATCCAATAGAAATTTACCTTGTTCGAAAAGCGAAAGTAATCCTACAGTGGCCACCAATTTAGTTTGAGATGCTATGCGAAAAATATCGTCCTTCTTTAAAAGAGTTTTATTCTCAAGGTTGCTATAACCATACGCATTGTGCGCAACTATTTTTCCGTTACGGGCTACAAACATAACTACGTTTGGCGCAATGCCTTCAGCAACAAAGGACTTCATCAATGCATCAAGATTCTTCAGTCGATCAGAAGAGAATCCAACTTCTTCCGGTGACTTGACCATCGTGAAGCTTTGAGCTGGTTTTTGCTGAGCCTGAGAAATTAATGAGACGAACAGTAAAAAGAGAATGAGTACCTTATTCATTTGAAAGATTGAATTAGCAATTATAAAGCGTAAGATTAAAACTATGTGGCCCACGCCTTCCCAACTTCTGCCAATGGAACACAGCCTTTAAACGGGCCCGGCACCTGATTATATTGTAGTACCTGTGTTGCTCCGGGCTCGCTTGTAAAGAAACCCAAAATGGTAAGTTCTTTTACTTTTACAATAAAAGGAGTTTTACCACCGCCACCTGCGTTCCACCATGCTGTTGAACCCAAATTAACACCTTCTGAAAAGGCAGCATCGTGCTGTTTTTTTACGAAGGCATTTTGCTGCTCGGGTGTACAGCTTGCAAAAAAATCACCGTATTCTTTTTTGGCCTCAGCATCAAATTCTGCCAGTCCTTTTAAAAAATCGTCTTGCTGCTCTTTGGTATAAATCTCTTGTAACATCCGATCAATAAATCCTGGTACACCAACATCTTTTGCACCGGGGGTTGTTGTTTTTGGAATAATGATTTCTGACAGCTCACTGATTAATAAAGCCTGATCTTCTGAAAAGAACACAGGCTTATAGGTCAATTCAGGTGAGGCTTTACAACCTTGTAGCACTCCCGCCAGAGCTGGGCCAGTGAGGGTGTATCCTAAAACAAGGCTGGCGCGTTGAATGGCTTCTCTTCGGTTCATATCTTTTAATTTTCAATTACAGATTTCCCTTTTTTAATTCACTCACAGCATGATCAACTGCTCTTGCAGTTAACGCCATATAGGTAAGCGATGGATTCTGACAAGCAGAAGATGTCATTGCTGCACCATCAGTTACAAAAACATTGGGTGCTTCGTTAACCTGATTCCATTTGTTGAGAACAGAGGTCTTTGCATCTCTACCCATGCGTGCCGTGCCCATTTCATGAATACCCAATCCAATATTGTTTGGTGC
>DAIQPD010000104.1:0-13765 GCA_036787535.1 Chryseolinea sp.
TGCGTACCGTGCTTTACCTGTAATACCGGTTTATTTACCTGATGGAAGCTACTCACCTGTTCCAAATGTAGGTAATCCCCTTGCCGACATAGAGTATACGAATAGCTATGGAAGTGGACTGCGCACCGTTGGTAATATGTATGGCGAAGCAGATTTTCTGAACGCATTCACGTTCAAATCCAGTTTCGGAATTGATATGGTTAACAACAAGGGTAAGAGCTTTACCCCTGTGTTTTTTGTATCACCACAACAACAAAACTCATTAAGCACATTAAATAAAGATTGGGGAGAGCGCCTTTCGTGGTTATGGGAAAATACATTGAACTATACTAAAGAATCAGGAAAACACAGAATCAACGCTCTTGCAGGTTACACCATGCAGGAAGCTACTTCAGAAAACGTAGCGTTACAAGGCAGAAACATAACACGCGATAGTGAAGACTTTTGGTATATCAATTCAAACAATCTCTATCCTTATGCAACTGATATTAATTCGGTTGATGCAAATCAAAACTATTCGATTGAATCAATACTGTTCCGCGCGAATTACACCTATGACAATCGATTTTTATTTACAGCTACCTTCAGAAGGGACGGCTCCTCCAAATTCGCAAAGGATAATCGCTATGGAAATTTTCCATCCTTTGCCGCAGGCTGGAACGTGATCAATGAAAGCTTTATGCAAGGTATTTCTTTCCTCTCCAATTTAAAGGTGAGAGGTAGTTGGGGAATTATTGGAAACGAAAAGATTAACTATCTGAGAAGATACTCTGTTGTCGATAACAATGTTAACGCTGTATTTGGTGCAGCGGAGGGAATCGTACCCGGACTTACCTATGGCGTAACCGGAAATTCTAACTTGAAATGGGAGAGCACATATCAAACTGATATTGGTCTGGAAACCGGTTTCTTAAATGATAAGCTTACACTCGAAATAGATTACTATAACAGAACAACCAAAGACATTCTGATTGATTTATCCGTTCCTGGATATCTCGGAAATGGACCTGGTGCACAGATTACTTACAATGCAGGCGAAGTACTTAACAGAGGTTTTGAATTTACACTTGGCTGGAGAGATGATCTGTCAAAAGACTTTCATTATTCCATAAACGCAAATGCAACCACAATTTATAACGAGACCATTCAGGTTAATGGCCTGGGGGGATCGAGTGATCGCTTGCAAGGTTTTGGATCAAATGGTCAGGTAACCAATACAACTCCGGGTGTACCCATCGGCTCCTTCTACGGATATAAAGTAATTGGTGTGTTCCAAAATGCTGCAGAGCTTGCTGCCTATCCTCACCTTTCACAAGCAGAAGTGGGTGATTTAAAATTTGAAGATACAACTCCAGATGGTGTATTGAATGCTGCGGATCGTGTCAATTTAGGCTCACCCATTCCAAAACTTCTATATGGGTTTAATCTAAGTGCATCCTATAAAAGTTTTGAAATATCAGTTGATTTTAATGGGGTGAGTGGAAATAAAATTTACAACGACAAAGAAACGGTTCGACCGGATCAGTATAATTATGAGAAACATGTTCTGAATCGTTGGACAGGTGAAGGCACCAGCAATAGCGAGCCCAAAGCCTCAACAGGAGGTTACAATTATACAGTATCATCAAAATTTATTCAGGACGGATCTTACTTCCGTATGAGAAATGTTACAATCGCCTATAACCTACCCGCATCAGTTGTTGAGAAAGCTAAAATGAAATCGGCTCGATTCTATGTTGGAGGAACCAACCTTTTCACGCTTACAAAATTTACAGGCTATACACCTGAAGTGGCCAGTTCAAGTCCTATTCTTAATGGAATCGACAGAGGTACTTATCCATTGCCTGCAGTTTATTCAGTTGGTCTAAATGTCACTTTTTAAAAGATCATGAATATGAAAATTTTTATAAAGAAAAATATCGCAACGCATCTCGCCATCATCACGCTGGTATTGAGTTCTGTAAGCTGTAGTGACTTTCTGGAAAAACCATTACAAGGAAGTCTGACACAAGAAAGTTTTCCGACAACATCATCTGATGCTCTCTCAGCAACAACAGCAGTTTACAATACTTTAAGAAGTCCAAACTTTCATTTCGGTCTATTCCCTATTATGGATATTATGTCTGATGATGCATACAAAGGGAGCAATCCGGGTGATGCTGCATCGACCATTGGAGTCTATGAAAATTTCCAACATGTTAACACCGAAGGAACAATTAATGATTGGTGGGCCGTGCTTTACCAAGGTATTAAGCGTGCTAATGTTGTTATCGAAAAAGTTCCTGCCATTCCAATGGATGAGACCTTGCGCAGCCAATACCTGGGTGAAGCTCATTTTCTTCGAGCCTTGTATTACTTTGATCTGGTAAGAGCATGGGGTGATGTACCAAAAATCACAAGTACCGCTCCTCCTCTTGGTTTAGATCGCGCACCTGCCAGTGAAATTTATAGTCTCATTATTGATGATCTAACAACGGCCATTAATTCACTTCCTGAAAAAACAGCTTATTCGGGATCAGACGTTGGTCGAGCTTCAAAAGGGGCAGCAAAATCATTACTTGCAAAAGTGTACCTCTTTCAGGGCGATTTTGTGAATGCTGAAAAATATGCATTGGAAGTAATTAACTCTGGACTCTACGACTTAATGCCTGACTTTGCCGATGCCAATAGCAAAGCAGGTGAATTTGGAGATGAATCTGTTTTCGAAATTGGAGCATTGGGATTTGAAGGCCAATCAAATGGTGGTAATGCGTATGCCAACGTACAAGGTGCGCGTGGAAATCCCAACAGAGGTTGGGGTTTTAACAGACCTTCACTTGATTTAATGGATGCCTTCGAACCAAATGATCCACGAAAAGATAAAACCATTCTTAACCTTGGCGAAGAACTTGATGGCATAACCATCTTGGGTGATGGATCTACACCTGACGAGACAGAGGATGAAGATGGAAATGTTATTGAAATTGAATGTTATAATCAAAAAGTCTGGACTCCAGGCGATAATGTTCCAACTCAATTTGATCACAACAGACGCATTCTTCGATATGCTGATGTTTTGCTAATGGCTGCTGAGGCATCGAATGAAAATGGAAAGCCAGTACAGGCACTCCTCTACCTTAATATGATTCGGGAGAGAGCACGCGATGGAAATGCATCCATCCTTCTAGACATTACTGAAACCGATCAGACTTTGCTTCGTGATTTAATTCTAAAAGAACGCAGAGTAGAATTAGCATTGGAAGGGCATCGTTTTTGGGATTTAGTGCGCACAGGTAACGCACCTGCAGTTCTGGGTCCACTTGGTTTTACAACAAACAAACATGAACTTCTGGGAATACCTCAAATCGAAATGGACTTAACACAAAACACCTGGCAACAAAATCCAGGTTGGTAATAATTTTTTAATCAATTTTTAACTTTAAAATTAATTCTAATCAACTATGAAAAACTTGAAATGGATTTTATGTGGACTGGTGGCAATAGGATTTATTGTCACAGGTATGGAAGGGTGCTCAAGTGATGACTCAGGCCCAACCTCTATTACGCTCGCAACCTTAACGGCCGGAGGAGTAGATTTAAATGGTGCTGCAAGTGGTACTGATATTCCGGTTGATGCTCCTATTATTGCTACCTTTTCAACAGACGTTGACGCGTCTACTGCAACTGCAGCAAATATTATTTTAACACAAGATTATGATGAGCAAGTTATGGATGCTACTATTTCTGTAGCTGGAAAGGTGGTTACAGTAACACCCAGTGCAGATCTGGCTGGAGGTACATTGTACACATTAAATTTTACTGCTGGCTTAGAATCAACAAACGGAAAAGCTTTGTCTGCTCTTGAAAGAAATTTCGCAACAGAAGGAACGTTTGTACCTAGTAATGTAATTGCACACTGGACTTTCGAAAACAGTACGGAAGATGTAGTGGGTACTTTTGATCCAGGCAATGCCGGAACAGATGTTACCTATGTTGATTCACGCAGTGCAACTGCTGGAAAAGCAGCATCATTTAATGGAACAACCACCATTATTGAAGTGCCGAATGGCAATCAATTGATGTCACACAACGATTTTACCTTAAGTTTTTGGGTGAAAGCTGATGGAAGTAAAGAAGGACATTTTGTTATGGGACTTGCTGGATGGTATGGATTCCAGTTTGAAATAGCGGGTGGAGCATGGACTGCTGTTGATAAAGGCGTTAAAATTGCAACGCGTTATCAGTTAGCAAGTACTACTGATGCAGAAGATACTTGGTGGAACGGACAAGCCAATGGATGGCAAGGATCTCTTTTCGCGAAAGTAAGTGATGGCGCTATTGGAACCACATTTAAGGATAAATGGGCGAATGTAGTGTGTACCTATGATGCAGCATCAAAAGTTGGAAGCATGTATGTGAATGGTGAAAAAGTACGTGCATGGGATTTTGATCAGTGGCCTGATGGTGATGCCAAGAAAGGTGCAACTGGAGTAACTTTCGCTGGTAACACAACAGGCGGTGGAAACAATTTGGCATTTGGCTTTATTCAAGCAAGTGGCAATAGAAAAATTTCTGATACATGGGCCGATCCATCTGATCCAGCAAACAATCACTTCAAAGGTCTACTTGATGATGTACGCGTATTCAGCAGAGCCATTACAGCAACAGAAGTAACATTAATATACAACTCTGAAAAACCTTAATGCATCGGTTAATTTGGTTTATTGATTAGTTTGGTTTAGAGGGTTTCCAAATGGAAACCCTCTTTTTCACTTACCTCCTTTGATGATTTACAAATACATATCCGTTTTTCTTTTGGGATTAATTATTCTGGCAAGTTTTCAGTCTTGTTCGAACGAAGAAAATCCTGCGCCACCTTCTGTTCTGCAGTTGTCTAATCTCCGTGTTGGTACATACCCACTCAATCTTACTGATTTTACAAAGAATTCTGCCGCTCCTACAAACAAACCAATAGTGGGAACTTTTGCAGCAATTTTAGATACCGCATCCGCGCGAAAAAATATTCAGTTAAAAGTAAAAGGAGGAGATGTTGTTCCGCTAACATTTTCATACCTGGATAACAACAAAACTTTTTCGGTTGTGCCTAAAGCAGGAACACTTGAAGCAAATCAACAATATGAATTAAACATTCCAAATGGATTGAAAGGAATTAATGGAGAAGTTTTTCAAGGGATCATAATTGAATTTACAACAAGTCCCGACCCACTTTCAGTTACCTTTCTCAAAATAGATAACCAGGATGCTCTGAACACATCTCGTATCACCAATGCTCCATTAAATGGATTAGTGATTGATGTAACCTTTTCCGTTCCGGTAAATCCATCAACCATTACAACAGGCAACATTAGTGTAGCGGCCACAACTTCTGCTTCGCTGGCATTTATGCTCTCAGAAGGAAATACGAAACTTTCCATTACCGTAAATTCGAAACTTGCCGATCTTACCAAATATCAACTTTCCATATCCAGTCAAGTCAACGGAATTAATGGGGAGGTGCTTCCATACTTTACAAGATCATTCTATTCTACGACCGACCCCACTCCGGATTTTCCAGTAATAACTGACGATGCACTATTGAATCTTGTTCAACAACAAACCTTTAAATACTTCTATGACTTTGCGCACCCTGCCAGTGGTATGGCACGCGAACGAAATAGTTCTGGTAACATAGTCACCAGTGGTGGCACAGGCTTTGGAATCATGTCCATTATTGTAGGCATGGAAAGAAATTTTATTACCCGCGACCAAGGTATTGGGCAGATTAAAAAAATTGTTTCCTTTTTAGAAACAGCCGATCGCTTTCATGGTGCATGGTCGCATTGGATCGATGGCAATACTGGTAAGGTAATTCCTTTCAGTACAAAGGATAATGGAGGAGATTTAGTCGAGACTTCGTTTCTCGTACAAGGTCTGCTCACTTTCCGACAATATTTAGAACCAACGGACACCGTTGGCAACAACCTAATTAATCGCATTACCAATCTTTGGGAAACGGTAGAGTGGGATTGGTATCGTAAAAATGATAGCAACGTATTATACTGGCACTGGTCGCCCAATTACAATTGGGATATGAACTTTGCTTTGTCAGGATATTTTGAGGAACAAATTACCTATGTACTGGCTGCAGCCTCGCCTACTCATGGCATTCCAAAAAATGTTTACACCAATGGATATGGAAAAAATGGAGGCATCGTAAAAAACAATATCTACTATAACATCAAGCTTCCGCTGGAAAGTCCAGCTCCTTTATTTTGGGTTCAATATTCTTACCTCGGCTTAGATCCTCACTTTTCTGATGACTACGCCAACTATTGGGAACAGAATGTAAATGCTACCTTAATCAATCGGGCATACTGCATTGCTAATCCTAAAAATTATATTGGCTACAGTGAAGACTGCTGGGGACTAACTTCAAGCGACAATCAAAATGGATACAGCGCGCACTCACCCTCAAATGATTTAGGTGTAATTACACCAACTGCTGCGTTATCATCTTTTCCGTATACACCAGATGAATCCATGCAGGCACTAAAGTTTTTCTACTACACGGTTGGAGATCGTATGTGGGGGCAATATGGATTTTATGATGCGATGAATCTCACTGAAGGATGGACAGCGGATTCCTATCTCGCCATTGATCAGGGACCTATTATTGTAATGATTGAAAATTATCGTACAGGATTGCTTTGGGATTTGTTTATGTCAGCTCCTGAAGTTCAGAACGCAGCAACAACTTTAGGCTTTACCTTCTAACATCGAAGCATGAGAATATTTAGAACATTCATATTTGGTTTTGTTTTTATAGGATTGATTACATCCTGCGTAAAACCTACGCAGCAGGCAGTTACGATACCTTCAACACTGAGCGATGATTCTCTTCTTACGCTTGTTGAATATAAAACTTTCCAATACTTCTGGGATGGCGCTGAGCCAACATCTGGTGCTGCACGCGAACGCTTTCATGCAGATAATGTATATCCCGATAATGACAAGCATATTGTTACATCTGGCGGAACTGGATTTGGCGTAATGGCGATCCTGGTGGGCATCGAACGTAAATTCATAACGCGTGAAGTAGGATTTGAAAGACTCAACAAACTCGTGAACTGGTTGGAGAAGGCCGATCGGTTTCATGGTGTATGGCCACATTGGCTGAACGGAGAAACAGGTAAAGTAAAACCATTCAGTCCGAACGATAATGGTGGCGATCTGGTAGAGACATCTTACCTCGCACAGGGATTACTTTGTGTTCGACAATATTTTAAAGATGGAAACGATCAGGAAAAAGAACTGTCGGCAAAGATTGATAAACTATGGAAAGAAATTGAATTCGATTGGTACAGACAAAACAATCAAAATGTATTGTATTGGCATTGGTCTCCCAACAATCAGTGGAAAATGAATTTTGCAGTGGAAGGATATAACGAATGTCTCATCATGTATTTTCTCGCAGCAGGATCACCAACGCATACTATTCCGGCAGAAGTATATCATAAAGGCTGGGCTCGTAAAGGAGGAATTCGAAACGATTCAACGCATCAGCAATATGGATATCACTTAAGTCTAAAACATAATGGTGCTCCCCAATTTGGCGGCCCATTGTTCTGGTCGCACTATTCATTCTTAGGTCTTAACCCACACAACCTCAAAGATGATTACGCGGACTATTGGGAACACAATACGAATCATACACTCATCAACAGACAATATTGTTTAGAGAATCCAAAACAGTTTAAAGGATACGGGGAAAATTGCTGGGGACTTACGGCCAGCTATTCTGTAAAAGGTTATGCTGCACACAGTCCAGGTGAAGATCTTGGTGTGATCTCTCCTACTGCTGCACTATCTTCTTTCCCGTATACACCAACAGAGTCGATGAAAGTAGTTCGTCATCTCTACGAAGATCTTGGCGATAAGGTATTTGGTGAATATGGATTTTATGATGCGTTCAGCGAGCAAGAGAATTGGTATCTGCCAAGGTATTTGGCCATCGATCAAGGTCCGGCAATTGTGATGATTGAAAATCATCGCACAGGATTATTATGGAATCTCTTTATGTCGTCACCTGAAGTAGAAATAGCAAAAACGAAATTAGGATTTAAATAAATATTGGGGCCCACTTCATCATACCTTCCCAAATGGGAAGGCTGATGAAGACCAAGCAACTGAAAAAATCATGACACTATCTTTACCTAAACTGACCAGTGCTGCCATCCTTTCTGTGGCAGTACTTTCTTTCTTCATTTCTTGCCAGACCGAAAAACAAAATACTGGAGAGGGCTTAGATGCCCGGGTTGATTCGGTTCTTCAACAAATGACATTGGAAGAAAAACTTGGACAACTCAATCTTCCGTCAGCAGGTGCATTTACTACGGGTGCTGTCGAGAGTTCTGATATTGCCAAAAAAATTGCAGAAGGAAAAGTTGGTGGCTTGTTCAACATCAAGTCCGTAGCCAACATCCGCGAGATGCAAAAAATTGCCGTAGAGAAAAGCCGGTTAAAAATTCCGTTGATCTTTGGTATGGATGTGATTCACGGTTATGAATCGGTATTTCCTATTCCGCTAGGACTGAGTTGCAGTTGGGACATGAAGTTGATTGAACGCAGTGCGCGAATTGCTGCTATTGAAGCCAGTGCCGATGGTATTAACTGGACATTCTCACCCATGGTAGATATTTCGCGCGATCCGCGTTGGGGCCGCATCTCTGAAGGAAGTGGCGAAGATCCTTATCTGGGTTCTCAAATAGCGAAAGCTATGGTGCAAGGATATCAGGGCGATGATCTCTCTTTGAACAATACGATCATGTCATGTGTAAAACACTTTGCGTTATATGGTGCGGCTGAAGCAGGTCGCGATTACAACACGGTTGACATGAGCAGAAATCGTATGTACAACGAATACCTTCCTCCATACAAAGCTGCAATCGATGCTGGAGCAGGAAGTATCATGGCTTCGTTCAATGAGATAGATGGTGTTCCGGCAACAGCCAACAAATGGTTGCTTACAAATGTGTTGCGCAAAGAATGGGGCTTCAATGGTTTTGTCGTTTCAGATTATACCGGTGTAAGCGAAATGATCAATCACGGCTTCGGTGATCTTCAATACGTTTCGACCATGGCACTTGAGGCCGGCCTGGATATGGACATGGTGAGTGAAGGATTGCTTACTACGCTGAGCAAATCTGTGAGTGATGGAAAGATCAATGAAAAACTTATCGATGATGCATGTCGCAGAATTTTGCGCGCTAAATTTTTACTTGGCTTATTTGATGATCCATATCGATATTGTGATGCAAGCCGCGCAAAGACCGAAGTGTTTAATGCAACCAACCGTGCTGAAGCGCGCAGTACTGCGACACAAAGTTTTGTGTTGTTAAAAAATCAAGGTAACGTACTTCCTATTAAGAAGTCAGGTACGATTGCCTTGATTGGACCTTTGGGTGAAGCAAAAGAAAATATGACCGGAACTTGGAGTGTGGCTGGAAGATTTTCAGAATCCATTTCGGTGCTCGAAGGTTTGAAGAAAGCAGTAGGCACAAATGCAAAAATAGTTTATGCAAAGGGTTCGAACCTCGATGAAGACGAAACGCTCGAAACCAATTCAACAATGTTTGGAAAATCTTTGAATCGCGATAAACGTTCAACATCTGAGCTGCGTGAGGAAGCTTTGCAAATAGCAAAGAATGCTGATGTCATTGTTGCCGCCTTGGGCGAAGCAGCGGAAATGAGTGGTGAAGCTTCCAGCCGCACCGATATTCAGATTCCAGAAACTCAACGCGATTTATTAAAGGCGTTATTGAAAACCGGAAAGCCGGTGGTGCTGGTGTTGTTCACTGGTCGCCCGTTGGTGCTGAAGTGGGAAGAAGAAAATGTACCAGCCATTCTGAACGTTTGGTTTGGTGGAAGCGAAGCAGGTGATGCTATTGCCGATGTGTTGTTTGGAGAGGTAAATCCTTCCGGAAAATTAACAACAACTTTTCCGCAGAACGTTGGACAAATACCATTGTACTATGCACATAAAAATACAGGGCGTCCGTTAAGCGGGAAATGGTTTTCAAAATTTCAATCCAACTATCTTGATGTGTCTAACGAGCCGGTGTATCCATTCGGATTTGGATTAAGCTATACTACATTCTCTTACAGTGACATTAAGCTTTCAAAAAGTAGCATAAAAGAAAAAGAAGAGCTAATCGTTACGTGTTCAATTTCTAACACCGGTTCACGTGATGGTGCTGAAGTCGTTCAACTTTATATCCGGGATTTAGTTGGAAGTGTAACGAGGCCTGTACTTGAATTGAAAGGATTTGAGAAAATAACACTGAAGGTTGGTGAAACAAAAGACGTTTCATTTAAAATCAGTTCCGATAATCTTTCATTCTATCGCCAAGACTTGACTTTCGGGGCGGAGCCTGGAAAATTTGAAGTCTTTATTGGTGGTAATTCAAGAGATCTTAAAAAAGCTGAATTTATTTTAAACTAGATTTCGGCAATCAATATTAATATTGTAGAGACCTAGTTCAGATCAGTAAGTAAAATGCACGTCTTCAATTCGCATTAAAAAAATGAAAGCAAAGAGTGGCATTTTTTTAATTGTTACCTATAATGATTTGGGTATTAATGTTGCCATACATCGCGATAAAACCTTTACTCTCTAGAAACAATTTTATCTGCATGTGTAGATGAAATATCTGGGACTTTATTTATGAAAATACAAATAAACTCTCTTGGTGGAAAATTTGAAATAGAGAATGAAGTTGATAAGGGAACAACCTTCAAAGTTTATTTCAAAACATAAGCTTTAGATAAAGTCTTTATTTGTCTGCAACCGTACATTCTTAGCTTACCGGATTGCATACCTTTACAACATACATCACACCAAAATGGAAACAAAAGTAATCAATGGCTATTCCTTCATTCGATACAACCCAACAACATTATCACCAGAAGAAATATCAGAAAGAAGCTCATTATTTTATAATGAGCTGAATGCGCGCAGAAGCGTTCGCGATTTTTCAGATAAAGCAGTTTCGAGGGAAGTTATTGATACCTTAATTCGCACTGCCTCTACTGCTCCTTCCGGGGCTCATAAACAACCCTGGACATTTTGTGTTGTGTCCAACCCTGAAATAAAAAAACAAATTAGAATTGAAGCGGAGAAAGAAGAGCAAGAGAGTTATTCCGGCCGAATGAGTGAAGAGTGGATTAACGATTTGCTTCCACTTCAAACGGATTGGAGAAAACCATTTCTTGAAATAGCACCATACCTTATTGTTGTTTTCAAGAAGGCGTATGATCTGGATGAAAGTGGGTCAAAACGAAACCACTATTATGTAAATGAATCTGTAGGGTTAGCATGCGGATTTTTATTGGTGGCTATTCATCAGGCCGGTTTGGTTGCACTTACACATACACCAAGTCCTATGAATTTTCTTTCAAAAATTTTAAACCGTCCGGAAAACGAACGACCCTTTTTATTGATACCTGTTGGATATCCTGCGGACGAAACTTTTGTTCCGGAATTAAAAAGAAAAGAGCTGAGCAAGGTTTCCCAATACTATTGAGTAATCTTAAAATTTAACATCTTCATACATTCCGGCAATGCTTGTACGGCATGTTACTTTCTCCCGTAAGGCAGATGGTTTAAATAGTGATTTACCTAATAGAACACGAACGCATTCCTGTATTCCTTCAGTAATCGATGGATGAGGATGAACACATTCCGCCAATTCTTCAATTCCCTTATCCATTGATATAAGTAATGCCACCGCCTGAATAGCACTTGAAGCATGATTGCCAACTACTTTCAATCCTAAGATTTTCATTGCTTCGTCATTCGTTACCAGAAGTTTAATAAATCCTTGTGTGTTTCGTTTTGCAATCGCACGCGGAATACAGCTATAATCCAACGTAACTACTTTATAATCGATGCCCTTCTCACGAGCGTGGGTTTCATTCAGTCCAACGCTGGCAACTTCCGGATTAAGAAACATGATCGTGCTGATGTTTTCATAAATCAACTTACGATTCGGGTTTCCAAAAATCTTTTCAACCGCATACCTTCCTTCTAACTCACCAACGTTTACCAATGAAATATCAGCTGTTATGTCGCCAACGGCATAGATGTTTGAAATATTCGTTTGTGTATCGTTGTCTTCTATACCACGCTTCGAAATACTAATTTCAACATTATCGTCCCACAAATCTTCGTAGTTAGGTGTTCTTCCAACAGCCACTAAAGCCTTCTTCACATTAAACACTTCTTTCCCTCCATCGTCATATTCAAGTTCATACTCTACTCGCTCGTGTTTAATTTCCATCCGTATCAATCGTGAATTTCGGTGGATGAGCACACCACTATTCTCCATGTTACGTTCAATCACGCGCACAATATCGTCATCTTCAAATGGCAGAATTCGAGCACCCTTGTCAATGAGATGTACTTTTGTTCTTCCAAATCCAGCAAAGATGGTTGCATACTCGCACCCAATAACTCCAGCCCCAACAATTACCATGCTCTCTGGAAAATCGTCCATGTCTTCAATTCCGTCACTGGTCATCACTATTTTTTCATCAATAGGTAACTCGTCTAGATACCGTGGTCGACTTCCTGTTGCCAGAATAATATTTTCTGCCCATATCTTTTCATTTGTGTAAGCGCCTGTATCAATTTCAATTTCGTTTTGAGAAATCAACTTGGCGTTACCTCTTTTATAGGCCAACAAATCAGCATGATAGGAACTCTGCATTAAACGAATGTGTTCTTCCAGCATTGTTTTTCGTTCTTCTACTGCTCGTCTGACTTCCGATTGCACTTCGCTATAATTTATACTCGGTGCCTCCAGATTAAACCGTTTAAGATTTTTACGAAAGTATGCCGTCTCACGCGAAAGTTCCCACCACGTTTTTGATGATAATGCTCCGTTTGTTACACCGGCACCTCCTACGATGTTTTTCTCAATCAATAATGTTTTCTTTTTGAAATCTACAGCTCGCATAGCCGCAGCATAGCCAGAAGGGCCTGCACCAATTACTACTAAGTCAAATTTTTCCATAGGAATAGGGACAAAAATTGTAGGTTCAATGTACAATAAAGTGGGTTTGAAGGAAAAGAATTATGCATTGAAATCCAAAGTAGAAGGTATTTGATTGACAACTGTAGATGCTATTTTAGATAGATAAATACTTAAATTTGTTTGGTTTAAACCGTAAAAGAAAACAGTTAGCAATCCAATGGATTTTCTTCACTCATTAACTAACTCAGGACTTGCCTATGTTCACTCCCCTTCTGAGAAAAGAGGGGTTTACCTGTCCAATATTATTGGATTTATCGTAACCGTTTTATGTATAATATTAGTGGTTTGCTACTACTTTTGGTACGGGCTAAGCATTGTTACTGTTTTCATAGGCATAATTGCTCTTTTGTCTCTGCTCCCGGTTTTGTTAAATAAATTTGGGTTTGTTTTAACAGGTCGAATTTGGATGAGCTTGTTTCTTCCAGTTCTGGTAACCTCGGTTTCACTCTATTCAAAATCTCTCTATTATGATCGGCAAGAAGAGTTAGACTACTTTACATTTCGGTTTGTTATTTTAGGCAGTTGCATCTTTCCACTTATACTTTTCTCACTGAAAGAGAAGAAACTGCTTATTCTTTGCTCTCTTATTGGCCTTGGAATTTTGATGGCACACGATCCTTTGCACCATTACTTTGGAGTTGGATATCGAAATTCCAAGGCCAATAAGAGAGCAAAGAATAAGCAGTTTCTTC
>DAIQPD010000105.1:0-13584 GCA_036787535.1 Chryseolinea sp.
CAATTTGTGGTGATTATGCATGTAAAGAAACACTGAAGGATTGGGCTCCGGTTGTAGCGTATAAGGCGGGTCAATGTATTGCAATTGATACCTTAGGCCATGATGACGATAATGGAGATGATGGTGTTAAAGTGTGTGCATATCCGAATCCGTTCCATGGCAATTTAAAATTCGATTGGAAATGTAATGAAGACGATTATGTAGAATTGGAAATTATCGATAAGTGCGGAAGACAAGTTCATCAGGTCTATAAAGGAAATGTTCGGAAAGGTGAATCGTATTCATTTGAATGTAATGACGAAAACCTTAAAGAAGATATGTACATCTATCGCTTTTACAGTGGAAAGAGAAAGACGCAGTATGGAAAATTAATAAAGAAACATTAAGCCAATCCCACTATGCTTGATGCAGGAGGCCAGCGAGTGCTGGCCTCTTTTTATTTGAGAAAAGCTATATTATTTCAATATTAGTTTCGCACGATAATATCAATATATTTGAATTATGATATTTGTTGTGTATCGTCTTTACCGCGGTTACGATCTTAGCGCTCTCAACTTTTTGTATATCTTATTATTTGCAGCCATTACCTTGGGTTTTATTTACGGAATTGATTTTCTGTATCGGAAATTAAAAAAGAAGACCAGGTAAAATTCATTCCGTATTCTATTTCTTTGGTTTGATATTTGATTACCTGTGGTCGCGCATTAAGACTAAGTTGCGTTGATGCTCGCCAAATGTTAATCTTATGTTAAAGAAATGGATTATCGGAGTCGCTTCGTTTAGCATATTAAGTTTTTTAATTCTCCGACTAGTGCTCAATCATGTTAATGGTGTCAAAGAAGAAAGGCAATGGTACATCGATCAGCTTCATTTTGAATTTTCTGCAACGATTGATTCTGTCCGATCAAGACATATTTTGTTTCATTTGAATCGAACAGATATCGATTGGAATACGGAGCAAAAACTGAATGAAGTACTTCAATTCAACGGACGTCTGGATTTATTCCTTTATCGGCCCAACTATAAAATTGAACTTATGATTCCAGATGCTAATAGATATATGAAGGGTGATAGCCTCTATTTCAATTCAGATAAGAATGTTATTGCACTATATAGAGACCATCATATACTTGCTGAATATTCGGTGGTAAGTTCCTTGAAAGGACGGCCGTTTTGAGTATTGAACGCGTTAATTTTAACTATTCATTCCTCAATGTATCAACCGGATTCGCTTTGGCCGCTTTCACCGTTTGGGAAAGAATGGTAGCAAAACCTAATACAAACAGCAGCAATAAACTTACTATAATTTCCAAAGCGCCAATGGGCATCTTATATGCCTGCATTCGTAAGAAAACCCTATCAAAAAATAGATAGGTTAGTGGTGTAGCAATTAATGCTGCGATGAACATAAGCTTCGTGAAATCCTTTGATAACAACATGGTGATAGTAGAGGTTGAAGCACCCATTACTTTTCGAACACCAATTTCTTTTGTGCGATTCTCTACTGTGAAGACGACCATGCCTAATAATCCTAAACAAGAAATAGTGATGGCGAGTAACCCAAGAAAACCACAAATCTTGACCATGGCGAAGTAGAACGAATAGGAATCTGCGATTTCATCTTCAAAGAATTTAGACTCAAACTTCTTTTCGCCACCGATTATTTTCCATGTGGATTCCATCTCCCCAATGGAAGTAAACATATCTGTGGAGGCAACTTTAACGTTGGCAATGTTAAACTGACTTTCATCAAACCGAAAGAAAAAACTTTTGATTGGATCATGCAGACTGGTATAGTGAAAGTTTTGGACCACACCGATAACAACCACTTCTTGTTCGTCTTCCAGTAAAAAGATTTGATCAATGGCATCGATTGGTTGCTTTATCTTGAAATGTTTTAAGAATTCTTCATTGACAATAACACGATTTGAATTGGTTGAAGTATTCTCTGTGAAATTCGTTCCTGCCAGTAATTTCAGATTAAGATTGCTCAGGTAATTATGATCAATAAACAATTGTGCCACATCAACCGAATCGGATTGATCGATTCCCTTTACCCATGCAATCCCGGAGTATCCGGCTCCCATTACACTAGATGACATCGATATGGATTGTACAGACGAAAGTTTACTGAATTCATTTTTGAATATTTCAGGGTCAACTCCCTGAAGATTGACGTCAAGAATGTTTGCCTGGTTAAATCCAAAATCATAGTTGAGGGTTTGACGATGTTGATTTAACACAATAACCACACTCATGATAAAGCCAAGCGACAATGCAAATTGAAAAACAGTAAGTGTTTTTCTCAGACTGAATTTAGCATTGTTTCCTGTAGGCTTGCTTTTCAGTGCCTGAATCGGATTGAGGTTTGCATAGTATAAGCCAGGAATTATCCCCGTGAGTATTCCAACAATCAAAGCAAAAAGAACAAAATAGAAAATAATACGGGCATTGGTATCAAGATTTAGAATATCACTGCCCCCAACAATAACCGATAGGAATTCGTAACGAACAAGAGCGAAGATGTAATAAGAGAGACTGAGAGAAACAAATGTGATGATTACGGTTTCTATGATAAATTGCCCGAGAATCTGATTTCGGTGCCCACCCATTACTTTGCGAAGTCCAATTTCTTTCATTCGCTTAAGAGCCCGCGAAATAGAAATGTTAGAATAATTAAAGCAAGCAGGAAGTAATATTAAAAGGGTAAGAACAGTAAAAGTAATAATTGAACCGTACCCCCAGTCGGTTCCAATTTCATTGGACAAGTCGCGTCCAGGTGCAATGTCCTTGACGGATTGCAATTCGAAGGATGCGCTGAAGTTCTCTTCTTTTAGATAGACTTTTTGTGCAATGTTGTTTAAATACTTCTCTGTATCCTTTGTGTTTGCCTGATCAGGAAGCAACAAATACACATATGAATTTCTAAAGTCTTTCCATGATTCACCTGATGATTCTTTTATTTGAAATGCTGCAGTCTTTTCTAGATTTTGATAAGAGGTTAAGACTTCAAACTGCATGTGCGAATTTTTGGGATGATCTTTAAGTAATCCTGAAATCTCAAACTCACCAAACTCGCCCATGGTGATTATTTTTCCAATGGGATCAGTATCGCCAAATATTTTATGTGCAGCTTTTTCAGTAATAAGTAATGCGTTTGGCTTTTCAAAAGATGTAGCGAGATTTCCTTTTACGAGTGGAAATGAAAATACTTTTAAAAAATTAGCGTCAACAAAATATCCATTCAATGGAAGTTGTTTGCCATCGTGCACAGCTTCGACTGTAAGAGTCTTGTCTATTCTAACTACTTCTTTCACACCCGGATATTCATTCTTTATTCTATCTGCGAGAACAGCTGGAGCCGATGCAAACTCCCGGTTTTTTACGTGATCGTCTGTTTTGGAAATGATGCGGTAGATATTGTTTTTATTTTCATGAAAGTCATCATACGTTGAAACGAAAGACAACAACGCAATTAGCAAAAGTCCCATAGACATGCCCACGGCCAATCCAAGAACATTAATGATGGTAAAGAATTTATGTTTGATCAGGTTGCGAGATGCAATTAGAAAGTAGTTCTTAAGCATAGACGTATTGAATGAGTTTAATGATAAGGTATGATACGATGATTTTTGTTTTCGTCTTTTCAGGGCGTATGAAAATATAATGGCGAATACGTGTTTCCAGTATTGCATTCTGGCTCTTGCCGGTGACATTCGCTCAAGATTCAAATAAAATAATTCTTCCATGTCACCACGGAGATCATCCACTGAGGCGTTTGAACAATACCATTCAAACAGTTTTTCTGCAAGACGAGGCGGCCGGATAAATTTCGTTTCCCTCATTTAGATAATGACAATGATGTTTTTGAAAGTTTCCATAATTCATCACGAAGATTTTTCACATGATGAAGCGCTACCTTACCTGCTTGTGTTAATTCGAAAAAGCGTTTGGCTCTCCCACCACGTTCTTGTGTAGGATCACCTAGTCTTGATTTTATAAATCCTTTTTCTTCCAATCGTGTGATAGTCGAGTGCAATGCGCCAATGCTGATTCCGCGGTCTGCCCTTTTTTCGATGTCTTCTTTTATCGAAACTCCGTAAGCTTCTCCACCCAAACTGGCAATGGTTAAGAGTACGAGTTCTTCAAATTCACCTATGTATCCTTTCATTTAGTTTAATTCTTTTACCTGATACGGCAAAGGAAAGTAATATGTTTCTATTTTTAAGATGAAATAATAGATAATCTAAATGAAATTAGAATGAAATGATCGAAGATCGAGTATTGAGGTGCGAAAGCACGTGGTCCGGCATCATCAAAAGATTAATGTCTTTTATTAAACTTTGACTGCGGATGCTTGTTAACATTTGCAGAACTTAAAATTTCTTTGAAAAAATGGAAACACTTCAAGCAAATGCACAATTAGTTGAAAAGAAGCGTCTGAAGCATGCTGCGGTTTATGTTGTTAAGAATTCGCCTGAAATAGCGGTGGTTGAGGCTCTCTCTACCTACATACCAATCGATCAGTTTAAAGAGGTATTCAATTTTATAGGTGAATTGGTCACAAAAGAAAAAATTACCAAGCTTGTATTCGACAAGCGGAACCTTACGGTATTCCATCAACCTTCAATGGAGTGGTATTTTGTGGAGTGGAAAGAGAGAATGTTTGACCGGGGATTGAAAACGCACCGTAAGATTTTACCAAAAGATGAAGTGTTTCGCCAGAGTGTAAAAATTGGAAGGGAAAAAATCAATAGCATTCACCCCAATGGAAAATTCAAGCTCATGGATATTGGTTATTCTGAATCCATCGATCACGCGATAGCTCAATAACAACGATATGGTGAGCAAAGACCCTACCCCCGAAGATAAACTCCAGGAAAAAATTGGTTACCTCACCGGCCTACTGGAGCAGGAGCTGATAAATCTGAAATCAACCCACTGCAAAAAATTAAGTCAGATTAAAAATACCTACGTGGAAGGTATAGAAATTCTGAATGCCAATTTTGAAAAGCAGTGGGATGATTTTAATGCACTCCACTTAAGGCGAATGCTCGCGTGTGAAGAGCAGGTTACTTATCTCAAAGAATTGCAACAATCTCAACGGTTAATGTTGGAAGACAATTTAGTTTACATCAGGCAGCTGGAGGAGCGTCTAAAACAACAACCTTAGATTTGAGGCAACGAAATTTGAAAAGTTGTTTTGTTGGATTCACTGATCCAAGAGACTTCTCCTTTCATTCGGTCCATTACACTTTTAACGATGTATAGTCCCAATCCCTGTCCGTGCGATCGTTCAGAACCTCTAAAGAACATATCAAAAACGGAATTGCTGATTTCCATGGAAATACCCTCTCCATCATCCGAAACTTTAATATGAATATGCTCGGGACTTTTACTGAAATGAACCCATACATTTCCTTCTTTAATAGGATCGCGATAAGTAATGGAATTGGAGATCAAACATTTCAGAATATTGTACAACACGAGTTCATCGGTTTGAACATGATGTAAATTATTATATTCAATTGCAATATTTACGTTGCCGTAGTTAGGCAAATAGCTAAGATCGCGCAGAACTTCTTCCGTAACATTTTTTAGAGAAACATCCTTCATTTCAATTTTTTCGAACGATGCTTCAGCAAACATGGTCAATGATTTCAAAACGTCATTCATTTGCGAAACCTTTTGATTCATGTAGGTATGTAAATTGGTTTGCGAAGGTGTAAGGTTTTCGCTTCGCATTAAATCGAGCAAACCTTTCAGCGAGGAAACCGGAGTTTTTAAATCATGCGAAGCGCGATAGAGAATTTGATCTAGCTCCTGATTTCGTTTTTGAAGTTGTTGTAATGTATCTGCCAAGGAATTGTTTTTCAACACCAACTCCTCAATCGCGGCAGTGAGTTCCTCCTTTTGAGCATGCAACTCTTCTTTTTGGTCTGCCAGATCTTCTTCACGCTCTTCGAGTTGTCGATTTTTTAATTGAAGGGCAGAAATCAGTTCTTGTAAATCTGAGTTTTCCATTTGCCCTAATGTTATTGAAATTTGAGGGAAATAAAAATACAATATGTCTGGAAGGAGAACTAGACAGGGTCGCTCTCTATGCAATAACCGTATTCAATTGGGGATGATTGATGATTAACTTAAACCAAAACGTGTACGTGTGAGGGTTTTCTTTTATGTCCGTACGGAGGGAGGGTAGGTCGGTGAATTTCCAGTCTTCTACTTCCTCATTGTTAATGACCGGATCACCATCGTATGTTCCGATAAAAACATGATCACATTCATGTTCAATCAGGTTATCATCAAGAGAAGTTTTGTAAATAAATTTGTACGCAAATTCTGGTTTCAGATCGATGCCCATTTCCTGTATCAACTTTCTCCGCGTGGCGTCCGGCATAGACTCACCGGGTAATGGATGACTGCAACACGTGTTGGTCCACAGGCCACCACTATGATATTTTCCAATCGCACGTTTTTGTAAAAGGATTTCACCTTTAGAATTAAAAAGCAAAACGGAAAATGCTCGATGCAATATTCCTTTCTGATGCGCTTCCAGTTTTTCCATTATACCAATAGCGTTGTCAAATTCATCGACCAGGATTACATGTTCCATCAGAGCATATTGAATTGATGTTTCAAATATGAATAAGCTAGTAATCTTGCTTTATGTCTTTTACGAATACTGATTCTACATTGCAATACCCGCTCAGAAGGTGTGTTCTGAATTTTCTTGAACAATGCAAGGTAATAGATGTAGGCAACATAGACACCAAAACGTGCTGATCTTGGAAGCTGCTTAATACCTTTGTATCCTTCATCGAAATCAACTTTAATACTTTCTTCAATCTTCAGCTTATTTGCCTCATCGAAGTTGGAAAGATCAATTTCCGGAAAATAGGTTCGACCTAGACCGATGTAATCTGCATTAAGATCGCGTAAGAAATTTATTTTTTGAAAAGCTGAACCCAGGCTCATAGCGAACGGCTTTAAACGTGTATACATAGGTTTATCGCCTTTACAGAAAACATGCAGGCACATCAAACCGACCACTTCAGCGGAGCCCAGAATATATTCTTTCAATGTATCAGCATCGTAATCTTTCTTTTCCAAATCAAGCTCCATGCTTTTTAAAAATTGCGAGATGATCTCGTGTTCTATTTGGTATTGATTAACCGTGGCCTGAAAACTATTTAAGATTGGATTGAGACTAATCTTTTCTTCTATCGATCGATAGGTTTCTTCTTTGAATCGATTTAGTAATTCGGCTTTATCAAAATCATGAAAGGTATCGACAATCTCATCGGCAAAACGAACAAACCCGTAAATGGCATAAATGGGATCGCGCAATTCTTTTTCAAGGCATCGAATGCCCAATGAAAATGAAGTACTGTACGCATGGGTAGTTATGCGACTGCAACGGATTGAAACTTTGTCAAAAATCTCTTTCATCAACTATCAATTTACAAATTCCTGATGTCTTTTGATCAATTCTTTTGCCACTACCTGACCCGAAATTAAAGAAGGAGGAACTCCGGGGCCTGGTACTGTAAGCTGACCTGAGTAAAACAGGTTTGTCACTTTTTTGTTTAAAATTGAGGGTTTTAAATTAGCAGTTTGTAAAAGCGTGTTTGCTAAACCATATGCATTGCCCTTAAAGGCGTTGTAATCGCCAATGAAGTCAGCATGGGCGTAGCTTCTTTTGTAAATAATATGATCGCGAATATTTTGGCCCATCAGGGTTTCAAATCGATTAACAATGATATCAAAATATTTCTCTCTCATGGCTTCGGAATCTTCCAGTCCTGGGGCAACCGGCACAAGAATAAAAATATTCTCGCAACCTTCCGGAGCCACTGATGGATCGGATTGTGAGGTACACGAAACATAAAACTGTGGTGACGTGGGCCATTTTGGATCGTCATAAATTTCGTGTGCATGCACTTTAAAATCCTGGTCAAAAAATAGGGTATGGTGAAGAAGATTATCAATCTTTTTATTGATGCCTAAAAAGAATATCAGACTTGAAGGTGCCATAACCCGATTTTGCCAATAAGCTTCTGTATACCTTCGATGTGTTTCGGGCAATAAGTGTTGCTCTACAAAATGATAATCAGCACTGGCCACTATATAATCGAATTCCCTTAAGGTAGTGTTTACCTGAACTCCCTTTGCTTTATCGCCATCAACATCGATACGTTTAACATCACTGTTGAATTCTATTTTCACGCCCAACGATTTGGCGAGCGTAACCATGCCGTCAATAATTTTATGCATGCCGCCTTGGGGATACCATGTACCCAATGCCATGTCAGCATAATTCATTAAACTGTACAGAGCAGGTGTATTCTCTGGTTTTGCACCAAGAAACAGAACCGGAAATTCCAATAACTGAATGATGCGAGGTTCCTTGAAGAATTTGCGGATGTAACTGGAAATCGATTGGAATACATGCATGCTGAAAAGACCTTTCATCAGATCGGCATCCATAAACTCAGTGATTGATAAACCAGGATTGTAAACCAGTTTATTTACCCCAATATCATATTTGATTTTACCTTCTTCCAGAAAGCGAAGAAGGTGTGTGCTACTTCCCGATTCTAGTTTCTCGAACATTGCGCACAATGCCACTATTCCGGATGGAACATCCAACACATCATCTTTTGAATACACAATGCGATAGGAGGGATCTAATCTTTGTAAAGTGTAATAGTCTGAAACTTTTTTATCAAAGCAATTGAAAAATTTTTCGAATACATCTGGCATCCAATACCAGCTGGGACCCATGTCGAAGGTAAATCCGTTCGATTGAAATTTACGGGCTCGTCCACCGGCAGATTCATTTTTCTCGAGCACAGTGACATCAAATCCTTCTTTTGCCAAGAAGCATGCAGCTGATAAACCAGCGAAACCCGAACCAATGACCGCCACACGGTTCATTTCTGAAAAATTTAGCTGGAAAATTAATTATATCCCTGCAATCTTTTCTGGATTTCTTTTCGGGCATGAAAGATCCTGTTTTTAACTGTACCAATGGGAATAGACAGGTGTTTTGATATTTCATCGTATTTATATCCTGTTAGGTACATTTTGAATGGAGCAAGAAGTTCTTCTTTTATGGAGCCAACGTTTCTCCAGATTTCTTTAAACTCCATTGTTTCATGTGGTCGATTGAACGTATGCTCATCTTCTACATTGAGAAAGTATAAGTCCTTAGTTTTATCAGTTGATGTTCGGGCGCGTTTTGTTTTTCTATAATTATTGATGAAGGTATTTCGCATGATCGTGAAAAGCCACCCTTTCAGATTGGTGTCATCGCGATATTTGTCCTGGTAGGTTAGTGCTTTTAACATGGTGTCCTGAACTAAATCCAAACATTCATCCCGATCGTGTGTAAACCTTCTCGTAAAAGAAAGTAATGTGCTTCTAAGGCTTGATATTTCGGAGGTAAATTCTGCAGTGGTCATAATACTTAATGTTTAAAGATTATGTTTAATTGTTAAACAAATATATACACTTATACCGATTACTCAATATTTTTGTTTAACTATATTAATAAAACAATAAACAATATTACATTAATCCCCCTGAATGGCCAGATTTTGGTTTCAATAGCGAATTAACTGGAGTGAAAGTTTCCAGGTAGGTATTGTTACATACGAAGCATTTGGCTAGATCAGATCTTTCAGTTCTGAGGCGCGGGAGAAGAATTGGATATTTTCAGACTTTGTACCAGTAAAACGCTGAACCTGATATCCTGAAACTAGAATGTCAATTGGTTGAAAATCAGAGGAAAGCCTCTTTATATACTGTTCGATATTCCCACTAGGAGCAGTTGTAATGGAAGTGAGTATAATGTCAGGCTGATGTACTTCAATAATCTTCTTCAAGTCTTCGTGAGGTACGCTTTGACCTAAATAATAGGTTCTATGTCCACTCTTACGAGTTAGAAAATGATAGAAAAGTAATCCCATTTCATGCATTTCACCTTCTGGAAGAAAAAGTATAATTTTTTTGGCAGTCTTTGGTGGAATGGGCAGTCCATCAATAGCAACGATTATTTTTTGACGGATGAGGTTTGAGATAAAATGTTCATGGGCGGGAGTAATGTTATGCGTTTGCCAGAGAATACCAATCTTTTCAAGAAAAGGATAGACAACATCGATGATCGTTTTCTCAAAACCGAAACGAAGGATAAGGTTGTTTAGAATTTTTTCAAACATCTCTTCCTCCATATCAATCATTGCTACAACCATCTGATCGATATGTACGGATGCGTCACGCTGTACTTCACTGATTTCAATTACCTTTTTATTCATGGCATCAAGCGACATATCCGCGATCTTGGAAATTTTCATTCCACTATTGTTCAGCAGTGATACGTTGATAATTTTCTTGAGGTCTTCGTCTGAATAGAACCGGATGTTCGTAGTCGTTCGGGATGGATCAATCAGCTTGTAGCGTTTCTCCCAGATCCGGATCGTGTGTGCTTTTATGCCTGATAATTGTTCAAGTTCTTTAATAGAGTACTTACCCATCGAGTCGATTTTATAAGGCTTAAACAGTTGGATGCAAAAATAGTTTTTTAGGCCGATTGGAAACCATACTTTTAGTTTGATGTCATCAAGCAACATAAAAATAGGGAAAGATTGGTTTGCGGGTCGAGGATGGAAACCTTTTACTTTTCAGCTTGAGGCCTGGCAAGCTTACCTTGATGGCAAAAGTGGGTTGGTAAACGCGCCAACAGGAAGCGGAAAAACCTATTCATTGCTGATGCCAGCGATGCTGGAATTCATTCGCAATCATAAAGATTACAAAACAAAAAAGAACAACGGACTTCAAATTATCTGGATTACACCCATCCGTGCATTGTCGAAAGAAATTGAATTATCTGCAAAACGATTGATTGAAGGATTGGAATTATCGTGGCAGGTTGGTGTTCGCTCAGGCGATACCTCGCTAAAAGATCGTGCGAAACAAAAAGAGAAACCACCTGAGTTATTGATCACTACTCCCGAAAGCCTGCACCTCTTGTTGGCTCAGAAAAACTATCCTGATTTTTTCAAAGACTTAAAAGTGATTGTTGCGGATGAGTGGCACGAACTCATGGGTTCCAAACGTGGCGTTCAAGTAGAGCTTGCATTCTCCCGATTGAAAGGTATTTATCCGCAACTAAAAATTTGGGGCATATCGGCAACCATAGGGAATATGGAGCAAGCACTGGAAGCCTTACTCGGAAATTATTATCACGAAAATAAATATGAAGTTATCAAAGCGGATATTGAAAAGCGAGTGGAGGTAGTTTCAATAATGCCCGACTCTGTGGAGCTTCTTCCATGGGCCGGACATCTGGGTATTCATCTCTTGCAAAAGGTAATTGATGTTGTAAAGGAAAGTAAGACCACACTCATCTTTACAAACACACGATCTTTCGCAGAGATCTGGTATCAAAAAATGCTGGACAAAGCGCCTGAACTTTCCGGTTTGATAGCCATGCATCACGGATCAATCAGTCAGGAGTTACGCAATTGGGTGGAAGAACAATTGCATGAAGGTAAACTCAAAGCCGTGGTTTGCACCTCTAGTCTTGATCTTGGTGTTGACTTTCGTCCGGTAGAAACTGTTATTCAAATAGGAGGTCCGAAAGGAGTTGCCCGTTTTTTACAACGCGCAGGTAGGAGTGGACATCAGCCCGGTGCATTGAGTAAAATTTATTTTGTGCCTACCCATTCGCTTGAGTTGATGGAGGCCGCTGCACTACGAGAAGCCATTGAAAAGAAAATGGTAGAACATCGTGTTCCGTACATCCGGTCATTTGATGTGTTGATTCAATACCTTATTACCCTCGCTGTTTCCGATGGCTTTGAGCCCGATAAAATTCTTCGGGAAATTCGGACAACATTAAGTTACTCAAGCGTAAGCGATGATGAATGGTATTGGCTATTGAATTTTATTACAACCGGTGGTGATGCACTTCAAGCGTACGATGAATATCGAAAGGTAATTATTGAAAATGGAATATATAAAGTAGAGAGCCGCACCATTGCCATGCGACATCGCTTGTCGATCGGGACCATTGTCGGTGATAGTTCAATGTTCGTTCGTTTTGTTTCAGGAAAATATTTAGGTACGATCGAAGAGTATTTTATTTCGCGATTAAATCCTGGCGATGTGTTTTGGTTTGCCGGACGGAGTCTGGAACTCGTGCGCATAAAAGAAATGGAAGCACAAGTTAGAAAGTCAAATCGTAAATCAGGTAAGGTACCTTCCTGGCAAGGCGGACGCATGCCGCTGTCGTCTCAGCTCAGTGAAATGATTCGCAATAAACTGGATGAAGTTGTGCTGGGTAAAGAGAAAGATGAAGAAATGATTTTTCTAAAACCTCTTTTTAATTTGCAGAAGGAACGTTCTAAGCTACCTGCAAAAAATGAATTCTTAATTGAATACCTGCAAACGGACGATGGCTATCATGTTTTGATGTATCCATTTGATGGACGTTTTGTACATGAAGGCATGGCGGCTTTGGTAGCGTATCGAATTTCTCAGTTGCAACCCATTACTTTTTCCATTGCCATGAATGATTATGGTTTTGAATTACTTTCTGATCAGCCCATACCGATTGAAGAAGCGGTGGAGACCAATGTGTTGGGTATTGAAAATTTGCAGCATGATATTCAAGCGAGCATCAATTCAACAGAGATGGCGCGCAGAAAATTCAGGGACATTGCTGCTATATCGGGTTTAGTCTTTAAGGGATTTCCGGGCAAACCGGTAAAAGACAAGCACCTTCAATCTTCATCTCAGTTATTCTTTAATGTATTCAATGATTATGAAGCACACAGTTTGCTATTGCAACAAGCCTTTGAAGAGGTAATGGATTTTCAGTTGGAAGAAGCGAGATTGCGAAATGCATTGGAGCGAATTGCTCAGCAGAAAATAATCATTACCTATCCGAATAAGCCAACTCCTTTTGCTTTCCCAATCATGGTGGACAGGCTTCGTGAAAAAATTACTTCAGAAAAATTAGAAGACAGGATTAAAAAGATGGTGGTGTTGTATGAATAGTTGCCGGCAATTTTTGAACTCTAAAACCCGTCATCAGCATCCTTCTTCTTTTCCTCTTCTTCAGGCTTAGGCTCTTCTGTTTTAACTTTCTTCTCTTTCTTTTTGCGTTTTGGTTTTTCTGCTGGGGCATTTGGATCAACCGTGGCAGCAGGTTTATCTTTTTTCTTTAAGAAAGAGAATATGCCTTTTTTCTTTTCAGTGGTGGGTTCAATTGCATTGGTACCTTCTGGCAATTCATCCTCATCTACGTAATCAAAATCATCGGATGATTTAACAGGTGCCTGAAGATTGGTTGAATCGGTAGCATTCTTGTTTTTCTTTTTGAACAAGCCTTTAAAGAAACCAAACACACCTTTCTTGTTTTTCTTCCCTCTAGTGGCTTTAGCCTGGCTTTGTTGCTCCTTCGATAATTTTACATCGGGTAATATCAAATAATCACGCAGATACCACATGTAGTTATCCTGATCTACATTGTATCGCACTTCAGTGATAATGTATTGAGGCGTTTCAGATGCGTAC
>DAIQPD010000106.1:0-13459 GCA_036787535.1 Chryseolinea sp.
TGAATTTTTCCTTTAACTTTGAATCCTAAAAGGAGAGAAGCCTTAGATGAAATTAACATTCAACACAATCTATTTTACACTAACCATACTTCTGTTTATCACAGAAGTATTAATTGCTTTGTTTGCTACCAGTAATTTTGTACGGTCCTACCTTGGCGATGTATTGGTGGTCATTCTCCTCTATTGTTTTATAAGATCATTTTTTAAGGTACCTGTGTTTGCATTAGCAATCGGTGTGTTGGTGTTTGCGATCACTATAGAATTTCTGCAATACGTAAAAATTGTTAACATCCTCGGCCTCCAAAAATCTTCGCTGGCAAGAACGGTCATTGGAACATCTTTTGCATGGCTAGACATACTCGCCTATATAGCGGGCACTGCTGTTGTGTTGGTAATTGAACGTTTGAGAAAAACAGCATGAGTATCAACACCTTCGAGGACAAGCACTCCATTTTCTCAGTCTGTGTCAACACAAACCGATTTATGTTAGGTGCAATTGGAAAGTAACATTGAAAAAATATACGACACGAAGAAAATGGAGCCTCAATTGATACAATCTATTTTCTAGTAATGATGATTTGCAATTTAAAGTGGAACCCCAATTCTCATTCCGCCCCAGTCGTTAAAGTAGCATAAATGATACTCTCATTTTTATTGCGTTTAGTTCTATACGCCATGAGAAATGCCAGCTTGCAAGAGCAATGCTTAGGTTAATTATCAAATTCTTTCTTAATTTTACCATTGTGAAAGTTGTGCTGTTTCTAAATTTAATGCTGCTAAGCGCCCTAACGGATACGTATGCGCAGTATGCCTGGTTTGAGGAATTAGAAGGTAATGACTTCGTGGCAGGCGGAAATCTCTCTATAGATGTTGATGATGCTATCTATTCCATTGGAAATTTCACCAATGGTGTTACTGTTTTTGGCGAGACATTTTCTGGCTCAGGAGGTTACATTGTAAAAGCTACAAAGCGTGGGCATTTAATCTGGGTTCATCAGATTGTGCATGGTAGTTTAGACGCAATTATCAAAATAAGATCGGATGGCTCTGGCAATATTTATATAATGGGATCATGCAACCAAAACATCACAATAGATGGTCAATTATTTTTTGGAAGCCAAGGTACTAGCTATGTCGCAAAGCTTAATAGTGACGGTAATCTTTTATGGTTTCGGCAAATAGGAGTTCACAATATTTTCACTATCGATGTTAATTCGCAGGGCGATCTCGCTCTTATTGGAAGGCTATTCGGTACCGTTACAATAAACGGAAGCTTGCTTTCTTGCGATCAATGTAGCTTTGGTGCGGTACTCACCACTACCGGGGCATATCGTTGGGCAAAAACTTTAGGAAACAATTCCTTTCCTATTTCTGCCACTATCGATGACAATGGAAATAGTTATTTCAATGGAACGTTTTCAGGTATTATGACGCTAAATGAGAAAAATATTGCAGGCTCCGGAAATTACACATTATTCTTTGCAAAGATGAACAGCCTTGGTACCTGTAGTTGGCTCAACGCTGCAAACCAAATTGTACCTCAGATTTATGAAGACTCCTGGCCACAGTCACAGATAGTACAATTCGGAGCAATGAAAGCCGATGAGAACGGAAACTTATTTGTTGGTGGACATTATCTTAAGTCCGTCACCTTTGGAAATCAGGTGTTGCAAGGCAATGCCAGCAATGAACACGCCAATAACTTTTATGTTTCAAAATTTAATACCAATGGAAATATCGATTGGGTTAAACCAACAATAAACAGTTCAAGCGGAAACTCAATTGATAATGTATTGATCAAAAACAATACTGTTTTTGTTACGGGGCAAGACGGTTTAGAAATTTTTATTGATGAGTACAGTGTTTCTGGTGATTTCCTGAAGCAAACTAAGCTTCCGATAAGAGGTGATTTAGCCGGTGGTTTTGGTATTGATTCGGAAGATTCATTATATGTTAGTGGACGGATAAATGATTACGAAAGCAGTCCAGCAACAACGGGGTTTATTTTAAAATTGGGTTGGAGTAGTCTATCAGGTGCATCAATGGTAAATGTGCCACTTATAAATTGTGCTTCAGATGAAATCATGATCACTACTGATCCAATTAACAACGCAACATCATATGAATGGGAAATTTTATATGAGGATGAAATTGTGACTATTGTTACAGGCGAACCCATTTTCCAATTTATCCCAAGTATGTATGGTATTCAAGGCGAATGTCAGGTACGGGTTCGGGGTAAGAATAACGCTGCCGCAGGATCTTTTTCTCCATTTCAAATTATTCACTTCGACATTGCATTGAGCGAATTACAAATTGAAAATCGATGCGATAAAATAGTGGCCAAAGCCACCGATTCATTCACTTGGTTTTTTAATGATGCTCCAGCGCTTTTTCCAGATGGACAAATTGAGATCAGTCCACAAGAGACAGGAAACTACATGATAAAACAAATAAATGCGTGTGGGTCTAAAGAAAGTAACATAATTCATTACAATTCATCACAACCCTTTATCCCTAACATCATAACACCCAATGATGATCCTCGAAATGAATTTTTTGTTTTGTCTGGATTCTTTGGTAGCAGCTCCGTTTATGTTTATAACCGCTGGGGTGAAGAGGTCTATAACTCAACAGTGTACTCAAATGATTGGAACGGGGGTGACCTTCCTTATGGAGTTTATTTCTATCTGATTAAAAACTCGTGTCTGAAGGAGATAAGGGGTACTTTAACCATTGCAAGATAAATCAACTACACCCGATACTCAATTTTACTCACACGCCAAACAAACACTCCCGCTCCGGTTTTCACGGTTACTTCATTACCTATTTCTTTGTTGAGCAGTGCCTGCGCCATGGGTGAGTCCATGGAGATGTAGTCTTTGGTATTGATGATTTCCTCAGGGCCCACAATACGAAAACGGATGTGCTTACCTTTATCGTTTTCAATTTCCACCCAGGCTCCAAACATTACCTTTCCTTCCTGAAAAGGCGAATAGTTCACGACTTTCAAATCATCAACACATTTTCGTAAATAGTGTATGCGCTTGTCAATTTCTCTGAGACGTTTCTTATTGTAATGATAATCCGCATTTTCAGATCGATCTCCGAGGCTCGCAGCCCACGATACTTTTTGTGTAGTGTCTGGTCGTTCAACCCGCCACAGCTGATCCAACTCAGCTTTTAACTTTTCTAAACCTTCAGGGGTAATCAGGAGCGTTTTCATGTTGCTTAAATAAAGTGTGTCACCAGCCCAAATTAATAATTAATCATTACTTCTCGGCAGGGTCGCCACAGAGCTCTGTTGAAAAGGCAAAGTATTTCAATATGATTTTTAATTTATTATCTTTCAATATGTCAAATGCCAAACCTCACTTCGCCCCACAACTCTACATAACTTCCGGAATAACTGACTTAAGTTTCTATTCGAAAGGCATTGGGGCCGAAGAGTTATATCGGTTTACCAATGATGACGGCTCTGTGCATGTAGCGGAGTTTGAAATCCAGGGAACCATTTTTCACGTTCATGAAAACAATCGTCCTGAGAATGGACAGCTGTTGCCCAATTCAGCGAAAGGCGTTACCTGTTTGATTGGATTATTTGTAAATGATGTTGAGTTTTATTTACAACGCGCCCTGAAACATGGCGCCCAACTTCTGATGCCCACTACTGATTTTGATTATCATTATAGGCAAGCTGAAATCAAAGATCCCTATGGGCATGTGTGGGTTTTTCAAAAGAGAATTTGAGTTGCGGTTGAATACGATCGAGTATGACCAGCAAAATTGCTTGCTCCATTTCAATTCGTTAATTACATTAACTTTCGAGCAACACTCCAAATTATATGACCGCAATGTTTCTGCCTACCTTACTATTTTATTACGGTACTTTTTTGATCCTCTGCGGCATAGCATCATTTGCATTGATTGGCCTCAAAGCCAAAACTGCTCTGGCTTCAGGTGGGATATCGGGGGTCATCATGATCACCATCGGTCATTTCATTTCACAGGGGTCAACCGCTGCGCAAGTTGCAGGTTTGCTTGTGTGCCTCATGCTTTTTGTAGTTTTCTGTTGGCGTTCTACCAAGACTCTGTTGACTGTACTTGGATTAATCCAGACAGCTGTCGGTACCGAACTTCATGCAGACCTGAAAGATAAAACCATCGCATTTCTCATCATCAGCCTCATGGCAGTAGTTTCAATTATCGTTCTTCTGCTTCAGTTAGTGTGCATGATGATGTAGATTAAACTCTGGCATTAGCCCAATCAACTTTCAATCATTCACTACTCCAACAACTTTTTCAGTTTAACAAATGATTGATGTGGTCCATCCGCCATTGCCATGTTTACAAGCCATGCCGGTACTGAACCCCCGGGATCAATTTTCATACTATAGGTTACGTGCAATGTGTTGTCTACCATTTCTACATCCCACTCAGCATGAGAAAAGGGCACACGCACAACATTCTCACTGAAGGGATAATCAAACATCAGGGTTTTCGTGATCACCTTAAGTTTTTTGTGGGAACTTTGAGAAAAAGAATATTCAACAATCAGCTCACGGTTATCAACAGGCCACGGTGCGTCAATTTCGGTTCTCACGATTATGGCACTATCCGATACAACTTTCAGGGTTTTGGCTGAACACATATTGTATTGCCAAGCTGTATACCGATCAACTTGCTTCAAAAATGTTAACAGTTCTTCAACAGTAGTATTGGAAATAGTAAACGTTGCTCTAAGCGACTTAAAACGCTCGCTTTCAGATTTGCAGGTGTACACTAAGATCTTGTCCGAATCCTTCTTCAATACACAGTCCTCAACCTGAGATAAAACATTGCTCCAAATAAATGACGACAATACGACTATCAGAATCCGCATAAAATGTTTTACCTAAACCGAGGCCCTAAAGTACAGATTTTCGTTTCGGTAACTACAAAATAATCTTTAGTGTCGCAGAAGAGTAGGCGGTGTGGAAATAAAAGGGTAAGGAACTGTGCCGTTATTTGGCAACACTATCCTCGAGTTTTATGGGCGGGAGACTCTACGGTAAAAGAAGAATAAAAAAGTTCTATGGAAATCTTTAAACTTATGCATCTTTAACCAGTGACTTTTAATCATATAATTGTTATACTTCTTTTATTAGGAAGAGAAGAGAAAAGTAAGGTAAACAATAGTTTGAAGTTTGAGGTCTGAAGTTAGGGGTCGCACATCAACCTCAGACTTTAAACCTCAAATCTCAAACTGAAACTAATTTTTAAAATGAAGCTCATGAAGATTTTAGCACTGATACTATCCTTTATTTCATTTCAATTATCATTCGCACAGCAAAAACCAGATAAGATGACTCTATATGATTATGACAAGGCCTGGAAAGAGGCTAAAGAATTTGAAGACAAAGGGCTACCGGAATCAGCATTGAAGGTAGTGAACATCATTTATGAGCAGGCAAAGAAAGAACAAAATGCATCCCAATTAGTAAAAGCCATTATTCATCAATTAAAACTGACAGACTATAAAGAAGAAAATGCTTTCGTTAAAAATCTAAACCGGCTTCGGGATGAAGCAAAGATTGCTACCTTCCCAACAAAGCCGTTGTTGCATTCCATGCTGGCCGAAATGTATTGGCAGTATTATCAAAATAACAGATACCGGTTCAATGAGCGAAGTGAACTCACGAATGTACAGCAAGACGATATCGAAACCTGGGGTCTGAATAAAATCATTGAAGAAACCTTTCAACAATACAAACTTTCACTTGAAGAGTCGGATCGATCGAAAGCCACTTCGATTGAATTGTTTCAGGAGGTTTTATACTCAGGAAACAAATTAGGTCGAAGCTATCGTCCTACTTTATATGATTTTCTCGCACACCGCGCTTTAGATTTTTCTTCCGGAGAAGAAGCTTCCATTACACAACCGGCTCATGCCTTCGTTCTCGACAAAGAGGATTACCTATTCGATGCACCCGCCTTTGTAAAACTGCCCATCACATCAAAGGACACTTTTTCAATGAAGTACTTTGCCATTCAATTGTTGCAAGATATTATTCAATTCCATTTAAATGACAAAGATCCGGAAGCCTTGGTGGATGTTGATCTAAAACGCCTTTCGTTTGTGAAAGAGAATTTGATTCTTTCGAATAAAGAGGAAGCTTATCGTGATGCACTTGAGCAACTTGAAAAGAAATACATCACGCATCCCATTTCAACACAGGTAACATACCTTATCGCGAATACCTATGTAGAGAAGGCTTCTTTGTACAAACCACTCCAATCAGACAATCATAAATGGGATTATAAAAAAGCGTTTGAAATTGGTGAAGCCGCTAAGAAACGTTTCCCCAATTCTGATGGAGCCATTCGGTGTGAGAATATGCAAGACGATATGCGCACCAAATCCATCAGCGCCAGCATCGAGGAAAATAATATTCCTGGTGGGGTTTTCCGTGCTCGGGTGGAGTATCGAAACTTTACCGACTTACATTATCGCATCATCAAAACTAATCGGGATGAAGTTCTGGCACAACGCAAAAAATGGGAACGCAATTACAAAGTGGACCGCGAACAAAAATTCATTGAATACTTTGCTGCTAAAACACCAATGAAGTCTGGCAAGTTTGTGCTTCCTGATGATAAAGACTATCAACAACACAATATTGAAGTGAAACTCGATGCATTACCAGCAGGGGAGTATATGGTGTTGTTGAGTCATCGTCCTGATTTTGTTACGGCCACAAATGGATTGGCTTATGCCTTCACACGTATTACCAATATCAGTTACCTCCATCGTTCACTTAAAGATGGCACTACTGATTGTTATGTATTGCATCGTCAGAGTGGTGAACCCTTGGCAAATGTTTCGGCTGAGGTATACTCCAATCAATACAATTCTAAAAAACAAAGCTACGAATCGATCAAGGTAGGCTCATTCACTTCTGATGCGAAAGGATATTTGAAAATACCGTTTTTAAAAAATGAAAATCATCGAAATTTCTCAATCAACTTCAAGTTGCGTGAAGATGAGTTCAGTACAGTGCCCATAGATTCCCGCGACTATTATGGAGGAACGCTATATCAGTCTAAGCGATATGAAGAAGGGAAAAATATTCGAACGTTCTTTTTTCTTGATCGTGCAATCTATCGTCCGGGACAAACCATTTACTTTAAAGGATTGGTTGTCGATACGGATGGCAAGACTTCCGAAATCAAAACGAAACTCGGCACTACTGTTACACTCTATGATGTTAATCACCAGGAGCGGGGAGAGGTTCAGGTTACCACGAATGAATACGGTACGTTTAGCGGCACGTTCACTGCGCCCAGTAGTGGTTTAACCGGACAGATGAGTCTGGAAGATAGTTACGGAAGTGGTTCTGTTTATTTTTCAGTCGAAGAATACAAGCGCCCGAAATTTGAAGTAGGATTTGAACCCGTCAAGGGAACATTCCGTCTCGATGAAACGATTTCATCTGAAGGTTTTGCACGCGCCTATTCAGGAGCAAACATTGATGGCGCCAGTGTGAGTTATCGTGTGGTTCGTACAGCTCGTTTTCCATATTGGTGGTGGTGTCGTTGGGGTTATTACCCCACAGCACCAGAAATGGAAATCATCAATGGCATAACGAAGACCGATGAGCAAGGTAAATTCAAAATTGACTTTCAAGCTATTCCAGATAAGAGTATTGATCCTTCATCTGATCCTACCTTCGACTATACTGTGCATGCCGATGTAACCGACATCAACGGTGAAACACATAGTAACACGGCCACGATTTCAGTTGCCTATAAAGCATTGCAAGTGGGTGTCTCGATCGGCAACATCAATACAGATCAACTGCCGAAAGAAGCAAAAGAGTTTTCGATTTCAACCACCAATCTTGCCAGTCAGTTTGAACCTGCAAGGGGAAGTGTGAAAATATACGAACTCAAAGCTCCTGCTAAGGCATTTCGCGCACGACAGTGGGAACAACCGGATCGTAAACTCTATACCCGCGAACAATACGCTGAATATTTTCCGGTCGATCTATACGAAGATGAAAACAACAAATTCAAATGGGAACGTGCGAAGGAAGTATTCAATCTGAACTTCGATACCAGTGATAAAAAAATATTTACAATCGATGATCTCAGCAAATGGAAATCAGGTGAATATGTATTGGAGATCAAAGCGCTGGATACAAACGGACAGGAAGTAAAAGAGGTAAGTTACTTCACCGTGTTTGCGCCATCGGATAAAACCATTCCGACTCCACAGGTACATTATTTTCAACCGGTTAAGATGACGGTTGAGCCAGGAGATAAAGCCGTGTTTGCCACCGGAACATCGGATAAGAAAATACAAGTGCTCTATGAAATTGAACGCGATGGAATATTACTTTCTAAAGAATGGATTACGCTCAGCAACGAACAACGTTTGTTTGAGATTCCTATCCGTGAAGAACACCGTGGTAATCTAGGTGTACACTATACCTTCATCAAAAACAATAGACTTTATAGCCAGAGTACAACCGTTTCGGTTCCGTACACCAATAAGGTATTGGATATTTCGTTCGAAAGCTTCCGCGATAAATTGCAACCGGGCCAGCAGGAGCAATGGAAGATTTTAATCAAAGGTAAGTCGGCAGATAAAGTAGCTGCAGAAATGGTAGCTACATTGTATGATGAATCGCTGGATGAATTCAGAAGCAACAGTTGGTATGCTACATTCTTTGGTTCGCAGTATTCAAAGCTGGGTTGGAGCAGCACCAATGGTTTTAATACGAAGCCACTTACCGAATACAATCACGATTGGAATTCTGGTCATGAACGATCTCCAAGCGGTGCCTACTTCGATTCCTTTAACTGGTTTAATTATAGTTTCTATCAGTACTATTATGGAAACAGGAGTTTTCGTGCTGGAGGCGTCAAGAAAGAACTTAGTTATTCCGTGATGTCGAAATCAGCTCCTGCTGAAGCTGAGATGGCGATGGATGACGCAGCACCAATGAGGAACGAAAACGTAAATGATTCAAGTTCTGTCGTTCCATCACAAACTGCAAAACCTGAAACCAACCCTGTGACGAAAGAAGATTTCTCCCAAGTAAAAGTCCGTACCAACTTTAACGAGACCGCTTTCTTCTATCCACACCTGCAAACCAATGCCAACGGAGAAATCATCATCAACTTCACCATACCAGAAGCATTAACGCGCTGGAAGATGTTGGGCTTTGCACATACTCCTGATCTAAAATCAGGTTCCATCATCAATCATTTAGTAACACAAAAGGATGTGATGGTAGTACCGAACCAACCGCGTTTCTTCCGTGAAAACGATAAGATGATTTTTCAGGTGAAAGTCAACAGTCTTGTTGATACTGAACTAACGGGTCAGGCGCAACTTGAATTCTTTGATGCCCTTACGATGAAGTCGATAGATGTTGAGATGAAGAACGTCAACAAGAACAAACCATTTGCACTGAAGTCACGCCAGAGCACCAACTTAGAATGGAGCATTGAAATTCCGGAAGGTTTGCAAGCCATTACTTATCGTGTGGTGGCCAAGGCTGGAAACTTTTCGGATGGCGAAGAGATGACCATTCCGGTAGTAACAAACAGAATGCTGGTAACGGAAACATTGCCATTACCGATTCGCGGCAAACAAACCAAAGAGTTTAAGTTCGATAAACTGCTGAACACCAAATCGAAAACACTCCGCAATCATCGGTTTACATTGGAGTTCACTTCTAATCCAGCGTGGTATGCTATTCAGGCGTTGCCGTACCTCATGGAATATCCTTACGATTGCGTGGAGCAGACCTTCAGTAAGTTTTATGCCAACAGTATTGCATCACACATCGCGAATTCAAATCCGCGCATAAAGCAAGTATTCGATACCTGGAAAAACATTCAACCCGATGCTTTGCTTTCTAACCTGGAGAAAAATCAGGAATTAAAATCAGCCTTGCTGGAAGAAACTCCATGGGTATTGCATGCTAAAGATGAATCACAACGCAAACGCAATGTTGGTTTGTTGTTCGATCTCAATCGCATGGCCAATGAGCAGGACAGGGCGCTTGACAAAATAACAAAAGCACAAAACTCAAGCGGTGGCTTCAGTTGGTTCCCCGGTTTCCCGGAAGATCGTTACATGACCCAACACATCATCAGTGGCATGGGCCATCTCGATGTATTGGGTGTTAAGTCTGTTCGTGAAGAATCGCGCACGTGGTCGATGATCACAAGTGGAGTAGGGTATCTCGATCGTCAGATCAAAGATGACTACGATCGACTAAAAGCTCTCGCTAAGAAGAAAGCAATTAAATTAGAGGACAAACACATTGGTTATAACCAGATTCATTATCTCTACACACGTAGCTACTTTAAAGATATTAAGGTAAATGATGATGTGAAGGAAGCCTTTAATTATTACCTCGGACAAGCAAAGAAATACTGGCTCACTAAAAATCTCTACATGGAAGGTATGACGTGCCTGGCCCTGCATCGTTTCGATGACAAGTCCACCACCGCTGCCATGATCAAATCGTTTAGTGAACGCGCATTGCGCTCAGAAGAAATGGGCATGTATTGGAAAAATGATTACGGATATTATTGGTACCAGGCACCGATTGAAACACAGGCGTTGATGATTGAAGTGTATGATGAAGTCGCTAATGATGTGAAGGCGGTAGAAGAATTGAAAGTATGGCTGCTCAAACAAAAGCAAACACAGGATTGGAAAACCACCAAAGCAACCACGGAAGCCTGTTATGCTTTACTTCGCAGAGGTACGGATGCATTGGTCAATACAAAAATGGTAGACATCAAAGTAGGCAACGAAGTAGTTGATCCAACAAAACGTGAAGACACAAAAGTGGAAGCGGGCACAGGCTATTTTAAAACTGCCTGGCAGGCCAGCGAAATCAAATCGGATATGGGCAAGATCACCATTTCAAAAACCGATGATGGCGTAGCCTGGGGTGCAGCGTACTGGCAATACTTCGAACAACTCGACAAGATTACACCAGCGGAAACTCCATTGAAATTAAAGAAGGAGCTTTTTAAACAACAGAATACAGATCGCGGTCCGGTACTCACACCCATTACAGAAAAATCACCCTTACAAATTGGTGATCTGGTAAAAGTAAGAATCGAACTCCGTGTCGATCGCGAAATGGAATATGTTCATCTTAAAGATATGCGTGCTGCAGGGCTTGAACCTACTTCTACCTTATCTACCTATCGCTATCAGGATGGTTTATATTACTATGAAAGTACGCGCGATCTCGCCACGAACTTCTTCATCGGATATTTATCAAAAGGAACTTATGTATTTGAATATGATTTGCGCGTATCGCAGAAAGGAGACTTCTCCAATGGCGTTACCAACATTCAATGCATGTATGCACCGGAGTTTGCCAGTCATTCAGAAGGGATCAGGATTAATGTGAGGTAAAAGTGTGAATGCAATGAATGTCTGATTCTTAAAAGCTTTAGCAATTTAAGGATCAGACACAACTAGAAGTGAGCTGCAAGTTCCTCCGCTACCGGGAGGGAGTACACGTCAACATGTCACGCGAAGTGCGTGACGCTTCCTCGCAATGACGCGTTACTCGTTTTGTAAATCCCGAAACCCGAAATGTATAAACCTATTCAAGCACTAAGCAGATTAGAGCTGTATTCACTAAGGTAGTTCGTCAATGCGCCAGAGGCGATCACACTGCAAAAATAAAGGATGAGTTTCAGTGCTGTTTTTTTGGTAACACCGCCCTCATCCCATTTAAGAATCACATCAAAAACCGGAACTTATTTTTTCAGCTGCACAAGCTCACGCCTGATTTGCTTTCCACTAAGTGTTAATATATAAAGTCCAGGCTTTTGATTGTAAGCATCGAGTGTATAGGTACCTGTCTGATCCATCACACGCTGCGTAATTACTTTTCCGTTCAGATCGCTCAAACTTATCGTCATAGGTATATCCAGTTCTTTTGCTTCAATGGTTATGCTTCCTTGAAATGGATTCGGATAAAATGCTACCGATGAGTTTTCCTCAGGAATGGAAAACCGGAGGTAGTTACCCGGCTTTGATGTAAACGCTCGTATGCGTTCATCCATGGGCGCTTCAAAATTTTGCTGCCACACGGATTCTCCCTTTGTATTTAGAAGTGTTAATGTGAACGGTATCTTCTCTTTATTTTTGGTATTGGCAGTGAGGTAGAAATATTTTTCACCCGGAAGAATACTCATTGAAATTTCTTCAATTCCCTTATTGACCAGGTTCTGATCAAAGTCAAATACCTGTGCTATCGATTTATCTTTGCCAACACCAATTGACAACGTGTATGGCTTGTCTGCCGGAAAATTTTCTAAAAACGGTTTATCCGATATTTTTTGCCACGCAACCTTTCCCTGTTTGTCGGTGAGCTTAGCTTGCACAGATAGTGGTGCACATGGTGGTGTGATACAAATGGGTTCAATTTCCCAGACAATGTCAATACCTGTCCAACACCAATCTCTTTCCCGGCTATATAGGTTAATATCGAAGCGATTAAAACCGGCCAGTTCTGGCGGAATTATACTCGCGCCTTCATCGCATGTGCCATCGCCATATCTTCGCTCTTTCGCTACACGATATCCGGATGAAGTAGCGATTAGCCAGGTATGATAGCATGTGGTACTCTCCAGTGTACGGGCAATTCCGGATACGGGTGAGGTAATGGTTGTAACGGTTGAACCTTCATATTCGTAAACTTCGGTATCGTGGCGGGGCTCTGGGATAATAATCAGATTACCGTCACGATTTGACAAACTGGGCGTTACCACGTAACGTGGATATTCAAACACCGAAGTGAATGTAGTTCCATCGAACCGGTATACATAACTGCGGTCATGCAGCTCAGCAGAAAGATAAAGTTCATCACGATACACAGTATGCACTCCCGGTAATGCCACCGCTCCGTCTGGCAGCGAAATGAGTGTAGCGATAGCAGCTACACATTGCACCAGTGAACTCCCGCCACTTCCTAAATACAATCTATCCTGATATACGACCGATTCGTAAGGCGCATCGACCAAATGACCCGATGGATATCGAACGGGTGTAATGGTCGTTCCATCACAATACGACATACTGAGATCGTGTCTAAAATAGGCATTTCCAGTTGTTCCTATCGGATACACATCCCGAATATCACTCCCGGCCGAAAATAGCCCCGGTAATACTCGTAGTGAAGTGCCATCAAACCGATACACGTAGCGCTCTTCTCTGAAACCATCGGATCCGTCAATGTAAAGAAATCCTCCTGCTGAGATAAGTGAAAAACGGAGGTCGGGAAAAGAAATACCAACAATTTCTGTGGCCGATGTACCATTAAACACATTCAATTTCCGACCAGATGGAGTTCTCGTAATGAAGTAGAGTTGGTCATTTAGTAAGACAATTTGAGATGTGGGTTCGATAGAAGCTAGTGGTATAAAGGTG
>DAIQPD010000107.1:0-13457 GCA_036787535.1 Chryseolinea sp.
GATCTGTCTGAACATCCCGAACTACAGAGAACAAGGGACCTGTTTGTCTTTGGTGTCTCGATTGGTGGCCCCAGGCACGGAGACCTGCAAAGGATGTCAGAGTCCTTTCGTAAACACGGTTATAATATTAACCAAGGTGTCATTACCTATTTTGAGAGGAAGACTGGAAATGCCCACCAGGAAATCCTCGTCAATAAGTTCGGACAGGAGATTCTCGATAAATATTCAGTCAGGTTTCCTTATGTACCTACGAACCAAAGAATGAATACAAACCTGAAAAACATAGCAAAAAAATTAAATTGGACGGATATCAAATTCATACCCAAATACAATGAATTCGGAAAATTGATGACGGTTGATGAAGTGCCTTTGCTAGACATTCTCTCTACAAAGTTCATGAGAAAGACTGCCGCAACCATAGACAATTTTTTAGGCATACCGATTAAAACGTCCATGAATCGAACCGGTCATAAAACGTTTGCAGCATATAGCCGATATGTAGATGTAAATAAAGAGTCAATGGATTTGGCCAACACCAAATGGGATGAAATGTTTGAGAAGAAAAATCTATCATCCAAGCAGGAAGGAAATCAGGATCAGGTGTCTTAATCAAGAGTGTTTAATCTCCTGTCAAAATGTTGATTGATACAAGTACTTATTCACCATGGATTTCGCTGCACCGGATGCTTTCTGATATGTTCTTCCAATTCGAAAACTGATACAAACGTTTTGCGCTCCGTAGTTCTTAACGTTATGTACCCTTTTTTATGGTAGTTGTACAGTGTTCGAAGCGAAATGTCAAATTGTTTACTGACCTGATGAATCGGAACAAATTCCTGGCGGTGCAAATTGGAATCCTGAATGGCGTTCCTTATGAGAGCTGGTAATATGCGGGTGAATGAACGAGTGAAATAACTCTCAAAAATCTCACGAACGAATTGCTCCCGTAAATCCATACCTATTTTACGAATTCAGAAATGGTAAGTTGTGGCAGCCAAAACGGACTAAAAATCAAATTTCACCAATTAGTATCATTAAATATTTTGATTCAAAAGAAACGTAAAATACCATTGCATATACTGCAAATTGAATTGCAAAATATTTACAAAAACTTAAATGAGAGGTTATACTAACCCCTCATCTGCAAATGAAAAATAGCTTTCACTGGTAAGTATCAGGTGGTCGAGCAACTGAATTTCCAGCAGTCGGCCACCCTCTTTTATTTTCTTTGTCAGCTCAATGTCCGCATGACTTGGTGTAAGATTTCCACTCGGATGATTATGTGATAAAATGAGGCCGGTCGCGCCAGCTTTCAATGCAGCAACGAATATCAACTTAGGATCAGCTACGGTTCCGGCTATACCACCGGTTGATACTTCAAACACACCGAGTACTTTGTTAGCCCGATTGGTGAAGATCACTTTGAACTGTTCGCAAAGTTCAATCATTGAATCATTCCAAACTCGTTTCAGAACTTCATAAGCATCACGTGAACTCGTAATCTTCGGCCTGAGTGACGGCTTCACATTAGATTTGTACGAGAGTTGAATTTCTGCTACCTCCCATTGTTTCTTTTCATTTGTAGTTTCCATAATTGTAAGTATTAATTATGGTCGTCACACAGCTTGCGTGTTAGCTCCTGCAAAAGGAAACGGAATAATTGGGGGTTCCTGGAAACGTTAGTTGTAAGGGGGAACCGTTTATGCCGTAGTCTTTTGCCCGGAGCGAAACACCAAGCTATCTTTACCATGATTAATACTTACTGCATGGAAACATGAAGAAGAAATAGAAGTGCACGATCTTCCTTCGTACAGCTACATTTTAACCCAGCGGAATTTAATCCATTGATATAGTTGGTTACACAGTATCCATACGATACCTCCGATGAGTGCCCTGAATAATAAATACCAGTCTCTTTCTGAAACACCATCTTGCGCAATAGCGATGATGACGTTTAAAAGGGCACCACACAGAAAGGCAACCTGGTTGCCCGATCTGCTTACTTTTTCTGTTATTGTTTTCATCGTGCCAATATGAGGCTGCGAGCACGGACGGGTTAATGATTCTGAACGAATCTGTTTGATTCTATTCGATTGTGTATGATTATGTCTGATCCGGGAAAAATCCTTATGATACTCCAGGAACAACAGGAATGTCTGAGTCAGATTCAATTGAACGACCTTCTAAACTCCAGTGGTGATAGTTTAGTTTTTGTCTTGAACAGTTTACTGAATGATTGAGAATGTTCAAAGCCTAAAGTGTAAGCTACTTCGCTTACAGATAAGCGAGTAGTCGATAATTTTTCTTTTGCCTTTTCAATCAGTTTGTCGTGAATGAGTTGCTGTGCATTTTGCCCAGTTAACGAACGCAACATGTCACTCAAATAACTTGGCGATAGATTTAAATGTTCAGCCAGGTAGCCAACGGTAGGTATGCCTTTGCTAAATGATGTCTCGTTGTTAAAATAATTGTCCAGAAGTGCTTCAAGCTTTTGAAGTAAATCGTTGTTCACACCTTTGCGGGTAATGAACTGGCGTTTATAAAAACGGTTGGCGTAATTTAACAACAACTCAAGCTGAGCAATAACAACCGGCTGACTAAAATCATCGATACGACTGTTAAGTTCGGTTTCGATCATTTTAAATATGGAAATGATCGTTGCTCTTTCATCATCGGATAGATGTAGTGTTTCATTTGCTGAATAAGAGAAGAAGCCGTAGAGTTTAATCGTCTTAGCAAGCTGGTGGCCTAAAAAGAAATCCGGATGGATGAGCAACGTATATTCAGAACAGACACTGGCCTCATTGTCATTGCTACCTATGATCTGTCCAGGAGAAGCAAACAGCAAACCTCCTCCATCAAAGTCATAGAAGCTTTGGCCGTACTTTAATCTGCCACTGAGGTTTGGTTTGTAAGAGATTTTGTAAAAGCTTAACACATGGTTTTGTCGAAATCCATTCATGTCAATCTGATCGTTCGCACCGTTGATAATTGTGATCAACGGATGTTTAGGCTTGGGTAAGCCGAAGAGTTCAAGACCCTGTGATAAAGACTCAAGCTTGAGTGGTGCATTCTCTTCCTTTTTCATATTCAGTTTTTAAAAAAGCGGATAACCAAGGCAACAATTAAATTGAGACTTCGGTTATCCTTTTCATTGATCAAACGTCATTTTTATTTATAGCGTTCATTTTGATACACTCTGCGCAGCATTGGACACAGTTTCCCATTCTTCCCAGGTTGCCAGACGTTCAGCATAAGCAGTCCGCACCCAAGGTAGACAATGACTGCCTAAGAAGAATCTCAATGGAGGATGTTCCGCATCGACAATTTTGAAGATAGCCTCTGGTGTTGCGTTTGGATCACCGCGTTCCATGTTTTTTAAAGTATCAAAAAACTGGTTTTTGAAATCGGTGTAGATATCCAGTCCCGCAGCGAACTTCAACGACTCCGGGCTACCAAACTCTGTGGCGTAAGCTCCAGGTTCTATTATCGTTACGTTAATATTGAAAGCCTTCACTTCTGCTGCCAGGCTTTCGTGTATCGCTTCGAATGCCCACTTCGATGAACTGTAGTAGCCAATCACAGGTAAGGTTACATGACCAAGATTACTTGACGTTCCGAGAATATGTCCACCGCCCTGCTCGCGCAGTAGCGGTAAGGCGGCTTGAATAACAGACAGTGCCCCAAAAATATTGGTGTTATACATAGCACGCACATCATCTGCGCTTGCTTCCTCTATTGTTCCGACAAGTGAATAGCCCGCATTGTTAAGAACGATATCCAATCTTCCGAAGTGGGCATGTGCTTGTGTTACCGCACTCTTTACTTGTTCTGGTTTTGTTACATCCAGTTCAATCGTAAGCACACTATTTCCGTACTTTTCTTTAAGGATAGCAATGCTTGTTAGATTCCGTGCGGTGGCGGCTACTTTGTCGCCACGTTGAAGAGCAGCCTCAGCCCACACACGTCCAAACCCTCTTGACGCGCCCGTGATGAACCACACTTTATTTGTCTCATTCTGTTGTGCCATTGATTTTGTTTTTAAATGATTTAACAGCACAAAAGTCAGCAGACCACATTCCCGGCTTGTAGGCTAATTGAGGACTTTTGTAGGCTAATTGAGGAATGATGGCAATAAAGATTTTGCAGTCGATTGTAGTATTATGGCATAGGCCTCTTCGTGAAAAGCTAATTTGGCTTTACTGTATCTACAATTTTTCCCAACTTCATATACTCAAAACACAATCACTATGATACTCCAGGAACGACAGGAATGCTTCAATGCCTTACCGCTCAGATCATGAATAAGATCATTCTATTCATGGCGCTTAGTATCCCCACAATTCTTCTCGCACAAGAGGAGAATCTAAGATTTGAATTGTCAAGCTATTCTGGCGAGTACTTAGGGTTGAAACAGCCAGGCTCCCTCCCTCAGAAATTCGCACCTGGATTTATTTCAATAGAAAATGAAACATCGCATTGCCTTGTGTTTTCTCCGGATGGAAAACATTTGGTGTATACGTGGGCTGATTCCGTTTGGAGCCGGTATGGAATAATGTATTCCACGCAGGTGAAAGGTAAATGGCTAAAACCCTGTCTGCTAAAATTTCAGGGCAGCGATAAAGTTCCGTTTAACCCAACATTTTCGAATGATTCGAAGAACATAATCTTCACAATGGAGTCCACTACCTGGCCAGACACAGACATTTATTCTATTGCACTAACCGATTCCGAATATTCATCAGTGCCCGAACGAATGGATACTCCTATCAATACAAGCGGACTGGATTTCGGATACTTTATTGACAAGGATGGTTCTATCTATTTCACTGGTCAGCGAGGGGAATTTGTTGGTGGCCTTTTTGACGTGTATGTCTGCCGTAAAGAAAACGGGAATTATGTAACCAGAAATTTAAAGACCCTGAATTCACCATTGGACGATGCTGCCCCATTTATCTCACCCGATGGAACATATATGGTTTATGAACAGATGGTGAACGAAACTGGTATGGTATACAACGATTCCACATCCCGCATCATTCGTATTGAACTTTTCGTGAGTTTCAGGGACAAGAATAACGAATGGTCAACTCCGATCAATCTTGGCGAGAAGATAAACTCAGATAAATTCAAGACCTATCGACCCGTTATCTCTCCCGATGGTAAATTTCTGTTCTACTCGCAAACAGCAAAGAAAGGTGTTGCTGTTTATTGGGTCAGCACAAAAGTAATCGACAAACTCCGGCCGCGTAAATAGCTCGGTCAACTACATTCCCGCTCGTGTTTCTGATTGAATTTTACCAACTTCCCTCATCAAATCCAATCCTTACGATTCTCCAGAAACGCGAATGACTTCAAACGATTTGAAAGGAATGTGAAGGAGTTAAAGGATTTTGGCTACTCCGACCGAAATCTGAACCGATTTTGTAAATTCGGGAACTCTTTTTTGGAACAATTAGGATATTTAGAACGTCTAGGCTTACAACATTTATAGCGAATGAACAGCAAAATTCATAGTAAGAATTTCATTAGTCAATGAACAACAAAAAGATAAAGCAAATGAAATATCTAAGAGTAACTTATTTTATACTTTTCATCATAGGTTCAATTGTACCAATCTATTTTTTTATTCAATTTCTCAACGAAAACAGTTTAGACCCCAATGCTTTTGGCAAGGCAATATTCGCCTCAAATCCAGCGGCAAATATTAGTTCACAAGTTTTCATAACGTGTTTGGTCTTTTGGGTGTTTTTATTTTCAGAATCAAAGGGTAAACATTTATTGCGAAACATATTATTAATGGTATTAACTTTTGCTGTAGGTTTAAGTTCCTCTTTACCTCTCTATCTATTTCTGAGAGAAAGCAGACCTCAAAAATGACAACATACATGGTCTGTTGCTGACAAGGAACCTAATAAAGCCGATACCTCAAAGCTGAATAAATCTGCGAAATACACGATCGTCAACCTTTTTGAATAGTAAGGTCTTCTTATCGAAGCGTATGTTTCCTTTCATTTGTAGTTTCCATACTTGTAAGTATTAATTATGGTCGCCACACAGCTTGCGTGCTAGCTCCAGCAAAAGGAAACGGAATAATTTGGGGCTCCTGGAAACGTTAGTTGTAAGGGGGAACCGTTTATGCCGTAGTCTTTTGCACGGAGCAACAACACCAAGTTATCTTTACCATGATTAACACTTATTGCATGGAAACATGAAGAAGAAATAAATTTTGTTTGATTCTGTTCGATTTTGTCAGGGAAAAACTTGTTCAACTATCTTGTAGTTTCCAGATTAGCCGTACCATCGGGCTGATAAATAAAGCGGAAAGTATAGTAGCGAGATGCAGGCCGAGTTGCCAAATCAGCAAACGTAGCCGTTGTCGTATTTGGGTTGCCGAGGTAATAGCTAATCATCTCAACCTTTACAAACTTTCCATCAGCCGTTTTCAATATCAATATCTTTCCTGCATTTGGAAGTATTGCATGTTTTGGGCCAGTGGGTGCTTCGCCTGTGTAGGTATACCAACCACCACTTCCAACAATAGCTTTGGTAGTACCATCAACAGCATAGCCATCAGCAGGAGCTTCTACAATTTCTTCAAAAATCCCTGTTACTGTTTGACCAGCAGCATTACCCGGGCCGCTAATACCACTATTGAGTATGATGGTTGTTCCGCGGAAACCAATATCCCATTTTGCGGAAGCGCTATCAGAATTTGCTACTGTTGCACCCGTGGCAAAACTGAACAGTGTATAATTCTTGGCGCTTACCGAATTTAAATCAGTAACGGTTGTCGCTTCGAGTTGAACGATTGGAGTTTCATCATCGTCATCACAGGCAGAAAATAGTACAGATGAAAAGAGAAAAAGGGCGACATTAAGTTTAGATACGTATTTCATTTTGTTTATAGTTTAGATTTATTTTCACTGATTCGTTTTTACTTTTTTTTTCGAGAGCGTTAGTGTAACACTTGCCCAAAGAAGTCGGCCAGGTAAGGATGGGATGTACTGGGCATCCTTATAATTGAAAAGATTATCACAACCAGCTTGCACCTTCAGCCATTGTTGAAATGATTTACCTATAGATAAATTGCAGGTTACATATCCGTCAACATACTCACTGTCGTCATCCAGAATAGTATTGTTGTTTAAATCGGCATAGCCATAACGACCACGGTAAATTGCGCGAACGCTTCCACTCCACCCCTTTTGGTTTTCATAAAATAATTTTGCATTCGCCATGTGACGTGAGCGATTAAATAATCCTCCGTAATCCTTTGGATCAACTCGTTTCGTTGCATTGGTTTCAGGATCACGGGCATAGACGTTGCCCGCATCAAGTTCCTCTACTATACCCTTGTCTTTGGCGATGAGAAACTGATAACCAATTGAAAGAATTAGCCCTTCTCCTAAGGAGTAACTCCCTTCTACCTCTGCCCCTTGTGTATACACCGATGCAACATTGTAATAACTAAAAACCTGTTGCCCATTGGACTTACGTGCTACAGCTTTTGTATCGATAAGATCTTTGATGTCGTTGTGGAAGAAGTTTACATTAATAGATGACTTCTGATTAGGTTGAAGTTTCAATCCAAAATTATAAGCGGTTGATGTTTCCGCGTTGATCGCTCCGAATGTAGAAGGATCAACCAAAATAGCATCAATCTGACCCTGATCTTCCAACTGTTGAATACCCTCAACCAGAACATTTGAACCAAACACAGAATAGCCAACGGTAGAATTGGTAAAGTTCAAATAGAGCTGACGGAAATCTGGAGCCTTAAAACCAACACCAAAAGAACACCGCACGGCAAGCCACGACAATACATCATACTGCACAGACAACTTCGGACTAAACTGCGAGCCATAAGCACTATGATCATCGAAACGTCCTCCCGCTAATACATTTAGTTTTGTGATTGGTTGCCATTCATACTGAGTGTAAGCATAGTTGGTCTGGTACTTTATTTTGTCATCGTAGCGCGTGGCTTCAACACTCTCCCATATTCTTCCCACACCAATCGTGAAGGAATTTTTTGCATTGATAAAATATTCAACCTGAATCTCAGGACGGTTAAATGTCAGGTCAAAGTATGTTTCATCGTAGGTGGTTCCGTCTTGCTGATACTTTAGCAAAGAATTGGCCGCATACTTCGATCCATAAAACCGAAATGTGGTTTTAAGTTTGTCTGAAAAATTGTGCGTCAGCACTGGATTAACGTTCCAGTCTTTAACATCACCTGTTCCCTCAAGTAAAACCGGAGCATCTTGCGTTCCAATGTTGGTAACACTCTCTTGCTCTTCACTAAAATATCGGCCTGATAACGAAAACTTTGTTCGGCTTGTCAAGTCGTAAGTAAGGCGAGATTGAAAGGTATAGTTTGCAAACGGACTTACTGTATTTCCTTCTGTGTCCGTAGAAAGGTCATAACCATCTGTACTGTAGCGATTCGCGAAAGCATACAAGCCAAGTTTGTTCTTCTTGTAGTTTACAGTTGCACCAAGATCGAATGTGTTATTCGCTCCATAACGTGACGTAATTGTTCCGTTTACTCCGATTGGTCTTTCTGTGATAATGTTGACCACACCCGCCAATGCTTCCGATCCATAGAGGCTGGAACTTGGACCTTTCATAATTTCAATTTGCTTAATGTTGCCAACAGCAATGCGATTGAGTTCGAGTGTTCCGGAGGTTCTGCCAATCAAGGGTTCACCATCAACAAGAATAAGGGTATACTCCGGACTGAAACCCTGCATCTGAATTCCAGTTCGGTGATCACTCACAATCGCCAAACCCGTTTGTTCTCCAAGCACATCGTTCAACCGGAGCGAACCCATGTTTTTGATTTGTGATTTCTGAATTACTGTAACGGGCACTGGCAATTCAGACAAAGCACGTTCGCTTCGTGTGGCCGTCACCACTACTTCATCAAGTTGCTTCTGCGCCAGCGAGTCTTGTGCTGCAATCTTCTTTGGAATAATTCCGAAGAGAAAACTCATGCACAGCAAGGCACCAAGAAATCGTTTATAGGAAATCACTTTCATTATTTCAGTACCTGAATTTCACATACCAGTTTTCTCCATGCTTCCAATTCATGAATGCCTGGCTTGCGCAGGCCAAAAAATTGTGCGATCAGATTTTTCTCACGATCGAAAAGTTCGATTGATGTAACTTCACCATCACTCGTAGGTTTCTTCACTACCCATGCTTTGTGAACATCGTTTTGCTTTAAGTGCATATTGAAATCGGGATCGAGAATATTCAACCAGCGCTCTGGTCCGGTATGGCCGCGATCTAAAACGCGAATGGTGCGCACCTTACCCTGATGAATTTGAAGGTTTCCGCGATTGCCTGCAAAAATCATGATGGGAAGTTTTGTAGCGGAGGCAGAATCAAGAATATGATTAGGTGTGCGTTGAGGATCTACTTGGTATGTAAATTTACCTTCCCCCAATTCCAATGCGTGATACCGTTGTACTTTGTGCTTTCTTAACATTCCGAAGAAATCGTGTGTGTCTTTTAATTCAGACCAGTCAGCGAGAAAAGCCTCTTTGTTTACAGATGCAGAAAACTCTTCTGCTGGATAGGGTTGAACATCAAGCTCCAGGCTTTGATCAGGAGAACGAAAATTATTTATAATTTTCTCATACACTTCTTCAATGCTTTTCTCCTGCAGATATATTTTAGTTATGGCCTCACCTGCTTTATCAAAAATCTGAATGCTCTTCAAAACGCGGTCTGATTTTTCTTCCGTTACAGCAAATGCCACATGCCATGCGCTGAAGAATACACGTGTCTCGATCGGGCCAATTACAGTGGCCACGGAATGCGCTCCGCTTCCCATGATATCAATTACCTGAAACGGACCTTTGTGCTCCAGTATACAAGCATCATTGCGTGTGAGCGACATTACCTTGCCAAGTGACTTGAAACTTTTCAATAACTCAGGCCACGGGCCTTGAAGGCGCACTACATCCTTCCCTACTTTTGTAGCGAGCAATTCGGCTTCACTCGCACCCAATTCCTTTGCCGCTTCCCGTATTCTGATCCCCGGTTTTGCGCTTTGAATTCCTCTCCACGCTTCATGAAGAGTAGTTGATTTTGATTCTATTGCTGTGCTCATATTCATTCGTTAATTTGATTGTGTGTTGATTTGAATTTTTTAATTAGTTGATGGTAAGTCGTATTTTATTTTTTGTCACTGTCAGCTCTTCTCTTTCGGGAATGATGAACGGGCAATTATTGCATGGATCGTGATACACATTCACCCGGCAACAAAACGTTTCTTCAATGTTGGCTTTCGTAAAAACAGACTGGGCTTCCCCGGCAGCCATAATTTTCCCATCGCGCATAAAATAAAGCTGATCCGCAAATTGAACAGCCTGATTCAAGTCGTGAACAATAGCCATTACTCCAATATTGCGTTCGCATACTTGACGCGCGAGACTAAAGATCAATTGTTGTTGTGCGATATCAAGGCTTGAGGTTGGTTCATCGAGTAAAATATATCGCGGATAAAGGGTCTCTTCCCAGACTTGGGCTAATACGCGAGCCAGTTGCACGCGCTGTTTCTCTCCACCTGATAAGGTGTGATAGCTTCGTTCACGAAAAGAAGTAATGCCTGTTAAGGTCATTACATCATTAACTACTTTTTCATTCTCAGCTTTTGTTGTCCGGTGTGCATGACGACCTAGAAGAATAATTTGTTCAACCGAAAAAGCAAACTGCACTTGTGAGTTCTGCGGTAAAACAGCACGAACCATCGACAATTCTTTCGGACTATATTTTTGAACTGGCTTGCCATTGATAACTACATCTCCTTGAAAATGCTGATGTTCGTACGCAAGTGTTTTAAGTAACGTACTCTTGCCTGCACCATTAGGTCCCACAATGGCCGTGAACATGGCCGGCTGTAATGTAAGATTCACATCATCAAGAATGACTTTGTCGCGAATGCGAAATGAAATGTTAGTAGCCTGATACATCACAATTCATTTTTGAGTTTCGCCTTCATCAACAAGCCAATGAAGAAGGGAGCACCGATCAATGCTGTGACTACACCAATCGGTAATTCTGCCGGGCTTACAACAGTTCGCGCCACAATATCTGCCATGATGAGCAGCCATGATCCTCCGAGGATAGAAGCTGGCAGCACTAGTCGGTTGTCCGCATTGAATAATACGCGTACTAAATGTGGAATAACAAGACCAACAAAGCCAATCATCCCAGCAAGTGAAACACTGACACCAACACCAAGTGCACTTAGAAAAATAATGATGCGTTTCGATCGCTCTACATCTACACCCATGTGATATGCCTCAGCTTCACCCAATGCAAGTGCATTCAAGGCTGGCGAAAAAAGAAGAAGTGCCGCAGAAGAAAAAATAAGTAAGGGTACAGCAATAATCAGTTTCTCCCATGATGCGCCACCCAGATCGCCAAGTGTCCAGAACGTAAACGTGCGGAGTTGATTTTCATCCGCATAAAATATTGCCAGGCCAATGACAGCTCCGGCCAGCGCGTTGATAGCAACACCAACTAATACCAATACAGCGATATTGGTTCTGCCCATTTGATTGCTGAGTTTCAGTACCAGGAAAGTGGCAATCAATCCTCCTCCAAAGGCAACGATTGGAAGTAATGAATTATACAATAAGCCATCAGTGGCAAATCCCCATGATGCTCCAAATACAATTACCATTACAACACCTGCTGCCGATCCCCCCGAAACTCCGATCAAGCTCGGTTCAACTAATGGATTTCTGAATAATCCTTGTAAGGCAGCGCCACTGATTCCCAATGATGAACCAATTAATAATGTCATTAGTATTCGCGGAATGCGAATATTGTTCATCACGACTTCGTGCATGCTGTCCGATTCAACCGAAGAGAACAATCCAAGTTTGTGAAGAAGAATAACAGCTACATCTTTCACAGGAGTGGACACTGCACCAACCGACAATGAGAATAAAACTGTAGCCACCAGGCATACACTCAATCCCAAAATGATCATGGCGTTTTTGCTATCCCGAAAAATAAGTAGAGCATTCATCAGCTACTTTGCTTTTAGCTCAGGGTGTAGAAGCATCACCAGTTCTTTCACTGTTTCGCCAAAGCGTGGTCCGAAGTTGGTGAGGCGCAGCGCATCAATGGCGATGATTTGCTTTTTCTTACCAGCTGTAGTTTGTGCTACACCTGCTACTTTCAATACACCCTCCATTCCACCGATGCTTTCAAAACCAGTTGAAGTCATTACGATATAATCCGGGTTGGAGGCAATCAGTGCTTCGGTGTTCAAAGGCTTGTAACCTTGTGTGTCCGCAAATACATTTACTCCGCCTACATAGTTTATAATATCACCAAACGTGTCTTTACCCGCCATGCTTACAGTACTCGTACCGCGATTGTAAACACACAGGACTTTAGGAGTTGATATTACTCGCTTCATTAATGCATTCGCTTCTGCCAATGCTGTTTCATTCTCCGCAATAATTTTGTTTCCTTCTGCTTCACGGCCCAATGCTGTAGCAATTTGTGCAATGAACTTTTTGGTATCATTAAAATTTAGCTTCCGTTCAACAATTACCAGTTTGATACCCGTGGATGAAAGCTGTGTAAGCACCGCATCATCTACATAGTCTTTTTCAGCGATGATCAATGTAGGTTTCAAACTGATGATACCTTCTGCATTGATACTGGTTCGATAGCCGATTGAAGGAAGTTGCTGAATTTGTGAAGGGAATAAACTTGTACGATCCGAAGCGATAATTTTATCGCAATCACCCAGCGCACAAACTGTTTCTGTGACAGCACTTCCTGCTGTGATCACGCGTTGCTGTGCCGTCAACACTCCACAGCACATTATGGTAAATATTATACTAAAGTAGATTGATGTTGTCTTCACTCTTGCCTTTGTTAAGTTCGCAGTAAAAGTAGACTTGACGGACAACCTGCGTCAATCGCTTGCAGGTGTCATTTTTTAATACCCTTATGGGGCGGATGGATGTTGGTAGTGAGTACCCTTTAGAGGGTAGGTGGCGATCTTCCCATTCTTCCTGGAGAGATTCTATATTTTATTATTTATTGAAATATCAGATTAAAGGACTCCAATAAAATCTCTGATAAAAATAAGAGTCGATTCTATTTCCATAGCTTCCTTGATATGGAGCCTTTGATTTCTGAGATGAGCTTTAATTGTAATTCCAGCAATTTTTCAGTGTGCATCATTTGCTGAAGTATAGAAACGCCTTCATCAAATTCTTTCGGTTTTCTATTCACCTTCTGAATAGCTTTTTCAATTTCGGCTGATATATCATTGATGTGCAAAAACGGAATGACAGAGCCACAAAGCAAAGGAAGGTAGGCTCCTGATTTCCAGAGACTGTAACATATCCAATAGATTTTTCCTTTGTGTTCAAGATTGTCGCAGGTAACGATGAAACAATTAGGGCAAGGCT
>DAIQPD010000327.1:0-2659 GCA_036787535.1 Chryseolinea sp.
GACCCTTTGTCATTGGCAAAGCTGATAAAATGATTGAAGGTAAGGATGTAACCATCATTGCCTGTGGTCATTTGGTATGGAATGCAATTGAGGCCGAAGCGATACTGGCAGCAAAAGGAATTAGTGTTGAATTAATAAATATGCACACCATCAAACCACTTGATGTAGAAGCTATTCTTGAATCAGTTTCAAAGACGGGATGTGTTGTTACCTGCGAAGAGCATCAACGCAATGGTGGGTTAGGAGATAGCGTAGCGCAGGTTCTTGCGCAATTTAATCCATCACCTCAGGAGTATGTAGCCGTAAACGATTCATTCGGAGAAAGTGGAACGCCTACTCAACTTCTTACCAAGTACGGACTTGGTCCGGAGAACATTGTGGCAGCAGCAGAGAAGGTATTGAAGAGAAAGAAGTAGAACTTTAAAAAAAATAGTAGAAGGTATCTTATCGAATTGGATAGGGTACCTTTTTGTTTTTAATGATATGGGTATTAAAATTATAGAATGAACACGAAACTATTAATGACTGCCAGCTCGGTCATCATGGGCATAAACGGGATTGTATTATCCTTTATGCCTCACGAAACGCTTTCATATTTTGGCTCGGATCAAAGCGGTATGAATCCGCTGATTCTTCAACTCATGGGAGCTTTGTATTTTGCTTTTGCAATGGTAAACTGGACAGCAAAGGCGAATTTAATAGGAGGTATTTACGGCCGGCCAATTGCCATCGGAAATCTTGCCCACTTTATGATTGGGGCACTTGCATTAAGTAAGTCATACCTTTCCTCGCACAATAGTCGTATGCTGTTGCCAAGTTTGCTCTACATAATTTTTGGTGTCTTGTTTGGTATTGTGTTTTTCAGGCACCCAATTAAAAAAGAAGATTAATCCTCTTAACAATGGATAAGGTATTGACTGATTTTTTTCGGAGGATATTTCTAATCTAAGGCATCTGTAATTTTTCGAACAACTTTATCCATGTTGTTTGCCAAATTTTTTACCTCTATAATTTTTTTTCGATTACCATTTAGAGCATCACGTTCCATCAAATCAGTGAGCCCGATAATTCGCGATAGGGGAGCTCGTAACATGTGTGCATTAATAAAAGCATATTCAGAGAGCGATTTATTATGATCTTCTATTTGTTGTGTTTGTTCATGAATAAGCTGTTCTAAATTATTGTTGATCGATTCAATTTCCATTTGCTCACGCAAAAGTGTTTCATGTTGCTGGTTTAATGTCAGGGCAATTTTTTCAAGCTGCTTATTTCGATGTTCTGCCTGCCTTCTATAGTGGTCAAATCGATTGCGAACGAAAAGGGTAAACCCTGTAAGAAGCACGCAGGTAATTAGAAAATCAATGCTAAGTTGCTCTTCTTCCAAAGGAAAGATGGAAGGGCTTTCTGAAAATAAAGAAGGAAAGAGAATCAGCAAAGTGAGCATCACCAAGCCAGCACAAACCGACATAATACTTGTAATTCCAGATGAACTTAGGATTGCAAATAAAAAGTAAAGTGTAAAGAAATAGGGAACAGATCCATTAATGCCACCATATCGAATCCAGAAAAATGAAAACAAAGGAAGCAGCACGAATAGGAAGAAGCTCAGGTTAACCCACTTGTAAAGTCTGTCGTAATTTGCAAGATACAACATGAACACCACCACTACAAGGGAGAAAAGATTAATGAACGTGTTGATGATAGGAGCTGTTGTAACAATGTCGCGTAGGAACTGCATGATTAGGTACAGCGTACATGCTACCAATCCAATTCGAAAAATATTTGATTCAAAGTCCTTGTTCATGCTTTACCTGATTTTGGATCGATCTAGTTTTTGATCAGAAGTAAGGGCATTGTTAATCGTGCCAATCACCAATTTTAATTCGATAGATGAAATTTGAAGAAATGGATATAGCGGTGATTCTCCTTTGTATTCATCAACGGCTTCTAACAGATTCAATAAAGGATTTTTAAGCTCTTCAGTATTATAATAAATGTATTTTTCAATAGCCGCGTTTTGTTTGTTAAGATGAAGTGTTCTTTTCTCTACCTCTGATGCGAGTGAAGCTCGGGCTTCTACTAATTCTGTATGTTTTTGAACCAGTTTTCTATTGGTCGTTTTTGCCAGGTTAACGCTGATGTTTAGTTCCGTAATTTTACTTTCAAGTTTGTTTCGCTCGTTTGAAGCTAGGCTCTTGAGAAGAAAAGTGATGGTAATAACACAAATGATACTGAAAATAAAATCACTGTATTGGTCACTTGAATACAGGAAAAAGGGTTGCATGAATTCTTTATTATAAAGAATTATGATTTGAAGGATAGCGACAATTGCAACAATGGCAAATGTTAGCGCATACATCCATCTTCCAGTGAAAAGACAAGCCAGGCCAAGGATGGCTGCAATTATATTAAACTCCGAATTGCCCGATACGCCAGCAAACTCAACGAAGTTGAAACTGATAAAGAGAATTACTAATATGCCAGCAGCAGGGTGAATACCTTTAAACGTTGGCTTTGTTAAAGCAATATAAAATAAGGTTGAGAAAATTATCAGAAGGGTGGTATCAGTAAGAATCTCTGCCAATACAATTGATCTGAATAAGTCTTCAACCACTGCAATACCTATGCGCAAAATACCAAATGCGCAAACCAAAAGAGC
>DAIQPD010000108.1:0-13166 GCA_036787535.1 Chryseolinea sp.
GCTATTAGTCTTGAAGATAATGATGCCGGCTTTACAGGTGGTGGTGGTGCTGGAGCATCCTTCTTCTTTAATGAGAAACTATTTTTGACTGGTGAGTACGAGTTAATATGGATGACGAACAGCTTTTATAAAGATGGCTGGTTGAATACAGCATCGGTAGGGTTGGGTATTAAGTTTTAATAGCAAGAGGCATCCTCAAAAGTAAAATGAAGCCTTTCAGATTTGCGGATACGTGGACTTACTCAGATAGCTGTCCAAATAATAAAGAGGTTGTCTCTACTTTTGAGACAGCCTCTGATTCTCAAAATTAAAGGTAAACTTCCATGATCCGTAAATATTTACTATCAAGAGTGCTTTGCATAGGTATTTATGAAGCACAAATCCAGGTATTGATTTCACTGTTATTTGGAGCTAAACCAAACTCTGACAAACTGGAATTTGGGTTAGATGGTGGATTAAATCTATTGGATCAAAGTGGATTGAATATCAACATCTTGCAGCTTTACCTGTTATCCCGTGAAACATTCTGACATCGAAATAAACTCTATCATTTTCAAAATAAAAATTTCTCTTACACTATGAGCCCAAATAAAATCCTGCTATTAACGCTCTTTGTTCTTAGCTTGATCAACGCGTTGGCGCAATCAGACAGCACTAAACAAAAGTCTGATTCGATATCGAGTTTTAATTCATTTAATAAAAAGGCGGAGAATTTTTTTAAGTATTGTCCGGTGCCGCTTATTTCCTACTCTACTGACGCTGGTAACGTTTTTGGATTGGCCAAGTTCAACACCTTTCATGCTTCCAAAAAGGATACTGTTTCACGACCCTCTAAAATTTCAGAAGTAGCAACGTTCTCTACAAAAGGACGAATAAACGTATCGGTCGCAAATGACTTAATTTTTAAAGAGGACAAATACATGTTCTTAAGTTTTTTCAATTTCAAGAAACAACCAGAATACATGTTGGGGATCGGAAATGATGTCTCCAGAGATAATGTAGAACAGGTTACAACAAATCGGATAAAATTTGCGACCACAGCACTCATCCGCATTAAAAAACACTTCTATGCTGGTGTTGGTTTGGATATTGCAAATTACTTTGACATTGAAACCGATAGCAATAGTTTTTTAATAGAAGATGATGTTGCAGGCCTGAAAGGTGGAACCGATTTTGGGGTGGGTGTTGCTGGAGCACTTGATAGCCGCGACAATAGGTATAATGCTTCTGCGGGTGCTTTGGTTCTTACAACGTTGGTATTTTATCCCGAGTCCATTGGCAGCAGGTATCAGTTCACCAAGTTTGATTTGGACATGCGAAAATATTTTAAGCCGTGGAAAAATCTTAAACACGTTATCGCGGTACAAGCGTCTACGACTTTCACTGATGGTAATGTTCCGTATTATGATCTCGCACAACTCGGAGGCGAGGATAAAATGAGAGGATACTATAAAGGTGCTATTCGCGATAACGTATTAGTGGATGGACAAATTGAATACCGAATGCCAATCTGGAATATCTTTGGTATTGTCGGATGGGTAGGTACAGGTCGTGTTGGAAAAGGCTATGATGATTTAGCGCTTAATGGATTTCGATTATCGTATGGTGGTGGTGTGCGTATACGCGTAGATAGCGGCAGCAATGTAAACCTTCGTATTGATATGGGTTTTGGTCCGGGCGGTGTTAGTGGATTTTATCTCAACTTTGCGGAAGCATTTTAAAAAAGATAACGCATAATTCGCATTGAATATTTTATGAATGCAACAACTAATTGCCTTAGTAACAACACGGTCAGATACCTTTTCAAAATTATTGTAGTAGTCCATGTTTTCAAAGTCCACTTTGTCCAAGTGCTTACACTTTGTCAGCTTATAATAAACTATAGGAAACTCGGTCTCATTGTATATGTACGTGAAGTCCTTATGAAATATTATCTCAAGGTCGTCCTCGGTTATTTTCTTGTCCTTAAATATTAGAGTCTCTTCTGTCATAAAATGATTGCTGGCAACGTTTATGTATGAAACGTGGCTGGGCTTTCGAAGCGCGTCACTGTCCCACAACACTAAACGTAATTTGAAAAACTAAACTACAAATTTACACCGAACACCAGCCATGTTTTATACATTTTGTTGGCGGCTGGCCCGGTTTCACCTATTCCATTTCTTAAGTCAATCGTTTACTGTTTTGTCGTAGGTTTCGGATTTCTCTCAGTAGTAGCACCAGAGAGGCCCCAATAAATGGCAAACTAAAGATGAGCGAGAACATATCCAAGTTCATGTCCCGTGAGTCCTTTGTAAGAATGTAAGTCCCAGTCAACATTACCAAACACCCGATAATTGTCAATAATGATTTGATTCTACCGTCAAAGAAGAAGCTTGCTGTTAGCGTTAATTGTCCCATTAAACAAATAAGTCCGACAGTCATTAGCCTCTCATCATACTGTCCAGCAATATTGAAATTAAAGTCTCCCGAAATTAACTCTCGCACACTTACAATTTCAAAAAGTCCCAACGGTCCAATTCCATGTCCAGCCCCGATAATGATTAATAAGTTGAGAATTATTGTCAGTGTCCGTAGGGTATTCATTCAGTTGTTCTAGTTGTCCTGAGGGCTTGCCGCCAACAATTGGCTAAACGCATGTTTTATATATTTCGGAATATAAACGCATGTCGTTTATATTTTTTTAGATGTATGCTGCTGTGTGGTCATCTTTCGTGATGTTATTATTTCTCATTGTCTTTCATTTAATCTTTGTAAAAACATCAAGCCTCTATCCTATTCAATACCCTTTACAAAACACTTCAGATTCCAGGTGGGCTATTGGATCAGGAGAGATCACTGGTGGTTCAGGGAATCTTTAAGTAAGATAATAATTTGTTGGGAAGAAATGCAAGGGTAAATGTAATGGCCACGCATGCACAAATGGTGATGGAATCATCCGTGTGCTCTTTGATTCGTGATGAATTTTTTTTACTCAATCTCAAATCGCGCCAGAATCTCAAAACGCAATTTTATTTTCTTCAGGGCAATTTCACTTGTGCCAGAGTACTCAATGTCCATATCTGCATTGGCATAATACGACCTGTTTGAGAGAACGAGACTTTGATTAAAATTTTCATACGAGGGATTTTCCTGAATGAGTAGCGGCTTACCCCTTTTTACATTTACTGCATGAAGCAATGCATCAGCTTTTGCTTCTGCTGCTTTTAATGCCTGAATTTTAATCTCAAGTCTGTATTTCTCAATTTCCGTGTGGCTCAGTTTCACAATATCCAGGAAATCGATCTTTACATTTTTAAGGTTTTCGAGCAGCAATAAAACTTCATCTGTTTTAGAAAATGTAATCTCGTAGGTCTTTTGTGAATAGGTTTCTCTGTCGCGTCTTTTCTGCGAAATCGCATTTGCTGTTAAATCAGCCAGCGCAATATTTTGCTTTTCTATTTTTGATTTGTTAACTGCTTCCAGAAAATCTTTCTCAATCTTGTCTAATGTAATCTTGGTTTTATTCTCCTCATACTCTTTAAGGCGTATCGAAAGCACAATGATATTCGGATTGATTTCGCTTTCGGCCGATCCAATTACTTCAATGTATCGTTTATCATTTTGTGCTATCGCTAACAGCGTTGATAAAGCAAGCGATAAGACAAGTAATCCTTTTTTCAAAACCTTTATTATTTAAACCGAATGATTTTCAACCTATGTACTTCAGCAATATACTGTATTTTAATAATCCACCATCATTAGCGTGCTGTTAGCCTATTGAATTTAACTCCTCCATCTTCAAGGCATAAAATATTCCGACTGTGGGTTTTCAGGCTCTAAGTCACTTCCTCTATAGAAGTTTGTTTCATTTTATATGCTATTAAAATTCATTTTCTGTTTAAGTTTTCAGTGCGCTTTGTTACCAGGTTCAGCGAAAGGGAGTGAGCCCATTCGTTGGTGCTTCGAATACAAAATTATTAATCAAACTCTTGTTGTCGTTACCGCCACCGCTAACCTTGCACCCGGGTGGCATATCTATTCCCAATCTTTGAAAGAAGGTGGTCCAATGCCTACTTTGATCAGTATTGAAAGCAATGATGAAATACACCTGGTGAGCAAGGCTCAAGAAAAGGGCGAAGGCGTTAACTTTTTTGATTCGTTGTATGAAATGGATATTGTATGGTATGATCATGTCGTATCCTTTATACAGCCAATTCAGGTAAGTCATATTCCCATTGAGCTAACAATATCGTTGCATTACATGACGTGTAATGATCATCTCTGTATACCCGGAAGCTATTCTTTTAGTCTCCCGATAAAGCCGTTAAGGAGGGCTCCTTAACTTTAAGCCAGGGCCGGTATTCTTTATAGACAGAATTTCATTCACTGTTTAGGTTAATATGTAAAGATGCCGGACCCTGTTGCTTTGAATTCAATAGATCGTTAACTCTACATCAGTATGACTGACCGTACAAACTCTTGAATCGCTTCGACAGCCTCGCCATCCTCATACACAAGCATTATGATTTAACCATTCATCGACACATTAATCATTCATATTATCTTCAGCGCATTGAAGAAATGAAATTATTGCTCGAGCAATTAAATGAAGCCGAAGTGAAGCTGGAGATTGTTCACAACCGTCTTGATGAACATTATCAGAATAGTTTTCAGCAATGGCACAAGGATATCCGGTGGCTTTCGGTGTACCTCAATCAATGATGGTGAATTCACTTTTAACCCCAGTATTTTTTTAACCTTTTTCTTGCACTGGTCAGACTGCGTTCAATTGCCTTTGGAGTAACCTTCAATCTATCCGCGATTTCCGGAATCGACATCTCCTCATCGAATCTCATCAACAGACATTCCCGCTCGCGTAAGGGGAGGGTGGCAACAACTTCTCTTAATTGCAGGGATAATTCTTTCTCAATTATTTGCAGTTCCATTGATTTCTCAGCATTCCTCATCTGCTCACCTTTCAACGGTAAAAAATGAGTGACTGTATTCATCCTTTTTTTTCTGAAGAAAGTAATGGATTTATTTCGCACAATGCGAACAAAATAGGGTTCAATGGATTGATCATTTTGCTGTGCAAGATGCTTGTGATTTTGCCAAATAACGATGAAGGCTTCCTGGACAATGTCTTCTGTGGCCAACTCATCCTGCGTGAGTTTCAATGCCAGTTTCTTAAGGGATTGTGCATATTGTTCATACAGTATTTCAATTGCCTTTGCCGGATAAGCCTGTAGTAATTTTCGGAATCGTTGATTGTCGATTTCTATTGCCATTCAGATAACTTTTAAATTGAAACGATTAGTGGTCATGATTGCATTGACCCTATACGTTATAATACCTAACTTCCGGCACCCCTGCACTACCGGATTATGTAAACATCTTCTCTAAGATAATATTAAATTGGATATTAGAAAAAAGATAGCAGGAATTTTGACGTGGTAAGAATTGTAGGCAAAAGAATAGATTCAGTCATTCTGCGATATAGTAATTGCAAAGTATGGCCATCCGGTTTGAGTTTATTTCTTCGATACAATTGTACTGGTTTACGTGCTTTTTTACCTGGCGAAGTACAAAAAGTATTTTACTCATCGATGTATACTGTATTTTTCTCTTCATAGCTGACGCACTGAACTAAACATGTCAGCATCAGGATTTCCCTTATGTTCCTATTGATTTCGTTATAAACTCAATCCTAATGTGACCGGCAACTTCCAATACAGGCATTTTTTAAAATAAGGAACTGTATTTCTTCACTACTCCCTGATCTTTTTCAAATCAGGATCACCCTGATTTATTCCAAAGTGAAACTCGTCACTTTTGTCCTATACAAAGACATAAACTCTATGAAAACACCTGCACAAAACTATGTTGAATCGGCAACCAGGCGCTTAACCCTTCGGCTTCATAACCAACCTTATGTTGTTTTGATTGCCCTGTTGGTATTGTTTGTTTTACCTGCTCATAGTCAGGTTACGAATATCCAACCAACCTTTGACATGGGATCAGATGCAGGACTTTCCTCAGGACAAGCCAGTGCCGCTAAAAATATCGGCACGTTGTTGCATGTGTCCGATATGGACAGAGGTCAGTTATTAACCTGGTCAATACTATCACCTCCTGCCACTGGAACAGTAATCGGATTTCCTGCCTTTGCACTTTCTGGAAACATGGCGATTGTTCCCGATGCCACACTATATCAATATTGGGCCACATTGTGTGACTCCATATGAATGTGATTTCACCATGCATTGTTGGGCACACATGCCAAAAGATAATTCGGTTCTTTCACTCGCACGTGGGGCTGGCTGGAAATTATTAGAAGAAGGATATAAGCATCTGGATGAAATACCAGAGGATTACACATTGGGAGCTACAGCCTCTATGCAACTTACCTATTATCGATCAGGTGAAATAGATATTGAAAAAGATGAAATTGAACGGTTTTTAGAACCTCTCGTATATCCTCTTTATTTCTTTGACTTTGAAACGATTATGCCTGGGATTCCTGAGTTTGATGATAGCAGACCCTATCAACAAATTCCATTTCAATTTTCACTTCATGTACAACACGCAAGTAATGGAGAGGTCGAACATCACGCATTTCTCGGAGATGGCATCAATGATCCAAGGTTGAGACTTATTGAAGTTATGCTGAAAGCCCTTGGTGAAACTGGAAGCATTGTATGTTACAATATGTCTTTTGAAAAGGCACGGATTAAAGAGCTGGCGGAGTTATATCCGCAACACGAAACAAAATTACTCGCTATTCATGATCGCATTTTTGATTTGATGCTCCCTTTCCAAAAACGATGGTACTATCATCCTCAGTTTAAGGGAAGTTATTCTATCAAGGCAGTGTTGCCTGTGCTGATTCCAGAATTACGTTATGATGCTCTGGAGATTCAAGATGGTGGAACAGCGAGTTTGGTTTACGCGCAACTTAAAAACCAAGATGCAGAAACAGTAAAGGTTCAGCGTGAACAGTTGTTGGCTTATTGTAAATTGGATACCTTGGCAATGGTGAGGATTCTCGATCATTTACGAAATACAGTAGAAATGATATAGCCCAATACTACTCAAATCAGAATTGTAAAGATCGGGACAGCCTGGGTTTCCCCCTGTATTCAGATGGCCTGTTATATCAATGTATCCGGTAGGGCTAATTGGATTTAATGACTTAACATTGTATCGGCACAGAGTGGATTCTAATATATTTTTAATATCGATGGCACCCTGAAAATGAGGTGTTCATGACTTAGAAATACTCAGAAGGTATATACACAAATGCTCTTGTTTTCGCTCCGGTTCAATGCTTACCTGCGGAGCGTACGCTGGATTTCGCTAACGGCCAGGCGAACATGTTAACGTAACGATGCTTACCTGTGGAGTAATCAGTGCATTCCGTTAACAGAACAGTGCATACCTGCGGAGTGTACGGTCGATTTCGCTAACGGCCAGGCGAACATGTTAACGTAACGGTGCTTACCTTTGGAGTAATCTGTGCATTCCGTTAACAGAACAGTGCATACCTGCGGAGTGTACGGTGAATTTCGTGGAAGTTCAGCACGAATCAGTTGACGGTACGGTACTCTCCTGTTGAGTGCACCCTACATTTCGCGGAAGAATTATGCTCTCCTGTTGTCAACCAGTGCGTACCTGCGGAGTATTTAGACATCCCTGTTGCCGGCCAATACATCTCCGTAAAAAATATAGACGATCCTGCTCTTGATCATCGTGTTGCTGCTGAATACTTGGACGCACCAGTTATCGGCCGATGCGTCTTCGTAAAAGATGTAGACGATTCTATTCTAAACCTGTGCGTACCGGTGGAGTATTTGGACTGTCTCGTTTTTACTCGGTGGAAAGCCTGCCTCATTATCTCCGCATTGGTGTAACTTCCTGCTCTCTCGTACTGACGCGTGGCACTCCCCTGAAATTGACTAAAGCATGTGAGGAGATTGAAGTCAGGAACTAAAGACACTTATACCTTCCCGAAATAGTATAAGCTATGGTCTTCATGCGATGGGTCATTTGCGCTATTCTTTTCAAGCACTGAACTAGCCTTCTCAACTTTGAGTTGTAGTAAGAAGTATGAGGCTAATCAAAAATAAAAAAACCTTTTAAACATTTTTGTCTAAGAGGTTTTGATGCTGGATGATTAGAAAAAAGTAGTCCGTACGGGAATCGAACCCGTGTTACCAGAATGAAAATCTGGTGTCCTAACCCCTAGACGAACGGACCATTTTAGATGGTATTGGGCTTTGTGTGGGTGTGTTCTTTTGAAATTCCTTCAAAAGAGGCTGCAAAGATAGACCCACACTCTTGATTTGCAAACCTGTGCGATAAAATTTTTCATAAACCATATTTTATTTCATTGGTTTTGGTCTTCAGGTCGTTTATTTTTGGCTTCTCGAAATTTAAACCAAATAGAAAAATGACAAAAGTAGGAATCAACGGATTCGGCCGCATCGGTCGCCTCGCTTTTAGAGCTGCCGTCAATCGAAAAGACATTGAGATTGTTGGTATCAACGACCTTGTAGAACCAGACTACATGGCGTACATGCTCAAGTATGATTCAACTCATGGAAGATTTGATGGTACTGTTGAAGTAAAAGACGGAAACCTGATCGTTAACGGAAAGAAAATTCGTGTTACAGCAGAAAGAGACCCTGCCAATTTGAAGTGGTCTGAGGTTGGTGCTGAAATCATCATTGAATCAACCGGATTATTCCTTACTCAGGCGGATGGTCAGAAGCACATTGCCGCTGGTGCGAAAAAAGTTGTCTTCTCTGCTCCGGCTAAAGATGACACTCCTACTTTCGTTATGGGCGTAAATCATAAGAAATTAACTTCAGCGCATACGATTGTTTCAAATGCATCGTGCACAACAAACTGCCTTGCTCCTATCGCTAAAGTATTGAACGATAAGTTCGGAATCCTTGAAGGGTTGATGAGCACTGTACATGCAGTTACAGCAACACAAAAAACTGTCGATGGTCCTTCAGCAAAAGACTGGAGAGGTGGCCGCGGTGGTTTCTCTAATATTATACCTTCTTCAACCGGAGCAGCTAAAGCTGTAGGATTAGTATTACCGGAGTTGAAAGGAAAATTAACCGGTATGTCATTCCGCGTTCCTGTGTCTGACGTTTCGGTGGTGGATTTGGTTGTGCGCTTAGAAAAGCCTGCATCGTACGAACAAATAAAAGCCGCAATGAAAGAAGCATCAGAAGGTGAACTAAAAGGAATTTTAGGTTACACAGAAGATGAGGTGGTATCCTCTGATTTCTTAGGTGATGCCCGCACTTCAATCTTTGATGCAAAAGCCGGAATTGCTTTGAACGACAATTTCGTGAAAGTAGTATCCTGGTATGATAACGAGTGGGGATATTCTAACAAGATTATTGACCTTGTTCAGGAATTAGCAAAAGTTTAATTATCCATTTAGGTGATATAGAAAAGGTGCTTTAACGAGCACCTTTTTTCGTTTAATTGAGGGGTGCAAAATAAGCTGCATGATTTACAGTTTTGGATATTTGCAGCGTTTACCAAACAATGGATGATTTTGTGAAAAACTATTACAGCATATTGGGGGTTCACTCAACAGCCAGTGTTGCTGAAATCAAATCGGCTTACAAAAAGCTGGCGAAAGTCTACCATCCTGACAAAAATCCGGGCAACGCTGCGGCCGAGGAAAAATTCAAATCGATTAATGAAGCCTACCACACTTTAACTGATTTCCATAAGCGTGAACGCTACGATCGGCAGTTTAAAACTTCGACAGCGCATTCGTCAACAAATAGGTATGCCAACCAAAGCAAAAGCAGCTACACAAAAAGTAATTATAGAAATCAAAAACAAGAACAGTATTATAAAGTTGACAAATCATACTTCAGAACGCAAGGACTTACCTTACTTGTCTTTGTTGCCTTTGCGGGATTCTGTTTTATAATTGTCCAGGCTTTTCAATACTTTAAAGATCAGAAAAGTATCCAACGATACAATGATGTTACTTACACGCTACAGCATGTGAACACGCTGTTCTCAAACGGCAAAGTCAATGAATCCTTTTCAGAAATAAATTCACTCAAGGAAAAAGGTTTAGTCGATTCGCGGATAGTCGATATACAGGATAGTCTGATAATCAAACTCAGAACTCGGGCAGAAGGAAACTATAATGCTCAACAATATCCTTCTGCTATCAGAGATTACTTCCTTCTTCGGCAACATGAAGAACCGATTCGTTTAGAGACAACGTTAAAAATCGCACAATGCCAATATGCATTAGAGAATTATGAAGAATCGATGATCGAGTTGAAAAAAATTAATGAAGAGCGTCCAGACGATTTAGAACTTCTTTATGAAATCAGTCTGATCTATCTGAACGATATACACAATGCCAGGGAAGCGCTTCAATACCTATCAAGAGGCAAATCATTAATTCAGCAAAGTGCAATGCGCAAAAATGATTCTTCATTCCAATTCTCAATTCAGCCGAATGAAAGTCCCGAAATTTATTTTGAGTTTTTCGAAACACGGGCAAGGGCCAACCTTGTGCTAAAAAAATTTAATGACGCTATTGAAGATTGTAATCTTGCCACATACCTTCGCCCACAAAACGGAGAACCCTATAGGCTAAAGGCATTGGCCAACATAGGTAACCTGAATTACAAACTAGCCTGTGCTGATTTGAAAAAGGCAATCAGCTTGGGAATCACTAACACGAAAGAATTAGAAAAGAACTGTTGTCGTTGATGTTTCAAGTCCATTCCAAGACCAGAATGCAGGCATTAAGACAGCTCTATTTGGAACGATTTACACTATTCTAACAGGCTCAGGCAAATAATCCACGTCAATGCTGACAGAAATGTTAATGAGAAGAATAAATATTAGGATTTTAGGCTTCATAAACCGATTTTTCTCGTAATTACTAATTACAAGGCCACCTAGAAGTCGGTAACGCGACACATACTTATGAATGCACAATTGAATACAGAACACCTTTTGTCCGTAAAGAAGAGCTTTTTCAATATTGTTGCTCTTTTTTTAGCACAGGAAAAAATCGAGAGTCGTTATCTTCGCTGTTTATTGAAGTGGGGATTTCAACTCCGTTTAAGCCCCGAGGATTTAAAGTTTACCAGTGTAGACATAGGTCACCTAAAATTTGATGATAAAGTTGAAAAGCTGGAAGCAATCTATAATCTGGTCTTTATGATCTACCTCGATGAAGTGGTTGAAGATGTAGAGCTAGAGGTTGCCACTATCTATGCAGAGAACCTGGGACTTAAGTCATCCGTTGTGGGTGAACTATTTAAATCAATTGCTACTGAAACATATGACGAAGGTAAACTTGAAAGCGTGCGCCTCGAGATTATGGATTTCTTAAAACTGAATAATGCCTAATGCATTTCGGTTTATTGAGAAAGGTATTAACAGATAAAGTTCTGAATGATATGCTGCGTTGTTTAATTCTACTTCTGCTAATTGCTCCAGTTGCTTACGCTCAAAATTCTAATTCCGTAGCAACCATCAATACTTTTCTTGATCAGTGGCATCAGGCTGCTTCATCTGCAAATGCTGATATCTTTTTCGGAAGTATAGCGGATGATGGAATTTACATCGGTACCGCAGACCACGAACGCTGGACAAAAAGTGAATTTATAACGTTTGCTAAACCCTTTTTTGACCGTGGAAAGGCCTGGGATTTCAAATCGTATGAGCGAAATGTCCATGTAACATCTGATGGTCAAATTGCATGGTTTTCAGAACTTTTAACAACATGGATGGGGGTCTGCCGCGGCTCAGGCATTCTTCATAAGACTGCAACAGGCTGGAAAATAGACCAGTATCATCTCTCAGTTACAGTTCCCAATGAGATAATCAAGGATTTTATCACGCTAGTGAAGAATTCTAAAAACACCGATGTAAAAAAGTAATCCGATCTAAAGAAGCCATCCCTGGGTTCTGTCAGATCGTTGAGTTATGTCACCAATGTAGGGTTTGAACTTAACTTTTAATGAAATCAAATTCAGCAATTCCGACTTTTGATCTAACAAAACCCTTACAAATATGGCATCTATGAGAAACATCGACTTCAAGGACGTTACAAATGCCCGCATTGCTTCACGAATGAAACAGGTTGTGATACTTGTTATCGCTACAGTTATTGGTTTGATTGCCTCTGCATTTCTAGGCGCTTAGTTTCAACACAGTTTACCTATTCAATTGAATTGTAAACTTCAAACTCATCCATCCCCAATATAATTCAACGGTGTTGCTTAATATTCACCACCGATAAAGTCATTCCTTTGTCACGTTGTTAACATTAAGACCGGCATTCCCTTCATCCACATTGGATTTATAACTTCGTCATTTCAACTACCTTTCACCAGCTTGCAAAGCAAACATTTCTTTCACTAAGAATTTATCAGATTAATAACGTAACTTAATGGCACTAATAGTTCCCTTGAATGGCCATTAGTCTATACGCTAACTATCCGAAAAAAATTAACGCAAGAATTGCATTCTGCAAAAGGAAGATTGTTGTTATTGCTGCCGCACTTGTTTTAATCTTCTCTCTTTCACTTCAGGCACAAGATCGTTATCGGAAAAACAATTCACGGTTCTATCGTTCAAAATACAAAAAACAAATTACCCTGTATTCCGATGCCTGCGAAACACTGGAGAAAAAGAGAACCCAGAAACCGAAATCCAAATCACACTTTGCCTTTTTTTCAAGGCAGAAACCAAATCAATATGCAGAAGGCGGTGGTACCGGTAGAGTACTTTCCAACCCAAATCCCAAACCGAAAATCACCGAATCAAAGCCAACCGTAGCGGCAAAGCCAATTGAAACACCGTCACCCGAAAAACTTGAAGCTTTGCATCATAAGGAAGACGAGGTTCTGGCAGAAAATAAATTACCTCCTCCTACTTCTGAAAAACATGAACAAATTCGAAAAAATGTTCAAGAGCATTTGAAGAATAAAAAGGATAATGAACCCATCGAACTTGCTCCACTATACTTTACGTTTGCCGAAGATGAATTTTCTGTTGTTGATATGGATCCCTTTTTAATTGCGGTTGAGTATGCTTTACAGGGAAGAATTATTTTAATTGAGGGACATACCGATAATAAGGGAGACGCTGATTACAACAATAAGTTATCCATT
>DAIQPD010000328.1:0-2614 GCA_036787535.1 Chryseolinea sp.
CAGGTTACATAGCCATTAACAGTGGTCTTGCTGGTGGTGCTGTTGCGATGATTATTCCGGAAGCAACATCATCGTTCGATGAATTATACGAACGTCTTGTAGAAGGTGGTGATACAAACAAAAAATCAAGCTTAGTGGTTGTGGCAGAAGGTTCTAAAATTGGAGACGCCAATGCGCTTGCCAAACTTGTAGCCGAACGTTCCTCCTATTTTGACATCAAAGTAACGGTGTTGGGTCATCTTCAACGCGGTGGTTCTCCAACCTACTTCGACCGCGTGCTTGCCAGCAAAATGGGCGTGGGTGCCGTTGAAGGTCTGATGGCTGGCCAGAAAGATGTAATGGTGGGTATTCGCAATCAGAAAATTGTATTCAACAATTTTGATGACGTGATGAGTAAACATCATGAAATCGACAGCGAGTCGATACGAATCGCAAAAATTCTATCTATCTAATTAATCAGTTAATCAGCATATCATGGCGAAGGAATTAACAATCGGTATTGACATTGGTGGAACAAATACAAAATACGGTATTGTCGATCGAGATGGAAATGTATTGTATCACGGTAGTATTTCAACAACGCAATTTGAAGAGTTCAAAGATTACTTTGATGGATTATCAGCAGCGCTTCGTGTTGCCATTCAAGCTGTACCAGGCGATAATAAAATTATTGGTGTAGGTGTTGGTGCTGCCAATGGAAACTATTATAAAGGTACTATCGAAAGAGCCACGAACTTAAAGTGGAAAGGTATTATTCCACTGGCTGAAATGTTTAAAGAAGAGTTCGATCTTCCGGCTATTGTTACCAATGATGCTAATGCTGCCGCGGTTGGCGAGATGGTATATGGAGCAGCAAAAGGAATGAAGGATTTTGTTGTCATTACCTTAGGTACTGGTTTAGGAAGTGGGTTTGTTGCTAACGGACAATTGCTAAATGGTAAACATGGTATTGCCGGTGAAGTTGGACATACTTCTGTGAACCCAGCGGGACGTTATTGCAATTGTGGCAAGCGCGGATGTTTAGAAACGTATGTTTCAGCAACGGGTATCAGACGCACGGTTTATAAATTATTAGCAGATCATTTAGAGGATAGTGAACTTCGTGGAATAAGCTTCGACAATCTTACCACAAAGATGATTACAGAATCCGCTGTGCGCGGTGACGTTGTTGCGCTTGCCGCGTTCGAATATACCGGAAGAATTCTGGGAATGAAACTAGCAGAGACCGTTGTTCATACTGATCCGGAAGCGATCTTCTTATTCGGTGGACTTTCCCTTGCCGGTGATTTGATTTTCAAACCAACCATCAAACACATGGAGGCGAATCTTATGCCGTTATTCCGTGGAAAGATTAAAGTGCTTCCATCAGGACTTCAAAATCAGGCCGCCCCAATTATTGGTGCAAGTAGTTTGGTTTGGAATTACCTCGACTCTGACAAAGCGGTAATGGCTTAATTTTTTTTGAGATTTGAACTTGTCATTTCATAGAGCTTGATCTGCGAAGTAAGGTTAAGTTAATGGTGAATAGTTAATGGTTAATAGTTAATGATTAATCGTTGATTCACGCTGCTGTAAGAAAAGAAAGTCTTCCAATAACAAGTCTTGCATTTAATCAGCCTAAGGTGTGGAGTCTGCAAAGAACTATATTTTGACGTTCCCGCTGATTTCGCTAATTGAATTTCTATAAAGAAGTATTTATGAAATACTAAACCCACGATTAACCATTAACTATTCACCATTAACCTGAATTCCCTTAATTCCAAAAACCTTCCTTGCTGTTAAAGGTAGGACAAGGAATGAGGCGGTACTTCTGTTTCGCATTTCTTTTCACAGGCTTAGAAACAAACTGATACATAATGGCAATTTCGTGCGCCCCGCCCGAAGCGGTTTGTAATTCTGATAAAGTAAAATCGTAACTATAGCCAACCGTAAGATTTTTAAAATATAAACCGAGTGCAAGTACAAGCGCATCTTGATTTACACTACTCACAACATTCTTCTCCCACGGTTTGCCACGATACCAAACACCAACCGAAACCGGATCGATGTGGTAATTCAAACCAATATCAAATTGTGAAAAGGTATTACCCTGAACTCTGTATATAAGAGAAGGTGTTAAGTAATCAACACCGGTTGTGCCTGGTCTTGGGTTTCCTCCACTCAATGGAATTTTTAATCCGGCATGGAATGTAGATTTCATGCCCAGACGACTGACATCATTTAAAACGGAAAGGTTGGGTTGATTGATGTGCGAGAATGCTGCACCAAACCAAAACATCCTGCTGTAAATCAAAAAGCCAGCGCCAAAATCAAAGTATGATTGATTGCCTAATTTTTTTACAGCGTCATCAATCGAAAAGTATTCATCCCCTTTTTGATATTCCAATCCATCACCCAATCGAAGTTTGCTGCGATCAAGACCATTGCTGCCATAACCAAAGCTCAACCCTGGAGAAAAAACAATCTTCTTTGAAAGCTTTACTTTGTAGGAATACAACAAACTTGCCGTAGTGGTTCTCCATCCTGCAGAACCCATCTTATCGGTAGTGGCCATTAAACCAAAACCACTTCTCAGTTCCGGAACAAAAATATCGTAAGAAGCAGAGAACGTTGA
>DAIQPD010000109.1:0-12945 GCA_036787535.1 Chryseolinea sp.
CATGATAAGCAGGTTTAAACGTAGCGAGTTTCCATGGGCCCCTCTCTATATCTTTCGTAGTATAAATGTGTGTCCTTCCTGATGTTGCGGCAAAGGTGGACACATAAAACAATCCTTTGTGATAGCGTAAACAACTTGCCCATGAACCTCTTCCATACGTGCTCTTGCCGTTGTTCAGATTCATGGCATCGTTGTCTACAAGCGTATCATACGCATAATTCACCAACTTCCAGTTTACCAGATCCGTGGATTTCATAATAGGTACACCTGGACTCATGTGCATGGTGGTACTGCTCATGTAGTAAACATTGCCGACACGTATCATCGACATATCGGGTACATCGGCAAATATGATAGGATTATATGCCGGGTTGTTTTGTGCTGACAACTCACCAATCAGACCTAATAAAAAAATCGCTATTGTAATCCTACTTTTTAAAATGCTCATGATTAAAATAAATTATTCCTTGTTTTATTATCCATTAAAACTGAATTGCGATTTTTCTTCCATTGTATGAAACTACTTTATCAGGATGATCAGATTGGATAGCACCCACACCCTTGCTTTCGGATACTTTTATAATTTTGAATTTCCTGTTTTGAATCATCCCGGGAAAATTGCCAAATCTGTCCGTTATCGTTAATCGATTCTTCTTATCATCCCAGTTAAATGTGATCGTTGAATAAACACCTTTCTCGTAATTATAATTATCGTTCTCATCTTCATACAAAACAAACGTTCCATTTGCTCCCGGATAGATGCGCACTTCAAGATCATCCCATTTCTTTTCTTCTGCATATTGAACTGAAGGACCAAGAGGTAAAATTGAGCCTGCTCTAACATACAGTGGTATTATATCAAACGGAGTTTCCATCATCGTCTTCTTTCCGCCCGATAATTTTTCGCCCGTCCAGAAATCAAACCAATCCGCATCAGCTGGCAGATACGTTTCCTTTGACTTTATTTTAGCAAAGTCTTCAACTTGAAGTGTGTCACTTCCATTTATGCTTTCTTTCACATACATCGGAGTCGTAACAGGACTTACCAGTAAAAATTTCCCAAACATAAATTGATCGTTTATGTTGAGTGCGTTTTTATCGTTTGGAAAATCCATGACCAACGCGCGCATCATACTGGATTGATTTTTTGTTACATCCCATGATGTTGAATAGATGTAGGGCAATAAACTATAGCGCAGATTGATGTATTTTTCAATGACATCATACACCCTGTCTCCCTTTTTGCCGAACTGATAAATCTCACGCGGAGCATCGGCACCATGAGATCGCATCAAGGGCGTGAATGTTCCGAATTGCAGCCAACGTGTATACAACTCACGGTATTCAGGATCATCCAGTTTTTTCTTAAAGTTCCAAAGGAAAAATCCGCCAATGTCACTGTTCCAATAGGGAATACCACAAAGCGAAAAATTTAGACCGGCAGAAATTTGGTTACGCAACGTAGCCCATGAAGAAACCACATCGCCAGACCATGTATTTGCTCCATACCTTTGTTGACCAGCAAATGCAGAACGCGTAAGTATGAAAACTCTTTTATTGAAATCAACAGCACGCTGATTGGTATATACACCGCCAACAGTCATTAACGGAAAAGCATTTCTTACTTTGCGGAAAGAACCTAAATAGGTTTTGTTATCCAGGTCCTCTGGTTTAGCATCCAGGTGATCAGGTTCTGATGAATCTATCCACCAGCCATCTAACCCCAGTGCGTGCATTTTGCTAAGGTATTTCCAGTAGATGTCGCGCCCGGCCGGATTGTACGGATCATATACTCTCACACCCGAAGGATAATCCCGAATGGGTGGCCACTTTTCTGAACCGGATTGTGGCCATGTAGAGAAGTTCATGAGTGCTCCAATTTTATCCAACTCACGATATTGCTTTGTCTGTGGCCCGAACGAGTTCCATATAGAAATCGTTAAATGTGCCTTCAACTTATGTACGTCATCTACAAACTTTTGCGGATTAGGGAAATCGAGATTCAAAAATTCCATGGCATTCCATAAATAGTTATTTCCCCAGTATTGCCAATCCTGTATAATGCCATCAATAGGCACTTGTAATTCACGATATTTTCTAACCACATCTATGGTTTCATCCTGACTTCTATAACGCTCTTTGCTTTGGAAAAAACCATACGTCCACAAAGGAAACATAGGCACTTGCCCGGTGAGATCGCGCATGCGAGCAATGACCCCATCTGCATTTCCTCCATACATAAAATAATAATCTACTCCATCACCTACATCTGATTTAAATGAAGTGGCCTCAGGACTATCGCTAAAAACAGAGGGAGAATAATTATCCCAGAATATCCCATACCCCTTCACAGATTGAAAAAACGGGATATAATCATTTGTATTTCCCTGCACCATGTTCAGTGTAAGATTACGCTGCACCATCTTACCCTGCTGTTGTTGTCCTAAGCCGTAAATCGATTCATCTTTATCCAGCAAGTAAGTTTGCGTAACTGTGTATGTTTTTACTCCCCCATCATCGAATGAAGTAAACTTCACACCATCCTCTTTTTCATTTAGAAGTTTAAGTCCATGTTTTGTCAAAAAAGAAATTGCTCCTGATTTTAAGTTGAGTGCTACCGTAAGGTACTCATTTGTCAGATTCAGAACATCGCCTCGTTGTGTTGTTGTGAATTTTGTCTTTTCCGGACTTTTGATAACACTAAGGCTTTCCTTTTTAAAGACTGTGCCCGATGGTGATTTTATCACCCTGACTGTAGAAGGATTGAAGAAAATGATTTCAATGTCAACTGAATTTATAGTAGACTTTATTCCATTGTCGATCGTTTTAAAAACCTGAGACCATACTGTGGTATCAATGGCAATTAAAAGAAACATTGCAATCAAGATTTTTCTACTCACCGCTTATTATGTTTACGTGTTGAGAACTCTTTCAAATTCACTATATATGATTCTATACTATTCTGTCGTCACTATTTGGTCTTTATCCAATTTGACCGAATACTGACGATGATCAGAAAACCAACTAAGACTAAGAGACTTCATTTTGCATTCATATTTCAGATTCTAATTTCATCACACTTACCTCGTCTTCATTCGGATTACCGTCAATGACATGGGCTTGGTTGTATATTCAATTCTTTTGTTTGTCTTTAATGTTGATTTTACAGGAACAACATTATTCAGATTAGTAAGGGTGTTCTCCGCATCAGCAGCACCTGTCAACACATCAACTTCTGCAGTCGCGTTAATTTTCTTGAAGCTTGATAAGTCAATCTTCATCACTTTAGTCTCACTACCGGTATTAACCAATTTTACAATCACATCACCTGTCTTGCTATCCTGAACACACGAAGCCGTCAGTGTTGAATCACCAGCATCTTTTGAAATGATATTTTCAAAATAAACATCTCCCTGGTTTACGGAGAACATTCTTTGTACATGATAATTGGGAGTAAGACAAATTGTAGTGTTATCAAAAAAAATCATATCTATTTTCCATTGTATGTGATCTTTCTTCGCGAGTAGCGGAGCATAAGAAGCCATGCTCACTACATCACCATTGCGTTCGAGACCAATCATATAGGCCGCTTCGGTAATAGCATTATTCATCTTGTTTCCCCACGATGCAAATTCACCCAAATATACTTTCGGTTTTTTTCGATCATAGGTATCGTACCGGGTTAAGTTATCCATCATCCATTTCGGCTCTTTATAATAGTGCTCATCCACTACTGGAACATTAAGAGAAGAAGCGTATTCCCACCCTCTTGCAAAATCTTCACCATCAGGGTAGGGGCCTGATGTTCCAATCAAGGTAATTTCAGGATGCTTGGCTTTTACTGCATCATAAATCATTTTGAATCGCGCTTCAAACTCGGGTGTGATTCTATCTTCATTACCTATGCCGACATATTGAAGATTAAAGGGAGCAGGATGTCCTGCTGCAGCACGCTTCGCACCCCATGTAGAATTTGTTGATCCATTTGCCCATTCAATCAAGTCTATTACCTCTTGAACATATTCCTGCATCTCATCCATCGGCAACGCGCGTTGTCCAACACCATTAATACGCCAGGTACCACCAGCGTTTTGACAACATACAGCAGCAGGCAATACAGGAAGTGGTTTTGCACCGATGTCTTCACAGAACTGAAAATATTCAAAGTAACCAAGTCCTGCAGTTTGATGATAACCCCAGAGATTCCGTTGCTCAACACGTTGTTCAATCGGGCCGATTGTGTTTTTCCAACGATACATATTGTCCAGTCCATCACCATGAACCAGACAACCACCAGGGAAACGAACGAATCTTGGTTTTATATCAGCAAGAGCCTGAGCAAGATCAGGACGCAATCCGTTTTCTCTGTTCTTAAAAGTAAGCTTAGGAAAAAGGGAAACTACATCTATTGCTAATCTTCCTTTGGTTGTAGCGAGTATCACTAGTGATGCGCTGTCACTGCTAAACGTTGCTATTAAATTTACTGCATACTTCTTCCAGTCTTTTGATGATGTTGAAAACTTTTGTTCAGCCAGAATATTTCCTTTCGGAGTCTGTAAGCTGATGATTAGAGAAACTGGCTCCTCACTTATCTGTTGAGCAAACATGGAGAAGTTATATTTCTCACCCGCTTTGATTGGTATCAGATCAAAGCCGTTATTTTTTATTCCTACTCCGGCTACACCTTTAAATTCAGTATAGTTGCCAACAAACTCAATAGTCAAATCAATGTAATGTGGATTGTTAACATGCACTGGCTTAGTAGTCTCTACACTTATTTTCCCATAAGAAAATCCAGGAGTAATGTAATCCCAATACGAAAGTGGATGCCACTCTCTTCGCTCAGTCGGATTATATTCAAAGGAACGGTTTTGAACAAGTTCAGCATACAGTCCGCCATCGGCTGAATAGTTGATGTCTTCAAAAAACAGCCCAAACAAGTCTGTACTAATTTTCTTTGCTTTTACCTCAGACTTAACATTTTGCGAAAAGGTAAAACCTGAAATTGTCAATGTTAATAAAGTTATTAACGTGTTCATTAAAAATGCATAACCTGCACTCTTCATGTTCAGTTTATTTATTCCCAATCCAGCTTCGCGCATTGTCTATTTTATATTATGGCGTTTCTTCGCTCCGTAATAATATCACGGAGTATATTCCTCCTGCAGTGTTCTTGGGCAGAGCCTGAAATTTCACTCGAATGATTTCTTTCCCTTTTACAAACAAATCAGGAATAGGATACACCAAGTCAAAAAATTTCGACTGGCTCCACCGATTCGTATTGTCTTCGGTGATGAGTTTTTCACCATCGATATAAATATTGAATTTTCGATTACCCCATTCAGCACCCCAGTAACGAACAATCAGACTCAAGCCTGTTTTTTTGTTTGTAGAAAGATTGTAACTAAAATATCCTTCATCACTCGCATCCCGCCAGAATTCGTTTTGGCGATTTCCAGTTTTCGAATTGGCCAACTGAAGTTCATGATCCACTTCGGGCTGTTGTTCTCCGGGCGTAACAAAATCAAGAGTACGTTTCTGGATAGCAAGCTTTTCCTTTTCCGAAAGGGCTACTGAATCAAGATAATTTTTATACAGTGTTTTGCTGAGTGTCATCCAGTACAACATATAGCGGGCATCGTGAATCCGGAAGAAAGGTTCCAATACTATAGGTGCAGGATTAATGATATTAAGATCCGGAAATGTAAACGTTAACGACTTTCCTTTTACAGGCACCAGGCCCGTTGTTATCTTGTTAAGATCATCTTCTACAATAATCGATGCTTTATCAACCGGAAGTCTTTCGCCACTAGCTATATGCGCCCAACGTCCATCATCAGCAATCAGGCCTTTTAAATCTTCTGTTCCCGTCTTAGCCGCCAGCACAATCGGACCATGTACAATCGCCATGTATTCGGGCACGTTGGGCAACTGTTCAATAGTGTTGTGCATAGGTAAAGTCAAAGCAACCACATCACCCTTTTTCCATTTGCGGGTTATTGTTACATACGAACCCGGGTGAACCGTATACTTAACATCTTTATTGTTTACCGATATTTTCATTGCGCCATCTGTCACCCATGACGGATAGCGCACCATCAAAGTAAAATTTGCCGAGCCTTCGACTACTTTTAGTTTCATTTTCTCTTCATCTGGAAAAGAGGTTTCTTGCCTTAGTTTGATTTTCTTACCTCTCCAGTTAAGTTCAGACGGTATGAAAAGATTCCAATAAAGTGAATCTCCCTTATGCGAATAAATGAACTGATTATACTTTCCATGATTTTCCATACCACTCCCTACACAACACCACATGGCATTGTTGGGAGAAGAATATACCCGGTAGTGACGTGGACGTGCTGTTGTAAAGTAAACATAGCCACCGTGTTCAGGATGTTGTGTGGAAAGAATATGATTGTAGAGTGCCCGCTCATAATAATCAATATAACGGACGGACGGCTCTACATTAAACAAACTTTCTGAAAGCTTGAGCATGTTATACGAATTGCATGACTCCGGACCTTCCACCTCATTTACAAAATCATTGCAGGCTGGCACAGCGGGAAAAAATTCCCTTCGACTGTTACCTCCAAAAGCAAGTGTACGGTTAGTGGTGACAGCCTCCCAGAAAAATTTCCCAGCGGCAAGGTATTGCTGATCATTGGTAAGTGATCCTATTCGATGAAAGCCGATTGCTTTAGGTACTTGGGTATTGGCGTGTTTATTATCAAGATTATCTTTTCTGGACGCCATCGCCTCAAGCAGCATTCGGTGTGAGAATCTTTTGGCCGTGGAAAGGTACCTTTCTTCATTTGTCATCTGATAGGCATCTGCAAATATTTCATTCATGCCACCATGTTCAACATCCAGCATAGACTGCATCTGATCTTCAGTTAATGTAGCGGTAATATCAACAGCCCAGTCACAGAATTTTAGAAACATTTTGCGGGCTCCTTCATCTCCTGCATATAACCATGCATCTCTTAAACCAGCGTATGTTTTATGTAGATTATACCACGGTACCCACGCGGCACGATAAGAAGAAAAATCACCTTTATTTAATGAAGACCAAATCGTCTTACTATTTGGAACAGCACCAACGTATCCATTAAGCCACTCATTTTGTTTTAAGGTATTTGATTCCTGACAAGCTTTGAGCTCGGAAAGCACGTAATCCATTCTTTTTTTGCATTCTTCATTTTTAGTAGAAGCATAATGCATAGCCAGGGCCGACAAGTAGTGCCCACCAACATGACCATCGAGTCCATCCCAGTTAGGATAACTCAATGCTTTTTCAGGCAGCCCGGCCTCCTTGCGATACCCGGCCAGTAAACGATCAACATCATATTGCAACAGTACCTGAATGTTGAGATCACGTGCATGTTTAAAAGGACCATCCAGTAAAGCAACATCTGCTGATGAAAATGTATTACGATACAGTTTATCCTGTGCAGTAGCACTATATGCAGATAAGAGGATGCAGAATAAAACTAAACGTACTTGACCTTTCATGAATCTTCTTCCTAATTATTTATTGATCGAATCATCACCTTTATATCGCAAATACTTAAACGATGCACTGTTTGTTGTTGCCGTTCCGGATGAAGTGGCGTACATACCAAAAACACATCCAATAAATCCGCCTGCTGTTTGTGTGCTTAAAAATTTACCATCAACCTTGTCTTTGAGCAGAACGAAATTGTTGGGCGTGTGTGCATAATGAAAACTATATTGACCACCATCGGCATCGATGCGCAGTAATACGTTGCCTGAAGCGAGGGGTGCTTGCGTCAACAAATCCATGCCCTTTGTTTCTGCATTGCCTTTGAAAAGTTGTACAACCGCTTTTCCCTGATCGTTGGATTTACACAGATAATAAAAATGATACTCGTCCTGAAAAATGATCAGTCCTGCTTTTTCATTATCGGATGTTGCAGAAAAGTCAAGTGATATTTCTGAATTGCATTTCAAATGCTGTTGACGCTTACCGATAAACGAAGGATTGCCCAGTTCCATTACCGTTTCGGGTTTCAGTTTAAGCGTTAAACCTTTTGCTTTGCTCAGACTAAACGAACTGCTGTCTACTGTTCTTAAAAAAAGCAGCGCGGGATCAAGTTGTTTTTCAAATGTAAGTGTGTATTCAAAATTGCCGCTTTGCGGGCGGGCATCCTTTTGCTTCACTTCTTTATAATCGGTCTTGTACGAATACTGTATTACCTTATTATTCGGGTCAACAATTGGCCATCCATCTTTCCATTCTACAGGAGCAACAAATGTTTCACGACCTGTATTATAGTGATTGCCTTCATAAGGTCTTACCGCCAGAAAAACAGAATAGGTCTTTCCATTGGGCCCCTCTACAAATTGCGCATGGCCGGCAGATGTAATAGGATCTTTGCGATCTGCAGGTAAATCCCTTTGTGTTAAAATCGGATTGTTCTCATACGGAACATAGGGTCCCCAAACGGATTTACTTCGAAGGACAACTTCGGTGTGATTCACAGATGTTCCACCTTCAGCAGCATACAAATAATACCAACCATCTTTCTTTAAAATGTGTGGTGCTTCAATCCACACTGGCTTCTTACTGAGATCCACTCCCCCATTTACTATTGTTTGTTTCTCTCCTACCACCTTAAGGTTTACAGGATCAAATTCATACATCCTAAGTGTTCGATGGCCGGAGTATAATGGTTTGTTATCCGGTGCATCACTGTTATAAATGATGTATGCTTTATCGTCATCGAAAAATAATGAAGGATCTATCCCTTGTACTTCAGGCAAAAACGTTGGGTCACTCCACGGGCCGGCAGGATTCTTAGCGGTCACAACAAAGTTTCCTCCTTTATCAATCAGTGTGCAAGTAACGTAGTATGTACCATTATGATAATCGATGGCGGGAGCAAACAGCCCCCGAGTCATGCGATGCCCCATGAAATTCATCTGCGAGGGTCGACTGATCACATTGCCAATCTGTTTCCAGTTTTTCAAATCCTTACTTTGGAAAACAGGAATGCCGGGGAAGTACGCAAAGGTAGAGTTGACGAGATAATAATGTGTACCAACCTTAAGCACACTTGGATCAGGATAAAAGCCTGTAAGAATTGGGTTGATTAACGTTGTTGATTGCGCATAAACAACAGAAGAAATGCCAAACACAAGCAACAAAACTGAAGGGATGATTTTAAATCGCATAGGAGTTGAGGATATTTAAGTGTTAATTATACAATTATTAAAAAAGATATACAAGAATCGTTTGCGAAAACGATAGATTTTAATTCAAATGGTCTTTATGGCTGATTAGAATCGAAAATTTACTCTGGCCGTCTGGGACTCCCTACCCATTTTTAGACGACTGCCGGATAATCAAATTATGGTTAAGCATTACCGATTTGAAGATTCCGGGTGTTTGCCTATTGATCGCGTCTATAATATTACTTGCTGATACCTCTCCCATTTCAAATCCTGGATACTCTATAGTAGTAAGGCCAGGTTTAACGGCTCGTGAAACAGGATCATTATTAAACCCAACGATTGCTATTTGTTCTGGAATAGTAATTCCTGCTTTTGTCAATTCACTCAGGCATGAGACAGCCGATGCATCATTGGATGCAAAAATGCCATCTGGCATCGGATCCATTTTTAAGATTTTTTTTGCCGCTTCCATTCCATCTTGTTCAGTAAGTCCATTAATTAAAATGCGAGAAGAGTCATACTCAATTCCATTTTCGATCAGTGCCTGTTGATAACCTGCTAATCTATCAGCATACACATTACGATTCTGATTGCCTCCGATAAAAACAATTTGCTTGCAACCCTGTTCAATAAGATGTGAGGTTGCATCATATCCAGCTTTTCTATTGTCAATTGAAATCGTGGCGCAGTTTGGATGGCTTACAACGCGATCGAAAAAAATCACCGGTATATTTTTGTCAAATACCTTATTGAAATGCTTCAGGTTTCTGGTGTCGGCTGCAAGAGAAACAAGTAGACCGTCTACGCGACTGTTGAACATAGTTTGGATCATGCTGTTTTCTTTCTTGGCGCTTTCCTGCGATTGACTGATAATAAGCATGTAGCCTCTTTCATTTGCTACCTTTTCCATACCTGCTATAACCGTAGACATGAAATAAGAATTAACACGCGGAATGATTACACCCAGCGTATTGGTGTGTTTACTCCTCAGCTTGTTCGCGTAAATGTTACGCTGGTATTGCATCGAACGAGCTGCTTCTAAAATTCGATTTTTAGTTTTTTTTCCAACACGATTATCATCGTTAAGTCCTCGGCTTACAGTAGAAGCTGAAATTTGTAACGCTTTGGCAATATCATAAATGGTAATTTCCTTATTCTCCATATCCATTGCTTTAATCCTCCCTTCTACCTTTATCCTTTATTCAATATTCAGTATTCAATACTTACTTTAGTCCAGGTAGGCTCTTTTATCAAAAATATACCATCCTCATAGTACACAGGCTCAATCCCGAGCTGTGGAGTTTTTTCCCATGGTTCAAATGCCTGACTATAAGGGTAGGGTCTTTTCTCATCCATCAAATAATGGCAAGAACTCCAGAGCTTACCATCGGGTCCTTCGAATAAAGCATTGTGTCCAGTCTCACAATATGGATCCTCGCTATCCTGAAATTTCAAATAATCATATCCTCCACCCTTTGCAAGTTCAGGTCGATACCCTTTTTTACGGGTACCAAAGATGGGCTCACGTGAAGCGAATTCCCATGGCCCTAATGGTGACTTCGACTTTAGAAGTCCTACTTCATATCCGCGAGTCCACGATGAAAAGAACATGAAATAGGTACCTTCTCTTTTTATAACAAATGGTCCTTCAATTCCTCCGATCATCCATTCCGGATTACCCGGACTTTTCTTATCCAGAAACTTTTCAACATTCCCTCCCACAAGTTTACCAGTAGTCAGATCTATCCTTGCCTGAAACAAACCGTTGCCGCTGCAATAGAAATATGTTTGACCATCTTCATCCTCAAATAACGTTGCGTCATTATTGTACTGAGGTGTAAGTGGTCCGTTCACTAACTTGTAAGGCCCCATTACTTTATCTGATGAAAATAACCAGACACTGTGCGTCTTCATTCCCTTCGGATCATCCTTCGTTACTTTTCCGCTGTTTACGGTAAGCCAGTATTTGTTTTTTATGAAGTGAATTTCGGGTGCCCAAAATCTTCCGTTGTATGGACAATCTGCTGGTAGTTTACTTCCATCAATCAGCCAAGAGTGCTGGTTCCAGTTGATCAAATCGTCTGACACCAACATGCGAACACCAGGATTATGACCAGTCCATACCGGGTTTGAAGTACCAACACAATACCAAAGATTTTCTACTTTAATAATAAAATGATCTCGCATTGAAATTGCAGGGTCTCTTGTAATGGGATTTGTATACTGAAAGACCTTTGCTCCATTCTTAATCACAGGTGTTTGAGTTTTTACTTGCGCACCACAATTCACCGATAACAGTAAAAACGCAGCTAAAAAAAAAGATTGATAATTCATTATAGTGTATTTGAAGTTTTATTGGTGTTCATAATGGAAATCAACATCAAAAGAAAACAGCATCAATAAAACTTTGTGTTAAAGGAAGTATTTGCATTTTCAACAGGGCTATAGAACTCAAAAGCAACTCGGTTGAAATCATATTCAGCAGAAGATATTTTCGTTATGATTAAAGGAATTTCTTTGTTTTAGATTAGACACGATTGTTAAGCTAACTCGTTACGAAATCTTTCGTGAGGACAATCACTCAAGAATGATTAAAAATAGCAGGAGAGTTGCTCAACTATGAGCAACTCTACACTGCTTAACCCAAATACAATGTGATTTATCTTTGGTGTCTCCTAATTATCCACCATTAACTCTATAACCAGGATTTTGATATGCATCTTTTTCTGCTGCTGTCATTTGCATAGCATCTAATTGTCCTTGTGGAATAGGTCTCAAATAATGAAACTCATCAATGGTTCGGGTAAACGTTGCAGGTGTATGTTGACCTACCGCTGCTCCACAAATTGAATAAGAAGCAGCGACTTCATTCCATTTTTGTGTGCGGACCAAATCATACCAACGATAGCCTTCACCGTAAAATTCTCTTGACCGTTCCTCCAATACATAGTTTATGTCTATCGTTGCTGGAGTTGCTGCAATCATAGCAGCACTATTGTCGGCAACTTTCGTGACATTTCCATTATTATCAAAACTCCATTTGCCGGCACGTGCACGAATAACATTAATCAAGTCGTAAGCGGTTTTCCCAGGTGCTGTCGTTGCTCCTTTAACTGCTGCTTCAGCAGCAACAAAATATAGTTCAGAGAATTTAGCAATGTTAAAAGGACGGGTACTTGCAGCGTTAGGTTGGCCTAAGCCTCCGGCATTGTCGGTACGGTAAGTACCTAGCTTCCAAAGACCAGGATATACCAGTCTGCTTATGCCGTTTGGTGACACTACATAATCTGCTCGTCCAGGCAGTACACCTGCTCCAACACTACTTTTATATATTGAATTCGAATAGTCAATAGCTCCTGCTGATTCATCAGCCAAAAATGTTAGAATTGGTTCACCTGGTGTAACCTGCAAGTCGTTTGCGTTAAATAGAAACGCATTCGTGACACCTGCTTTATTCCAATTTCCACGATATACCGATGTAAAGGTACCGTCATAGCGAGAATCGTTCGTCTTGTCAGCGAATGTGTTTGTAAATACTTCAATCGGAGGAGCCATCCTTACCCATGGACGACCTAAGTGTTGTTCTGCTTCACGCTGGACAGAGTTTACAGTAACAGGAGCGCTCCAGTTTGTCTTGGAACTTGTTAGTCCCGTATAGTTCCAGGTCAACATCCAGACCGCAAAATTATCTGCACCTCCTCCGCCACCAAATGACAAACTTGCCCCGTTATAAAGCTCACTTGTCTGAGTGTG
>DAIQPD010000008.1:0-54201 GCA_036787535.1 Chryseolinea sp.
GTGCTCAATATGATTACAACCGCCACCATGATTAAGCTTGGGCATGTGGTCGGAAATAAAATGGTAGATATGCAACTCACTAACAATAAATTAATTGATCGTGGTGAAAAAATGATTATGGAAGAACTTAATGTGAAGCAGCAAGAAGCTGCCACGTTACTTCAGCAATTTGGTTCTGTAAGGTCAGCAATTCAAAATTATAAGAAACACTAGAGGCGGCTGCATACTCTTAATACCTACTCAAAATAATTTAAAGCATTGCAAGTTGAACATCCGTTACCAAGGCATCTGCCGGTACAAGATAATCACGCTTTGATTTTAACTCCTTGCACAGCACTCGGGTTCTTCGGAGCTTCCCCTTTTTAAAATACCTGTCGCTCAATTTAAAAATGCTCCCTTCCGGAACGTCTGATAGGGCGATCTGTTGATGTTGGTTTACGTCAAACTTTCTAAAAGCGTGAGTAAGTGCTGTATCAGCAAACGAACTGGCCTTTGGATTGATCATGTGTCTGCGGAGTTCATGTAAGATTTCTTCCGGAAATACACTTTCCCAGAGAATTGGGAGCATCAAATCGGTAAACATCGTCTTCCACTCATCACCGTGAGGATCCGATCGCGCACCATGTTTTAGATATACCCGAAGGTGAGCCACCTCATGAACATAGGTGACAAGGAAGAGATAAGGGTTGAGGTCGTTATTGAGTGTTATGCGTGGATGGCTTCTCGTTCTTTTGCTGGTGAAATCACCAACCTTGGTTTGGCGGCTCTTAGTAATCTTTAACTCAAACGGACTTGCTTGCCAAAGTTGGAAAACATACGCTACAGAAGATGGTGGAACATGCGATTGCAATATGTTTAAAACCTCTGTAGACTTCATAGAAATAAAAAAAGGCTTTAGTTTTCTAAAGCCTTCCCGGGAATGTTGCTTTGTTGATTATTGAGCAGCAACTGTATCAACTGCAACAGCAGCTGTATCAGTAGTAGCAACTGAGTCAACAACGACTTCAGTAACAACTGCGGCAGAATCAACAGCCTCAGCAGCAGTTTCAGCCTTCTTGCCACAAGCAACAAGAGCGAAAGCGAAGCCACATACAGCTAACAATGCGATAACTTTTTTCATAGTTTACAGGTTTTTAAATTCACCGCAAATATAATAGGATTTATATCCCTGATAACAAGCGCGTAATAAAATTATTTCTTTCTGAAGATTAACCTTATAGGTACTCCTTCAAAATCGAAGTGCTCACGCATCTTATTCTCGATATATCGCTCATACGATGGTTGAATGTATTGAGGATGATTACAGAAGAACGCAAACGATGGAAACCTCGCCTTTACCTGAGTGATGTACTTTATCTGAATGTGTTTCCCCTTTATAGAGGGGGGTGGATTTCGTTGTATCTCCAGCAACATCAGCTCATTTAGCTTAGATGTTGGTATTTTTTTGGTCTTATTATCGAAAACTTCGACCGATTTTTCCATCACCTGGAAAATTCGCTGTTTCTCCAAAACCGAAGCAAAAATGATTGGGATGTAGGTGATCGGAGCAATTTTTTCTAATATGTCTTGCTTGAATTTATCTGAAGTCTTGGAATCCTTTTCGATCAAGTCCCACTTGTTCACCATAATCACCATGCCTTTGCCTTGCCGTTGTGCCAGACTGATGAGATTCACATCTTGTGATTCAAGTCCACGATCCGCATCAATGACAATTATACAAACATCGCTTTCTTCCAAGGCATTGAGTGATCGAAGCACAGAATAGAATTCAATGTCTTCATGTACCTTACCTCGCTTTCGCACACCGGCTGTGTCGATCAGAATGAAATTCTTACCAAACATCTTATAATAGGAGTGTATTGCATCGCGCGTAGTTCCGGCTTCGGGTGTAACAATACTACGATCCGTACCGAGCAAGGCATTCAAGAAAGACGACTTCCCAACATTCGGGCGACCAACAATGGTAATCTTTGGAATACCGGCATCCGGATCTTCAACTCCCTCGGTTTGAAATACCTTAACCACTTCATCCAATAATTCACCTGTTCCTCCACCATTTTCAGCAGAGATCGGATAGACTTCTCCCAAACTCAATTCATAAAACTCTCCTGCCATTACAGCTTTGTCTGGAGTGTCTGCTTTGTTGGCAGCAACGAAGATGGGTTTCTTAGAGGTCCGCAAGATGTTTGCAAAATCTTTGTCGAAGCCGGTAATACCATCACGGCAATCTACCACGAAGATGATCGCTGAAGCCTCATCTATTGCCAACTTCACTTGCTTACGTATTTCCGATTCAAACTTATCGTGCGATCCATTTACATATCCACCCGTATCAATCACGGTGAAAAAAGTGCCACACCATTCGGCATAACCATAATGACGATCGCGTGTAACACCCGACATATTATCCATAATGGCCTGACGCTTCTCCACCAACCGGTTAAAGAAGGTTGACTTCCCTACGTTGGGCCTGCCTACTATTGCTACAATGTTTGACATCTTTTAATTACGATTTAAAATTTTTGATTTAAGATTTACCTGGCTTGTCGCGGGTCCTTCTTTGTTGATTCGATTATTCCGTGTATCCGAAATTTCTGAGCTTTAGTTTTTCCTTTCGCCAGTTCTTCGAAACTTTCACATGGGTTTCAAGGAAAACTTTCTTGCCTAAAAATGATTCCATGTCTTTGCGCGCTTCCGTTCCTACCTTCTTCAGCAAGCTTCCACCCTTACCTATTACTATACCTTTCTGCGAATCACGTTCTACATATATGATTGCGCTGATGCGAACAATATTAGGTTCATCTTTAAAAGCAGAGATCACCACTTCTGTACTGTAGGGAATCTCCTGTTCGTAATTCAAAAATATCTTTTCACGAATAATCTCAGAAGCAAAAAAACGCTCCGATCGATCGGTAAATTCATCTTGTGGGAAAAACGGAGGATGCTCAGGAATTTGCTCTAATAACTTCGGAAGCAAAGTTTCTACATTCTGACCAGTTTTGGCTGAAACAGAAACGACTTCTTTAATAGTAGGAATGTTTTGTTTCCAATAATCTGCTTTGTCCTTTATCTGAGATCCTTTTGCCAGATCTATTTTATTTAACACCAATAAAATAGGTGTTTGTATTTTCAGAAAGCGATCAAACAGCTCGGGTTCGTACTTATCCTCCAGCGAAACCACTAGTAAAATCATGTCGGCATCTTCTAATGATACCTTTACATAATTCATCATTGCTTCGTGTAAAGAATATTTTGGTTCGAGAATACCAGGAGTATCAGAATAAACTATTTGAAATTGATCGCTATTCAAAATTCCCATGATGCGATGACGTGTTGTCTGTGCTTTCGCAGTGACAATAGAAAGGTTCTCACCAATGAGTTTATTGATGAGTGAAGACTTACCCACATTGGGTTTGCCCACAATACTTACGAAACCTGCTTTAAATGATGAAGTCATAGAATCAATTTGCAAAGGTAGCTTGTTTTTTAATTGTGAACGTCCTACTTTTGCAAACGTTTTTGAGAAAGGTCATCTGGATCAGAAATGCTATGATCGCGGGGTGGAGCAGTTGGTAGCTCGTTGGGCTCATAACCCAAAGGTCACAGGTTCGAGTCCTGTCCCCGCTACAAAAAAAAGAGACTTAACGGTCTCTTTTTTCATTTAGTGATAAATCGACAATTAGTAATTGGTTTAAACTAAAAGCCTACTTTCTCACAGAGAATTTACATTTGGATTGTTGAAATACTAGAGTTTCTCTCTTCTCACAACATTCCATAATCTTACTAACTTTGCAATCCAAATTTCTAAACCAAGCTTAGCGTGGCATTAATCAAGTCGATTTCCGGTATCCGCGGAACTATTGGGGGTAAACCAGGTGAAAATCTAACCCCGGTAGATGTTGTAAAATTTACGGCTGCCTACGGTACATTGTTGAAAAAGAAAAAGGGATCCATTAAAGTGGTGATTGGTCGCGATGCCCGAATTTCAGGTGAGTTGGTTAATTCTTTAGTAACCTCCACTTTACAAAGTTTAGGTATAGATGTTATCGATCTGGGTTTATCAACAACACCAACTGTAGAAATTGCCGTTCCGCTGGAAAAAGCAACAGGCGGAATTATACTTACCGCAAGCCACAATCCTGCTCAATGGAATGCATTGAAATTATTGAACGAAAAGGGTGAGTTTATTTCAGGTAAAGAAGGTGAGGAGTTATTAGAAATAGCAGAAGCGGAGGCTTTTGATTTTGCACCTGTAACAAAACTGGGTAAGTATGAGCAGAAGTCGGATTATCTGCAAAAACACATCGACATGATTTTGAAGTTGTCGCTGGTGGATGTTGATGCGATAAAAAACAGAGGCTTCAAAGTTGTAGTAGACGCGGTGAATTCAACCGGAGGTATTGCTGTGCCGATGATGCTTAAAGCACTTGGGGTGTCTGTAAAAGAAATGTATTGCGAGCCAACCGGCCATTTTCCACATAATCCAGAACCCCTACCTGAAAACTTAACAGACATTTGTCGTGAGATAAAAAAAGGAAAATACGATTTAGGTATTGTAGTTGATCCGGATGTAGATCGTCTCGCGTTGGTCAGTGAAGATGGAACTCCTTTTGGAGAAGAGTATACTTTGGTTGCTGTTGCCGATTATGTTTTGAATAACAGCAAGAAAAAGAAAGGCAATACGGTTTCCAATCTTTCTTCTACACGTGCTTTACGCGATGTTACCGAGAAAGCCGGAGGTCAATATTTTGCTTCCGCTGTTGGCGAAGTGAATGTTGTTACTATGATGAAAGAATCGAATGCTTTGATAGGAGGTGAAGGTAATGGTGGTGTGATTTTACCTGAGCTTCATTATGGGCGCGATGCTTTAGTTGGCATCGCGTTGTTACTGACCCATTTGGCAAAATCAAACATGAGTTTGTCTCGTTTACGTGCCTCGTATCCAAACTACATCATCTCCAAAAACAAAATTGAGCTTACCGCAGATATGGATGTTGATAAGGTATTGGAATTGGTGAAGAAGAAATATAAAAAACAGCCGATCAATTCCATTGATGGTGTAAAGATTGAATTTGATAAAGAATGGGTTCACTTACGCAAGTCGAATACGGAACCTATCATTCGTATTTATGCCGAATCGGATATGGAAGCGAAAGCCGATACATTGGCAAAGAAAATAATTGCAGACATCAAGGAAATTATTGCTGAGAAATAAAATTCAAAGCAGTTCTTGATCAGAAGATATAGAGACCATTGAGATGAAAATTTATTTAGACAACGCAGCCACAACTCCCCTCGATATTGAAGTATTCGAAGCGATGAAGCCATTTATGCTGGAAGACTTTGGAAATCCTTCTTCTACACATGCACATGGAAGAAAGGTTCGCGCTGCAATCGAGTCATCGCGAAAGAAAATAGCTGAGCTCATGCACTGCACTCCGGGTGAAATTATTTTTACCTCTGGTGGTACGGAGGCAGACAATGCAATCCTTACTTCTGCCATCCATACCTATGGAATCAAAAATGTTATCACATCAGCAATTGAACACCATGCTGTTGAACATACTTTGCATATTCTTGAAAAGAAAGGATTGATTCATCTTCACTTTGTTAAGCTTGATGAAAAAGGTAATGTTGACCTTGCGCATCTTGAAATTCTACTGAAGCAAAATTCAAATGCTTTAGTTTCACTAATGCACGCGAATAATGAAATTGGAAATTTACTTGATCTCGAACGTGTTGCTTCTTTGTGTGAAGATCATAAAGCATACTTTCATTCAGACACAGTTCAAACCGTTGGACACTATGTCCACGATCTCAGTAAAATAAAAGTACACGGGTTAACTGCGGCTGCTCATAAATTCCACGGGCCAAAAGGCATTGGTTTTATGTTCATTAGAAAGGATAAGAAAATACAACCCTTTGTTCACGGTGGAGCACAAGAGCGCAATATGCGTGGCGGAACAGAAAATGTTTATGGTATCATTGGCTTAGCGAAAGCACTTGAGATTGCCTATCGCGATATGGATGAACACGTTCAACATATTGCATCATTAAAATCAAGAATGATTGAGCAATTAAAGCAGCACGTGCCCGGAGTAATGTTCAACGGTAATTGTGCCGATCTGAATAAAAGTTTATATACGGTGTTGAATGTAAGCTTACCTGAGTCAGACGAAAACTCCATGTTGCTTTTTAATCTTGACTTACAAGGTATTTCTGCATCCGGAGGAAGCGCATGTTCGAGTGGAGCAACAACGGGTTCGCATGTATTAGGTGCTTTGTATCCGGAATCAAAACGAGGTGCTATTCGTTTCTCCTTTAGCAAATACAATACAATAGAAGAAATCGATTATGCTGTGGCGAAATTGGCGGAGTTGTTTAGAGTCACTGTCTAGTACTTATTAAGCCGAACTAATCCATAGGCGTACAAATTTCAATTAAGAAACCATCCGGATCTCTAACGTAGGCAACCGTTTGTCCATGTGATTTAAATGCAGGTTCTGATTCTGCGATAGCACCTTCTTGTATTGCACGTTTGCATACCTTACCAACATCGTCAGTTGCAAATGCAATTTCAAAAGCCTGCGGTTTGTTCTTTACGCTACTCTCTATGAAACCATCTTTGAGATTCGAGCTTGCCTGTTCAATGGAAGCAAAAGAAAGTGTTGTTGCTCCAGTAATCAATTCTCCGTATGAATTTCCAGGAACAATGAATTTTCTTTTCAAATCAAAAGCGCGTTCATAAAAGGAAATGGATTTCTCTACATCCTGAACATAAAGAATAGTATAGGCAAATGTTATCATGGCTTTTAAAGTTAAGCGGGAATGATCCCCATTTTTTTCATTAAAAAAGTAGCATTCATTTTTTGCGCAAGGCCTGGTTTCAATTTATAATCGAACGAGAGTTGATCGTTTTCAATGTTTGCTTCAAAGCAAAAGTTCTTAATCTTCTCCGGATATTCTGTTTCCAATTCGCCCAAGGCAAGATCGTGTGTGGCAATCAATGCAAGACAGGGATGAGGAAGAAGTTGTTTCACCAAGGAAATAGAACCCGATTGTTTATCGGTGGAGTTTGTTCCTTTTAAAATTTCATCTAACAAAATGAACAATGGTTTGTCGTTTCTCAATTCGTCCATAATGGTTTTGAGACGATTAAGTTCAGCATAAAAATAAGATTGATGGTCCTTTAATGAATCGGCAGTTCGCATGCCCGATCGCATGTTAATAATCGGACAACGAAATTCTTTCGCACAAACAGGAGCGCCACTCAGCGCCAGAACAAGATTAACACCAATGGTTCGAAGAAAGGTACTCTTACCTGCCATGTTTGCTCCGGTGATGATCAGCACCGATTGATTTTTACCTACCAACACATCATTCGGAACACATTCATCGGGTTGAATTAAAGGATGACCTAATTCTTTTGTTTCGATGGCAAGTGTTGAATCAATTATGGGATAGGTAAATTGTGGATGATTAAAACTAAACGTACCTATACTGCACAATACCTCTGTTTCGGAAACGGCTTCAAGCCACGTCTTTAAATTTGATGCATTTTCGTGTTTCCATTTCTCAAGGCGATAGACACATTGCAGATCATAAAATAGCAAACTGTTTACCACCAAAGTTGTCATGGCGTTAAGTCTTGCATTGAGTGAGCTAACTAAAGATGCCAGTGATTTTACTTTTACATCGGCTTGATCTGCACGCTCTGAAAGTTTCTTCAGTTCCGGAGTAGAGAATTCTTCTTTCTGTAAATAGAAAAGCAGGTGAGCATATTTCTGAAGAATGATTTTCTTTTTGCTGATGTATTCATGAAAAGCATTTACCTTTTTAATATGAAAAGCAAGAATGGCCCACTGAGAAAGGGCACACACAATCGCCCACGGTTTTGCAACAGGTGTAAAGAATGACGCAACAACAAATCCAATTGTTAATGCTGAAAAGATTGGAAGAAAATATTTAAAGAAGGGTTTTGGATAGAGAAAGGAAGGTTGATCTAGCCAAGCCAGTAATTGTTGCCGATCATTTTGTTGTTCCTCAATCTCCATTCCGGCAGCTTGAAAGTGCTGACAGAAATCGGTTTTCGTTGCAAGCTCCTGAACAGCTTGTTGATTTACTATTATTTCATCAGCAGATAATAACGGAGAAGTAAGTCGCTCCGCCATGTCTTTCCTCCCATGAATAGTATTACAGCGATTGATGGACTGATACAATGACCCTTCTCCAAAAATATCGAGATCGTGAGAGTACGGATGGGTTGGATTGATGAACTCGACACCACTCGCGAATCCAGCATCATTACCTTTCACCGCTTCTGATTCAAGCTCATTTATTTTAACCAGGTTTTCTAAATGTGTTTTCTTTTGAAACAAACTTGAATGCCACTTTACGAATACAATAAAGATAATCAGAAGTAGTAATTCGATATAAAAAAGGGAAGGGTTGGTAACAGCAAAATAGAAGACCGCAAGAAAAGCAACCGCAATCAGGATTCGCAAATTGGAGACTGCATTGATCTTGGCTTTCGCCTGGTCGAGTAAAACAGTAAAGTCACTTTTTCTTTTTTGATAATACGGAAGCAATTCAGATTGAATCATGAGCTAAGTAAGGTGTGAGAATAAATTAAAGCAAACCTTCAACGATGCGCATTACTTTTTCAAGCGCAAGTTGGTCCTTTTCATCGAAGTCGTTCAGTGCATCGCTGTCAACATCAAGCACAAGGGCAACTTCATTATTTTTAAAAGCAGGTAATACAATTTCAGATTTTGATGCGGAACTGCAGGCAATGTGTCCGGGAAATTCATCGACATTAGGAACAAGAATAGTTTTCTTTTCTTTCCATGATGCACCACAGACGCCTTTCCCCAAATTAATTCGGGTACACGCAATCGGTCCCTGAAAAGGTCCAAGAACCAACTGATCACCTTTTACAATATAGAACCCAACCCAGAAGAAATTCATGGTTTGTTTTAATGCAGCTACAATGTTCGAAAGATTAGCAACTAAATCGGGCTCACCATCAACCAATGATTTGATTTGTGGAATAAGCATTTCATAACGTTCTCTTTTATCTGCTGCAGTGGATATGATGAGTTCTTCGGCCATAGTTAATGTATAGAATGTAAGGGTTAGAATTTAGAGCAAGAATGCTACCTGTTCGTTTTCGCTAACTCGGATGATAAATTTTCAGTGTGTCGTTTAGTATTGATTCATGTGAAACCAGATTTCCATGAAGAACCGGTGCCTGAATACCCTTGGTAAAGGTCTTCTGCGATATAAAAGTTCGCGCTTCGTCCCATAAATTTGTCTCAATAAAATGTGAAAGTGTTTGTGCGCCACCTTCAATAATGATGGATTGAATTTTTAGTTTGGTTAAATCGCGCATCATATTCTCTAGAAAATTCTCTTCATCTAAACGGATTAAGCTCAGATTTGGATGTTCTTCATGTTTAATAAGATTGTAGCAAATCGTTTTCTGTGATTTGTCAAAAAGATGAAGACGGTCACTCAGTTTTAGAAAGCGATCAATCACAATACGAGTAGGATTTCGTCCGGTCCAGTCTCGCACATTTAGTTTAGGGTTATCATGAGCAGTCGTTTTGCTTCCCACTAAAACAGCATCTTCTTCAGTGCGCCACTTGTGCACAAGCTGACGTGAATGTTCGTTGCTAATCCATTTCGAATCGAAGTTTTCACGCGCAATAAAACCATCGGCTGTTTCGGCCCATTTCAAAATGATGTATGGTCGTTGCTTTTCGATGTAGGTAAAGAAACGTCTGTTGAATTCGCGACCTTCTTTTTCTAATACTCCGGTAATCACTTTGATTCCTTTGGTCCGGAGTTTTTTTATTCCTTCTCCGGCTACTAACGGATTGGAATCCAGATTAGACACAACCACTTTTTTTACATTATGGTGAATAAGTAAATCTGCGCAAGGTGGTGTTTTACCTTCATGCGAACACGGCTCGAGGTTTACATAAAGTGTGCTCTCTTTTAACAAAGACTTATCTTCAACCGATTCAATTGCATTTACCTCTGCATGCGGCCCGCCATATTGCCGGTGAAATCCTTCACCAATAATATGGTCATTATGTACCACAACACATCCTACCATCGGATTAGGACTTACCATGCCACGTCCAAGAGCAGCAAGCTCCAGTGCCCGGTGCATAAAAAGTTCGTCTGTGGAGTGATCGTGCTTAGTCATTCTGATTATACTTGCAAAGATTGTAAACTATGAAGAATTCCAAAGCCTTGTTTCACGATTTAGTTAAGCAAATTATGCCAAACGAAGATCTGGTAGAAAAGCAAAGCATTACCTATCAACTGATGGAGAATATTTTTGGGCTTACACAAACCGATATACTCAGTGAAAAGCATATTGATATCAGTGCTTTTGAAATACTGCTAGCAGACATACTAAAGCGAATTAATTCACATGAACCTCTTCAATATATTTTAGGAGAGGCGTATTTCTTTGGACGAAAGTTTAAGGTAAACTCTTCCGTTTTAATTCCCAGACCGGAAACGGAAGAGTTGGTGAATCTGATTATTTCTGAAATGAAGAGACGGCCAACTCTGTCAACCGAAAGAATAAGAATCATGGATATTGGTACTGGAAGTGGTTGCATTCCTATTTCATTAGGATTGGAGATTCAGAATGCTGAGGTCTTTGCTATTGATATTAGTGAAGGTGCTTTGGAAGTTGCCAAACAAAATGCGCATGATTTACATGCCGGTGTTCAGTTCATGCAACTTGATATTCTGAATGCTGATATTCCATTTCAAAATCTGGACGTTATTGTAAGTAACCCTCCTTACATCTCTGCCGAAGAAAAGAAAAACATGAGTAATAATGTTGTTGAGTATGAACCGCACATGGCTTTGTTTGTTGAGGAGGATGATCCCTTGATTTTTTATAGAGTGATTGCAACTAAATCTAAATCGGTTCTAAAACCAGGAGGATTGTTAGTTGTCGAAATCAATGAACGCTTTGGAAAGGAAGTTGTCGATGAGTTTAAAAAGAATGATTTTCATGATGTCGTAATCATAAAAGATCTTTCCGGAAAGGAGAGGATTGTAAAAGGTAATTATCTTTAACACATGAAACCAAGCACTGTTTCTTTCATCGGTTCGGGTAATCTTGCATGGCATCTGGCTCCTGCATTAGACAATACTGATTTTGCTGTGCGCGAAGTGTATAGTAGAAATCCTGCACATGCTGCTGCCTTGGTTGGCCGTCTGTATGAGGCAGAGGTAAAGGCTACATTGGATTTCTCAACCAGTAATTCGCACATCTTCATCATTGCAACATCCGATGAAGCGATAGAAGAAATTGCACAGGAAATTATTCTGCCTGAAAATGCCATCCTGATTCACACATCTGGAAGTCAACCTTTAAGTTTGTTGGGATATGCAGCCACACCCAACATTGGCGTATTCTATCCACTTCAAACGTTTAGCAAATCGAAGAAAACCGACTTCAAAGAAGTACCTGTTTTTATAGAGAGTGAAAACAGTGAAACAGAAAAGGTACTTCAACTTATGGCGAAGGCCATTAGTAAAAACTTTTTTAAGATTACCTCGCAAGAACGAAAAGTCCTCCATGTTTCTGCTGTGTTTGCTTCAAACTTCACCAATCACATGTTGCTGATTGCACAAGAATTAATGAAAGAAAATAATCTGAGTTTCGATTGGCTCAAACCGTTAATTGCAGAAATGATCAATAAGAGTTTAACGATTGGACCTGAGAACGCACAAACCGGTCCGGCTCGCAGAGGTGATTTTGAAATACTGGATAAACATCTTGAATTTTTAAGTGGTGACGAATCAACTGCTGAATTATATAAGATAATCAGCCAGGATATTGTTGATCGATATCATCAAGATGATGTGTGAAGAAATTCGGTTACATCGCTTATCCATTGAATCTGGTTCTCTTCAGTAAAAACATTGTGACCTTCCTGCGGATACTTCTTAAGCACCTTTTGCCCTTTCAGGTTCTCAAAGATTAAATCTGTCTCCTCAGCACTTACGCGATTATCTTGTTCACCGAAAAGTAATAGAACAGGGCACGTTACTGATTTTGCATATTCGGAAGGGTTATGCGAAAAAGCCCAATAACCATTTTGCACGCCTCCCCAGAAACACAACATACTTGCCATCGGAAAACTCGGAACGTTCATCAATTTGAAACGCGCTTTTGTTGTTTTGTATAACGAACCGAATGGGCATTCGATAATGATGGATTGCACATTCAACGAATGATCATCCATCGCTTTCAGAATAGCAGCTGAACCCATAGAGGTTCCAAAAAGAATAATATTTTTCTCTCCATTGTCAGAAATATAATTGAAGCAGTCTTTTACTTGTTCTGCTTCCGTAAAGCCAACTGAAGTTCCATCGCCTTCTGATCCACCTGATCCCATAAAGTCAACTAGAAAAACCTGATAGCCGAGTTTTAAAAGCTCATTCGCTCTTCCAAGCAGAGACGACTTCTCTCCTGCGTAACCATGAAACATGATGACAGTTCCTTTAGCATCCGGCTGACCGATCATCCAACAGTCGAGCATTTCAGTGCTTTTTATTTTTATCGTTTGATAATCCTGCAGAGGGAAGTTTTTATTTTTTGGTTTGGGATTATCTATTCCGGTAAACAACAGTTTCACTTTCGAGAATGCAGAAAGTTCTTTAGGATCTTTTGTTCGGACTGAAACTTCATTTGTAAAGTGTGTGAACTTATAGGCATGCTGGTAGGCAACGACATTCATTAAAATAAACAGAACAAACAATCCCCAGAAAAACCTACGTCTATTCATTACCTAACACATTATGTTTGCTTAAAATGTCTAACACATAAAACGTAGTCTGCTGCATCTCATATTTTTCACGAGGCGCATTACACAGAATAACAAAGAAAATTCCTTTGTCAGGAACAGTGACATAATTTGACAAGAACCCTCCCTGACTTCCAGAGTGTCCAACGAGTGTGAGACTATCTTGTTTCGTGATGAACCACGACCAACCAATAAAAGGTAAACTAAAATCCTTCCAGTTCGAAAAATTCTGAATTGTTCGTGAGTCAGCAAGTGTTTCCTCCTTTATGAATTTTGACATTTTTAACGCCTGCTCATACTTGGCAAGTTCTTCTACCGAACTCCATACACCGCCATTACCTGCTGCAGGAAAGGTAGGTTCTTCGTCATAATCATCTTCAGTCCATTTACTATGATTGAGCACATATCCGTGCGAAACACCCTTCTCAGGATGAGGCCCATCCGTAATCGTGCTGGTTGTCATGCCTGAGGGTTTAAATATATTCTCAGCAATGAATTGTTGCCACTTCATTCCGCTTACCTTCTCTACTATCAATGCAAGACCATTAAAGGCCGGGTTAGAGTATTCGTAGTGAGATCCGGGTTCAAAAGCCAAAGTATCTGTCTGTGTTATCGGATACCAGTTTTCTGCATCTTTTGCGGTAAGATAAAAGACAGTGTCTTTACTTACCTGTCTGTTATCCGGCAATCCTGAAGTATGGGTAAGCAAATGTTTGATTTTTACTTTTTGAGCAATCTGTTTGTTCTTGAAGTTTGGAAAGTATTTGTAGAGACTATCTTCAACCGAAAGCTTGCCCTGCTCCTGAAGGATGAGAATAGCATTAGCCACAAATGTTTTTGAAATTGATCCAAGATTAAAAAGCGTTTTAGTGCTAATGGCTTCTTTTGATTTCATATCGGCCAGGCCGTAGCCTTTGGAGAAAATCACGCTGTCGTTCTTCATAATGAGAACCGCACCTCCGGGTTCATCTGAAGGGAATTGATGTTGAAAAAATAAATCAAACTCTTCAGAAATAGTAGGCTTGGATTCTTTGACTGAAGAACAGGAAAACAGAATCAATGAGCCAAGGAAATGGATAAATGTTCTCATAACCGGTATCAAATAGTTTTGAGGTTGTTAAGTTCACCATTTTTTTGGTGTATCGGAAGCACTAACTTTACCCTACAATCGTAAAATACATGTCATCTGATTTTAGGCTCAATCGCAGACCCAGACGAAACCGAAAGAGCCAAAGCATTCGCGCTTTGGTAGAAGAAACAAGGGTTACAACAAACGACCTTATCTTCCCATTGTTTCTGGTTGAAGGAACAAATCAAAAAGTGGAGATTAATTCGATGCCTGGTATCTTCAGATTATCGACCGATTTAATGCTAAAGGAAGTAGAGGAGTGCTTATCATTAGGCATTCTTGCTTTCGATATTTTTCCAGCAGTTGAAGATCACCATAAAGATAAAACTGCGACCAAGAGTTATGATCCCAATTTTTTCTATTTAAAAGCCCTTCGCGAAATCAAGAAGCGATTTCCGGAGGCCTGCATTATGACCGATGTCGCCATGGATCCATATAGCTCGGATGGGCATGATGGTTTTGTAAAGGACGGAAAAATTTTGAACGATGAAACCTTATCCATTTTAGGTAAGATGGCATTGGCTCAAGCCGAAACCGGTATTGACATTCTTGGCCCTTCAGATATGATGGATGGACGTGTGGGTTATTTGCGGAAGGTATTGGATGAACATGGTTTTACAGAAGTTTCAATTATGAGCTACACCGCTAAGTATGCCAGTGGCTTTTACAATCCTTTTCGTGATGCGTTGGATTCTGCTCCAAAGTTTGGTGACAAAAAAACGTACCAGATGAATCCAGCAAATAAAAAAGAAGCGCTTATTGAGGCGCAGCTCGATCAGGAAGAAGGTGCCGATTTTTTAATGGTGAAACCTGCGTTGGCTTATTTAGATATTATAAGTTTACTGAACGAAAATTTTTCGTTACCTATTGCAGCATATAATGTAAGTGGAGAGTACGCCATGATAAAGGCTGCTACAGAGAAGGGATGGCTTGACGGTGACCGCGTAATGAAGGAAACTTTGTTGAGTATAAAACGTGCTGGCGCTGATGTTATTTTGACCTACTTCGCAAAGGAGTTTGCGCGTAGTACTAAACCATAATAAATGAATAGGAAATTCTTTGCGATAGTTATTTTTTCCCTTTCAAGCATAGCGGCTTTTGCACAACAACTTCATCTTATAGAAAAAGGTCGCATCGAGGTAGAAGGCAGGATGCAACATCTTGTTGATAAAACAGGTGCTCTTACGATCATGCAAGTTCATGCGTTACCCATGAAGGCATTACCCGATCCAACTACTTCACCCAATTTTGGATTTAACCGTTTTGTCCATTGGTTTAAGCTTGAAATAACAAACAATTCACGTAATGAAGACTGGCTTTTAGAAATACCATTTGCTCCATTAGATCAGGTTGATTTTTACCTTCAAACCGATTCGGATACCGCGTGGATACATAAAGTATCGGGAGATCTTTTTAAAATGTCTGGGAAGGATGCTCACCACCGAAGCCCTGTTTTTACATTCTCTATTTTGCCTGATGAACATAAAACAATTTACCTGAGAGTGAAGACGGTGTCATCGGTCCAGGTGCCAATTACCATATGGCAGAGCAATGTGTTTTTTCAAGCTTCAAGTCGCATTCAAATTATTAACGGAATGTTTTATGGAGCCATGCTCATCATGGTTTTATATCAGTTTTTTTTAGCCTTCCAAACACGCGAACTAACTACTATTTATTATGTATTTACGTTAGTCGCCATGACCAATGTTGTGGCCTTCTTTCAGGGCTACAACTTCTTGTATCTCCATCCGGAAGACCCCGATGTGAATGATTTGTTTGCTATTGTCACGGGTCCCGCATTTGTGTTGTTTTCAACCTTGCTTACGCGATCATTTCTTAACCTTCGAACTTTTAATAAGTGGCTTGACAATTTATTGTTGGGAAACATGTTTTTGGATATTGTATGCGCTTTACTGATGCTCATATATGTTCGAAAGATTTCGTATGAATATCACTACTACTTTGTAGTAATGCATTGTGTGCTGGTGTTGATCAGCGCTTATTATTGTTTGAAGAAAAATTACAAACCAGCATTGTATTATCTCTTGGCTTGGATAGCACCATTATTGGCTACTACCGTTTTTTCGATGAGCAGTCTTGGCCTTGTTCCGGGATATCTCAGCACAAACTATGTCGGCTTAATGTTTGGCTCACTTTTACAAGTACTCTTTATTTCGTTTGCCCTTGGCGAACGATGGACAAATGTGTTTAGCGAGAATCAGTCAATGCAAGAAAAGGAGTTAAGACGTGAGCAAGAGGAGAAAGAACATCTTGAACGGGAAGTTCGACTTCGAACAGAAGAAATTCAATCGAAGAACGAGCGATTGGAAGAGGTAAACAACATTAAGGACAAACTCTTCTCTATTGTTTCTCATGATATTAAAGGGCCATTGACTTCTCTTCAATTAGCATTAACACTTGCCAAATCTGGTGACGTGAGCCCTGCTGAATTCAAAAAACTTGCGTATGAGTTAGAGTTACGACTCACGTACACGAACGAGTTTATCAGCAATTTACTTCAGTGGGCGAAACTACAATTGGGAGGATCGCTCTATCAACCTGAGAAAATAGACTTATCATCTATTGCGGCAGAAACGCTCGTTTTGTTTGAGCCAGAGATTAATATAAAAAGGATTAGTGTTGAGTACCAGTTGCCCGCCCTCCATGCTTTAGCCGATTTGAATATGATTCGCTCCATGATGCGAAATCTTATTACGAATGCCGTTAAGTTTACGGGTATTGAGGGTTCTATTACGGTAAAGGGTTGGAGTAAAGAGAGTGAAATTGTTTTTTCCATTGCTGATACCGGTGTTGGAATTCCGAAAGCACATCAGGAGAGAATGTTTACATTGAGTAGTGTTACTACCCAGGGGACGCAACGAGAAAAAGGAACTGGGTTAGGATTATTATTATGTAAAGAATTCGTTGAGAAAAATGGAGGAAGGATTTGGTTTGAAAGTGAGGAGGGAAAAGGTACTACCTTTTATTTTTCATTGCCTCATGCTCAAGGCGAAGGAGCCCCCGTTCGAACTGAAATGATAACAGAGAATCGAATGTGAATACTTTAATTATAGCATTGAGAGAAATTATGAAATGGGCATTCGTTGTATTCACTATATTTTTAATGAGTTGCTCATCACGTGAAAGTAAGTACGCACCCATCACAGAAGATTTTTGCTCTAAAATATTAATCGACACATTGGCATCATTGAGCGATGAGATTTCATCCTTCAGTGAATCGATGGAAAGTAAGACTGCCGTTTATTCGCTTGAGGAAGGTGATGAATCCATGATTGCAAGAGCATGGTTATGTGGAGCGGCAGAAAAATCAATTGACATTCAATATTTTATTTTCTCTGCCGATAATATTGGATTAATTGCCTGCGATTATTTACTTCGAGCTGCTGATCGCGGTATTCAGGTTCGTGTGATTGTAGATGATGTAATGGTAGAAGCGGATGCGGACGACTTATTAGCGTTGGATGCGCATCCCAATATTTCGATTAAAATTTATAATCCATCCGCAAATATAGGTAAGAACCTTCCTGAAAAATTGTATAGTATTTCAACTGATTTTGCTGGATTCAATCAGCGCATGCACAACAAAACATTTATTGTTGACGGAAAAGTGGTAATCACTGGCGGAAGAAATATTGCGGATGAATATTTTGATTATGATCATGAATATAATTTTAGAGACAGAGATGTTTTATTGATTGGAAAAACATCCACTGATGTTCAAAACTCTTTTAATCAGTTTTGGGATCATTCGTTGAGTGTACCGATTACCACTGTGGTCGATGAGAAGGATTATAAACTGAATACAGAAATTAAATACAATTACCTGCATCAGTATGCCTGTAATCCTTCCAACTTTTGGCCAGCGGTTAGAGAGAAGATTAAATTGATGCCAGAGGTATTTAAGAAAAGACAATTGGCAGGCGACTTAGTTTGGGTTGATAGTGCATACTTCGTTTCGGATATCCCTGGGAAAAACGATGGTGAGGAAGGACTCAAGGGTGGAGGTGTTTGTACAGATGCATTAATTGATTTGATTAAGGGCGCAAAACATTCCATTAGCATTCAGTCTCCTTACTTTATTACAACGGAATTAAGTCAGCAACTTTTTAAAGAAGCTAAGGACCGTGGGGTTACAGTTAATGTATTAACAAACAGCCTGGCATCAACAGATAACCTTGAGGCGTTTAGCGGTTATCAACGCGAAAGAGAAACACTTTTAAATATTGGAATTAACATTTATGAATTTAAACCGGATGCAGCTGTCCGCTTTAAGGTAATGACGGGAGCACTTCAGCAGAAAATAAATTATACTCCTGTCTTTGGTCTCCATGCTAAGTCAATGGTAATTGATAAACAAATTGCAGTCATCGGCACGTTTAACTTAGATCCAAGAAGTGCGAACTTGAATACCTAGTGTATTGCAGTGATTCAGGATTCAACAATTGCAACACGGTTATACAATGCAATGGAAGAAGATATGAAAACTGAAAATGCCTGGAGAACTACTGTTACCTATAATCCCGATAGTGAGGTGGGGTGGTTAAAACGGACCAAGGTTTGGTTTAGAGGTATTGTTCCTAAATCCGTTTTGTAAGAAGAGCTTCAATTACTTTATCTTTTTTTCCAGCACGATAAACTCTAATTGCTGCCTAGGTTGCCCCAATCTAGGGTGACTTGTTAGAAAAGGTTTTCGTTTTCCTGTGTTGGTATATCCATGACGAACATACCAATCAATTAATTCAGTGCGAACAGAAATGACCGTCATAAAAATGGAATTGCAATTTTGTTTCAATGCTTCCTGCTCTGCCGAATGTAATAATTCCTTGCCAATACCTTTGCCTTGCAAAACAGGACTAACGGTAAGCATGCCAAGATAAAGTTTATCATCCTCGCGGATCAACTCTACACAGGCCAGAATTTTTTGATTCTCTACATACTTTAGAATAGTTGCTTCCGGATCTCTTAAAATTTCTGTTAATCCATTTTCATCTGTGCGGGTTCCGTCAATTAAATCGGCTTCAGTTGTCCAACCTTGTTTGGCCGTTTTTCCACGGTATGCAGAATTTATCAGAACAGAAAGTTCAGGTACATCATCTATAGTTGCAGCGATAATCTGTTTCATAAGCAGAGTATATAAAGGAGATAGCGATACTGATTTTAAATAGTGTAGAAATGGAAATTTCGATTGATGAAATACCCTACTTACTCATTCTCAATTTCCTCTAACATAAAATCCTTACCTTTTCCATATGTAAGAAGATCTTTTAGATGATAGCGTTCGAGCGTGAGAAGATTTTTTACTTTGAAGTCGTCATTGGCGAGAATATATTCAATTTCGAATTCATGCTTTTCTCCAAAATTAATAAGGCGGTATTTTTTTCCATTTCGTAAAACGTTGAACGATAAACCTGCCATCTATATTTTATTTAGGATAAGTCCTCTTCACGCTCTAACATCAAAATGGAAGATTGCGGAACGATGAAATATTTTTCATTTTCATAGAGAACTTCGATAGCACCTTTTTGTAAAAAAATTGCCAGATCTCCTTCTTGAGCTTGTAGTGGTAAATACTTTATCTGATCGTCTTTACCTTTCCACATATCCTCCTCATCTGCAGGCATAGGTAATGGATAACCTGGTCCTACTTTAATAATGTATCCTTTCTGGATTTTTTCTTTCTCCTGAACACCGGGAGGTAAATATAATCCAGAGTCAGTTTTGTCATTTTGTTTTGATGGTCTGATCAAAACACGATCGCCCACAACAATGAGTTTTTTCAGCTTATTGTCTGATGTAATCTTCATGAATACCGTTGTAAAAGGAATTTATCCTAAAGCTTCTACGGAGAGAACTTCTCCGGGCATCATGCGGGTAAAAAGATTTTCAATCCCGGCTTTAAGCGTTACCATCGATGATGGACAGCCACTGCATGAGCCTTGTAGTTGTACCTTTACAATACCATCTTTAAAAGAATGATAGGTAATGGCGCCACCATCTTGTTCTACTGCTGGGCGAATGTATTCGTCAAGAATCGTCTTAATTTTCTTTACCGCCTCTGTTTCTTCCTCCGTTGATGTTGCCTCGACTTTCGGAATATCGATTATGAACTTACCAGATTCTAAAAATTCTTTAATGTGATTTTTGATCGTGTTTTGGACTTCCAACCACTCCACATCTTCTTTCTTTGTTACGGTGACAAAATTGCTCGCATAGAAAACCCGCTCAACAAAGGGATATCCAAAAAGTTCTTTTGCTAAAGGGGAGGTACCTGTGGTTTCAATGGTCGGGAAATCAAAATTCATTCCCTCTGGTACCAATATTTCATTTACCACAAACTTCATTGAGTTCGGGTTTGGGTTCGATTCGAGGTATAGATGTATATTTTTTGGTGCAGCTTTCAACATGATGTTTTGATTTAGATCTGGAACAAAATTAAGAATTTAAAGTTCACCAGCGGAAAATCAGCTACCTGTGAATTTTAGAGAAAATAAAGTAATTAAAGCTGACTAGTGTCCTCCAGTGAATTTTCCCACTTGCTCACAACAGCTGTAGCAACGCTATTGCCCACTACATTTGTTGCGCTTCTCCCCATATCTAATAGCGGATCAATGCCCAGCAACAAAGCCAGACCCGCTTCTGGAATATTAAAGGTGGCCAATGTTCCGGCAATGACTACTAACGATGCACGAGGCACCCCGGCAATTCCTTTGCTGGTAAGCATCAGAACCAATAACATGCTGATTTGTGTGGCGAAAGGTAAATGGATTGCATACGATTGAGCAATGAAGAGAGAGGCAAATGTCATGTACATCATGCTTCCGTCAAGATTAAAGGAATATCCAAGAGGTAAAACGAAACTCACAATCTTATTCTTGCATCCAAATTTTTCTAGCTCCTCCATTGTTTTTGGAAAAGCCGCTTCACTGCTGCTCGTACTAAAGGCTAGTATAATTGGTTCTTTAATATTCTTGAATAATCTGCTAATACGTTTCCCAACGATAGCATACCCAGCCAACCCAAGGATGATCCATAAGATGAAAAGACCAAGGTAGAACTCGCTAATAAAGATGGAATAGGTTTTTAATATTCCCAATCCTTGTTTTGCTATTACGGCAGTCATTGCACCAAACACAGCAATGGGTGCAAGGTTCATGACGTACCCTGTTACTTTTAAAATAACATGGGCAATGGCATCCATCAGTTTAATAACAACCTTTCCTTGCTCACCAATTGCGGCAGTGGCCACACCAAAGAAAAGCGAGAAAACTACAATTTGAAGAATCTCATTCTTCGCCATCGAATCAATGACGCTGCTGGGAAAAATGTGGTATAAAAATACCTTGAGCGACAAACCAGTATGGGCTATCCCAATATCTTCACCAACATTAGGTAAAGGTAATTTCATAGCGATACCAGGCTCAAATAGGTTTACCAGTATCATACCTAAAACCAAACTGGTCAGAGAGGCACCAATAAACCAAAGGAGTGTTTTACCACCAATTCTTCCTACCGATTTTATATCACCAAGTTTTGCCACCCCGACAACAAGGGTTGTAAAAACAAGGGGAGCAACAATCATTTTAATAAGACGAAGAAAGATATCGGCTAGTAAAGAGAATGGCTCTACTTTACCTTCACGCGATTCAATTATACTATTTCTCTCCTGATTTAATGCCTTCTTTTCTATTTGAAGTGCGATCAGTTGATTGCTATCGGAAACTTGTATGAATTGCTTTTGCAGTTGCTCCAACTTTAAATCGATGGAGGTTAGCGCTTGGTTTTCTTTGTTGAGGTAACTCTTGTTTAGGTAAAAGCCTAAAGCAATACCAATGATCAAAGTAATGATAATGTACAGCGTTAATTTGCTTTTCTTTTCAGGCACATTTGATACTTCCATATACGCTTATTTAATAGCCAAATCTCAGCCTTTACCCTTAACAGGAATGCGCAATATAAATGAAAGTATCCTATAGTTCGATCAATTTTCTGAATGACGGCTGATATCCAAAAGAAATTAAATAGAGGGAAGAAAAAGGATGATGAGGTAATGAGTATCTACTTGAAAATGATACTCCCCATCGAAACGTCAAGATCAAATGACAGCGAATTTTTTGCATCTGCAGTATAGGAAGCGTTCGCGAATGTATTTTCGCTGATCTTCTTCAAGCCTGCTGGCATGGTGACACTGCATAGCCATGAGTCGTGAATTTTAACCAGGACAGGAGTGTCATTAGAAGGGAGAATGATCACTAAGTTGCCAGCCCCCACACTCCCTTTAATAGTATTACTGATCAGTGGCTTGTTACTGAAGTCAAGCATCATATTGCCAAATCCAACATCTGCCTTTACAACACGTGTGCGTGAAAGATTAATATTTTTAACATTCACAGAACCCAAATCTACCTTTACAAAAAAAGTATCCATATCGATTTGATTTTCTATGGATGAATTATAACCAACATTGACATTGGCACTTCCAGTATTGATTTTTAATTTTTTAATGGACAAACCAGAAAGATCTACGTTTGCATTTCCCATTCCATATTGAAGCTCCAGGAAATACGGCTTGTCATCGGTGAGGTACATCTTCCAAATCTTATCAGCTGATTCGGTCTCAGAGGATCCAAAGAAACTGGTAGAAATTGATCTGCTTAAACTACCGGATTGAACCTCCTCAAGATCAAGTGTGATTTCGCACGTTTTGCCTTTTATTTCTTTACGAAAAGTGTGTGAATAATCTGTTTCAGTTTGGTTACTGAATACATTCAGTACTTCAGGGTTTTGGCTTGGTTTGATGTAGCAATTCCCACTATTTGCCTTTAGACAGAGTTTAATATCCTCGCATGAGGGTGAATCTTCAACCGTAAATTGCTTCTTTATTTGACCTATTGACAATCCTGCCAGCGCCATCCCGCAACACGTTAACCAAATCTTTCTATGCATGTTGAATAGTTACGAACCTCTACTAGTTAAGTTACGAAGTGTAAGTTTTAAGCCAAAAAAGGCAAAAAAAATACCCGTGTAACTTGAGTTATACGGGCTAATAAGTAAATGGTTATAATGATTGTTAACTAAAAACCTCTTTCATTCTTTCAAAAAAGCCTTTTTCGTTTGCATCTGGGCTCGGTTCAAAGTTTGGAGAACTTCTCAAGCTTTCAAGTTTGGTCTTCTCTTCTGACGAAAGCTTCTTAGGAGTCCAGACATTAATATAAATCAGCTGATCACCTGTATCATATCCATTAACATCCTTTAATCCTTTGCCTCGAAGACGAAGTACCTTGCCACTTTGAGTACCAGCATCAATTTTAATCTTCACTTTGCCACCCACAGATGGAACTTCCAATGTTGTTCCGATGGCCGCATCTATAAAACTGATATACAGATCAAAGACCAGATTATTTCCGTCTCTTTTCAGAAACTTATCTTCATGCTCTTCAACTAAAATCAATAAATCTCCGGCTACCCCACCGGGTGCTTCATTGCCTTTACCAGCCATGGATAGCTGCATTCCATCGGCCACACCGGCTGGAATTTTTACACTGATAATTTCTTCTTTTGAAACCAGTCCAGAGCCGTCAACACCGGGAGGACGGTTCTCGATAATTTGTCCGGAACCATCACAAGTAGAACAGGTACTAGCCGACACCATTTGCCCCAACATTGTGTTGACTACCTTTCTCACCTGGCCAGCACCTTGACAAGTCTGGCATGTCTTAAAGGTTACACCTTCTGCCCTAACCAAGCGGTTCACTTTTATTTTCTTCTCTACTCCACTCGCTATTTCTTCTAGCGTAAGCTTAAGTTTGATGCGTAGATTAGATCCTTTGCGTTGTCTCTTACCACTGCTGCGTGAATTACCTCCTCCAAAGAAACTATCGAATGGACTACCACCGCTTCCGAATATATCTCCAAACTGACTGAAGATATCATCCATGTTCATGTTGTGACTGCCACCAAAACCGCCACCAGAACGTGAATGGCCAAATCGATCATATTGTCCACGCTTGGTGGAATCACTCAATACTTCGTATGCTTCTGCAGCTTCTTTAAATTTTTCTTCGGCTGCTTTATCTCCCTGATTTTTATCGGGGTGATATTGAATGGCAACTTTTCGGTACGCTTTTTTTACTTCTTCTGCTGAAGCCGATTTGGTTACACCCAGTATTTCGTAATAATCTCTCTTTGTACTCATTTCACAAATTGAATATTGAATTTATGGGTTAGACTTTAGATTGATACTTCATTCTAAATCGTATCCCCATTTAAAACTTCGAATGTTAAACTTTAAACAGCACTTAACTTCCTACCACTACTTTAGCAAACCGAATAACTTTATCATTCAGTAAATAGCCGCACTCTACAACATCTACAACCTTACCTTTCAGTTTTTCATCAGGTGCAGGGATCTGAGTGATGGCTTCATGAAAATCTGCATTGAAGTCAGAGCCTGTCTTTACATCCATGATCTTCACACCATATTGTTCTAATGTCTTCTTGAATTTATTCTGAATTAAAAAAACACCTTCAAGGTCTTTATCATTTTTTTCTTTCAGCGATTTTTCTGCACGATCAAAATCATCAGCAACAGGCAGCAAATTCTTCAGCAATTGTTCATTGGCTGATTGAATCATTTCCAATTTCTCTTTAGCCGTTCTGCGTCTGAAATTTTCAAATTCAGAATAAAGTCTAATGAACTTATCCTTTTGTGTGTCTACTTCGTTTTGAAGCATCAACAATGCATTTACCTGATTATTTTCGGGTGATTGAGGCTCATTTTCTGCCGCTGACAGATTTTCGGCTTCCTGGCCGGTTTCTGAAATAACTTCTTCGTTTTCTTTCATTTCGTTTTCATTGGTCATGTTTTCCATGGACATAACGGCTTAAATTTTGAATTAGGGCAAAGGTCAACAATTTTGCCAAAGGCATTGCAATGCCAAACTGGCATTGTTAAAAGAGGATTTCTTAAGTCAATAATTGTAATTGGTGCTTATATCAATCAGCCAGAGACATCAGTTAGTCTGGCAATTAATGCAAGCTCGTCCAAATAAGATCTTTTAGCTCCATGATACCTTGATTGGTAAGGGAGGAAATAAAAACATGGGGCAACTCCGTAGGGACTTCACGCGTCATTTCAGCTTTCAGTTCATCGTCCAACATATCCACTTTAGATATGGCGAGTATGCGTTTCTTATCCAGCAATTCGGGATTGAATTTGCGGAGTTCACTTAACAATATTTCATATTCTGCCTGAATGCTTTTCGCATCGGCTGGAATTAAAAAGAGCAACAATGAATTTCGTTCGATGTGTCGCAAGAATCGAATACCTAATCCTTTACCTTCGGCAGCGCCTTCAATAATTCCAGGAATATCAGCCATTACAAATGACTTGTCATTTCGATACGACACTACACCAAGATTGGGAGTAAGTGTAGTGAATGCGTAGTCGGCAATTTTTGGTTTAGCAGCAGAGACTACGGAAAGCAAAGTAGATTTACCTGCATTTGGAAAGCCAACTAAACCAACATCAGCTAATAATTTCAGTTCAAGAATAATCCATTCTTCTATTCCTGTTTCACCCGGCTGGGCGTATTGTGGAGCACGTTGTGTAGAGGTAGCGAAGTATAAATTACCGCGACCACCACGACCCCCTTTTGTTAAAATATGTTCTTGTCCGTCTTCGGTAATTTCACAACGTATTTCTCCTGTCTCAGCATCTTTTGCTATTGTGCCCAAGGGGACATCAATGTATTCATCTTTGCCATAGGCACCCGTGCGATTTTGTTCTTCGCCTGCATTACCCGGTGTGGCAATAATGTGTTTTCTATATTTTAAATGCAAAAGGGTCCAGAGTTGAGAATTACCCCTGAGAATAATGTGACCGCCTCTTCCACCATCGCCACCATCAGGTCCGCCTTTCGATGTGGTTTTATCACGGATAAAATGCAAATACCCTGCACCACCATGCCCGGAACGCGAGCAAAATTTTACATAATCGATGAAGTTAATTGAAGACAATGGCTGGTGTTTAGTGTATGGAACATCATAAACGATTTTTATATGTATCGTTTACGTGTAGTTTAGTTTTACTTTTTATCGAGTAGTGCGCAGATACTTTTAAAAATATCATCTACGTTACCTATTCCGTTTACGGTTTCTAATCTTCCTTGCTTTTCGTAGTAAGGCAACACGTGGATAGTTTTGTTGAAAAACTCATCAATGCGTTTGTTTAATTTTTCTTCTTCGTCATCAACACGATTATCCGTTGTTCTTCTTTTAGCAATGCGTTCGCGCACTTCTTTTTCAGTAACGTTCAATGCAATGACGTGATGAATATAAGTTCCCTGCGCCTTTGCAAAAGCATCTAACGCTTCGGCTTGTGCGACTGTGCGCGGGAAGCCATCAAACAAAAATCCTTTCGCACCCGGATTTTTATCAAGCTCTTCTTTTAACATGGCGATGGTGATCTCGTCTGGAACAAGCAAGCCATTGTTCATGATTTCCTTAACCCGTTTACCTAAGTCTGTATCGTTCTTGGTGTGCCAGCGAAACAAGTCGCCTGTAGAAATATGCACAAAGCCATATTGTTTAATGAGCTTTTCGCTTTGTGTTCCTTTGCCTGCGCCAGGAGGGCCGAAGAGTACCAGATTAATCATGAATGGGTTTAGTTTACGTTACAGTGGGCTTTTTAATTTCAATTAAGCTGACGAATATAGGGAATGATAATTCGATTTACGAATATGATCACTCGTTTTGACCTTGCAACTTGTAGATGTCTTTGGTGTTTCGTCCTAATCCATCATAGTCAAGGCCATAGCCTAGTACAAATTCATCTTCGATTTCGAAGCCTACATACTTCACTTCAATATTTTTTTCGCGTGCAGGCTTTTTTCGCAATAACGAAACAACCTCTACTGATTTAGTGCCACGACTTCGCAAATCATCTACAATTTTTTCCAATGTGAGACCGGTATCCACAATGTCTTCTATGATCACCAAATCCTGATTGAAAGAACTTTCTTCCAATCCGATCAGGGTGGTTAGCTGACCTGTTGTTTGTGTTCCCTGATAGGAAGAAATTTTTACAAACGATGTACGACAAGGTATGTCAATCTCTTTTATTAAATCAGAAGCGAACATGAACGATCCATTGAGGATAGGAAGAAAAACGGGTGTTTTGTCTTTATAATCTGCGCTAATCTGCTTAGCAAGAGCTTTTACTTTCTTCTGAATATCTACTTCAGCAATGAACTTTTCGAACTCTAACTCTTTAATTTTCATCCTTTTCCAACTTTCGGAGCGCAAAGATAGAAGAATTTAAAAAATGCAGAAGGTTTTGGTTAATCGTTATCCGTTAATCGTTAATCGATTAGTTATTAACGATTGTACTAATACGAATCATCCAAAGCAAAGGAGTTCTTTCGATACATCCATTGGCCTTGTGTGAAGTCTGGGAAATCAATTGTTTCTCCACCCAAACGAATGGATGTTTCAGAAAGAGGTGTAATGGCGCTCCAGGTTACAGCATCGTATACGTCCTGAGGTGTATTGGTTTTTCTTTTGATGGCTTCAACAAAAGCATGCAATACAAACCAGTCCATTCCACCATGCCCGGCACCGGCAGCATCACTTCCGTATTTTTTCCAAAGGGGATGATCGTATTTATCAAGCCAGGCCTGTGCTTCATCCCAACGGTGTGGTTGTTTACTTTGTCCTTCTATGTAAATTGATTTGTTTACATCCATCCAAATACCTTTTGTTCCTTGCACACGGAATCCTAATGAGTATGGCCTTGGAAGATTGGTATCGTGTTGCAGTAAAATAGTTTCTTCATTAGCGCATTTGATCATGGTGGTCACTACATCACCCAGCTTAAACTCTACTTTTGAATTCGAATGATTTTCTCCTCCTGTTTTCACCACATAGTCATGAAGCCCTCTTGCTTTAGATGAATACGAAACCAATTCAGTGAAACGATTACCTCTATTGATGTTGGCCATCATGGCAACAGGTCCGATGCCGTGAGTAGGATAAAGATCGCCATTGCGATGAACCGAATGTTGCGTGCGCCATTGTGCTTCTGAAAATCCATTCTCGCCAAACTCTGCTCCAATTCCCGGATCTGTTTTTCCATCATTAAATTTTATTTCTCGCAAATCATGTTGATATCCACCTTGTAAATGAACGAGCTCGCCAAAGATATTTTGTCGCACCATATTCAACACTGCCATAACATCGCGTCTGTAACAAACATTCTCTAGCATCATCAAAGGCATACCTGTGCGTTCAGATGTATGAACAAGTTCCCAGCATTCTTCTATGGTCATTCCCGTAATTACTTCACACCCAACATATTTTTTTGCATTCATTGCATCGAGGCACATTCGTGTGTGCCACTCCCATGGTGTGGCGATGATTACGCCATCAATGTTTTTATTCTCCAGAAGTTTTTTATAGCCAAGTGGACCATCCACAATAATCTGTGGCATGGGTTTATTGGATTTTTTTACAATCTCTTTACTCATATCGATCATAGACTGTTGCATATCGCAAATAGCAACAACCTCTACATCGTTTCGCATCAACGCAAGTTCAAGATGATTTTGTCCGCGGAAGCCAACACCTATAATTCCCAATCGCACTTTAGCTTCTTTGTCTTTTGCAAATAGAATAGTTGAATTCAACAGAGAGAAGCCGGCACTCGCGAGGGCGGTTGTCTTGATAAAATCTCTTCGGCTCGTAGAAAGTTTCATAGGTAGTTTGGTAATTATGATATCAAATTGATAAAACTAAGCAGCCAAAACAAGATTAGGCAAATGTATTTGTGATGAGTGGTATCACGATGGGGTATCATTGCAAATTCTCAAGAAAGAATTACGATCTTTTCTAGCTCGAAAATTTTGTAAATCAGAGATCTTTCATCAACCACCCATACAACTCAATCATTGTGTCGATGTCATGCTTGTGTACTTTTTCATTTGGCGTGTGAGCATTTGCTTCTGGCGCACCAACAAAACACCAATCAATAGGGTATGGTGAGGTTTGTATTTCACGCCCATCACTCGATCCCATTCCTTCTACTTCTAATTGAAAATCAATTTTTCTTTTGCGTGCAATTTCTATAATGCGATCGACATAAGTTTTTCTCGGAAGATTTCTATCGCGCATTGAAATGGCAACACCTTTTCCATGCTCAACACCATCTGAAACCCAGGTGATGTCAGAAACAAGTGCTTGCTTTACATTCCATTTTTTTGAAATGAATTTAATAAGGTAAGGCATTGATCCCCCTCCATGTTCTTCCCAACAACTAAAAGCGATCACACCGTCTTTTAAATTCTCAGCAACTTTCAATGCATTGTAAACACCAAGTCGGTTATCAAGGTAAGGCGATTGAACATATGATTTTGTATCGCGAAAGTTCGGCTTATAGGTAAGCGTGGTTCCGCGATCGATCACTCTTCCAAATTTATAGAATGCATGATTGTGCTCGTCAAGCTCTAACTCACATTCAATTGCCCCCAAGCTATCTTCACCGACCAGCCAGATACCTGTTTCCGCGTCTGGACTACCAATAGGTAAAAGTTGATTAAAGTATCGAACCGTAAACCCGATACTATCCATGTGTGCGAAAATTGCTGTGCGAGGTTTGCCAAACTTTAAAATAATACAATCCTGAAATTCGTCTCCATGAAAAATCTCTGGCTTTACTTTCCATTTTTTCATTTCCTTTTCGATATAAGAAAGCAAAAACTCTTTCAGGCGGATTTCGTTTCCGGAGGGAGCCTGGATTTTACAAAGCTGTTGAAGTAGTTTCATGGACAGATAAATTATTATAGAGTATTATTGCGCGTGCGCACGACATCATTCGTTCGGTGCACAACTTTATTCTAAATTTCGGTGAGAAAAAAATAACGGTAATAGTTTCAAGTATATGTGGGAAGAGGTTTTGAAAGTTGTTCCGGTATTTTTAGCAAGTATGGCCAAATTTTTCTTTGGCCCATTGGCAGGATATGCAGCGGGTCTGCCCATTGGTGTTACGATGATTGCTACAGTAGCAGGCATGATGGCCACTATATTGCTCTTTGCCTTCTTTGGCGAATGGGTTCACAAAAAATTTCCCCATTGGTTTGAGAAGAAGGAACAGAAACTCGAAGCGCCTGATTCCAGAATGACACGCATTTGGAAAAAGTATGGCTTGATTGGCATTGCGTTCTTAACACCCGTGCTTTTATCGCCTATTGGAGGAGGAATTTTTGCTGTAGCCTCTGGAAGCCCTAAAGGAAAAATTATTCTTTATATGTTTATCAGTGCGCTCTTCTGGGTTGGCATTCAAACCGGATTGGTATACTATGGTTTTGATGCCCTTAAAGAATTGGATCTTCCGTTCTTTAAATAAAAATGTTAACCGCAGAGAACGCGGAGTTACACAGAGGGTTTTGCTGAAGTATTGAGTTAGCGTATAAACCACAAGATTCAGTTATTGCATCTTGAAATTAGCTCTGCGTTCCTTAGCGCCCTCTGCGGTTAAAAACTATTTAACATCTTCATCCGGCAACATTTCAATATCACGGATTAGTACTCTCTTCGCAATGGCTTTACCTGTTTTGGTAGCGGCCAATCCACCCAGTGCAGTTTCTTTGTAGCGCGTTTCCATGCTTGCACCAATCTCACCCATCGCTTCAATTACTTCATCAACGGGAATAACACTGCTTACGTTTGCTAATGCAATTTGCGCTGAGCTATTGGCAATGGCAGCCGCGCTGGCGTTGCGAACAACACAAGGTATCTCCACTAATCCTGCAACAGGATCGCACACCAATCCCAACATGCATTGAACCGTTATTGCAACAGCATTAAAAATCTGATCGATGTCTCCATCTAAACAATATACAATTGCTCCTGCACCCATCGCTGCAGCGGTTCCTGTTTCTGCCTGACAGCCACCAACGGCTCCTGATATAGAAGCTTTCTGTTCCATAATCAAGGCAATGCCAGCGGCAATCAACATCGCTTCTAAAATTTTTTGATCTTCTATGTCATGAATCTCTTGTAAGGTAAATAACACACCGGGCATGATACCACTTGCCCCGGCAGTAGGTGCAGCCACTACGCGACCCATACATGAATTAACCTCTTTGGCCGCAAGCGCACGCGAAATAAGATTCTGAAATTCTTTTGAGAGAACAGCCTTAGGATATCGATATACTTTCTTCGCTCCATTGTTGATCATTCCTGATCGTGATGTCATGTCTTCTTCTAATCCGGTGCGCACAGCATCTTTCATTACAGCCAAGGCATTGGCCAGGCCATCCATGGTTTCTTGCCGGCTGCGATTTTTTTGCTCTTGTTCATATTCCAGCACAATATCACTTAGCGACATATTTTTTTGGCCGGCATATTTTTTCCAATCCTCAAATGATTCAAATAGAAAGGCCATAATTTAAGTTCGAAGTTATAGGTTCAAAGTTCGAGGTTGAATGCAAAATTCAGGTATTGGCACTGCAATTCAAACGATTGCGTAAAGTATTTGGTTCAGTGTCAATCTTCTGGTTATACTTGAACCATAATGTCGCGATATTTTATCTTCTTTCTTTTTATTTTTTCACCGGGTTTTGCTCAGGAAAAAAATTTATGGAATGTGTTAGCCGATGTTTCGTTCCAACAAAAAAAAGATAATGCTGGGTATTCTATTGAGACACCTGTTTTTGGGATACATCTCAAAAAACTTCATGGACAAAAAATAGTATTGAAAGGATACATTATTCCATTACAGGAACTTGCAGGACAAAGTAAGTTTATGCTTTCATCGCTGCCCTTTAACCTTTGTTATTTCTGCGGAGCAGCAGGACCAGAAACCGTTGTGGAGGTTGAATCGAAAACAGAAATAAAATTCGTAACCAGGCAAGTTCAGATGGAAGGTATTCTGATTCTAAACGATAAAGATCCGGATCATCACATCTATATTTTAAAATCGGCACGTCAAATTTAACAACGTATGAAAAAAATATTTTTAACCATTCCGCTTTTTCTATTTCTCATTGTTGCTGTCGCACAGACGCAAGATGAATCCGCCATTAAACAAATTTTTGATGAAGCGCTTACAAAAGGTAAGTCATATCAATGGCTTGAATACTTATCCACGAAAGTGGGATCACGTTTAAGTGGATCGCCCGGTGCAGCTGCTGGAGTTGAATTTACGCGCCATGAAATGGAAAATTATGCAGACACGGTTTGGCTTCAGCCTGTTATGGTACCGCATTGGGTTCGCGGACAAAAGGAAATTGGACGTGTGGTGAACTCCAAAAAAGTGGGCACGGTAGAAATGAATGTTTGTGCTTTAGGCGGATCAGTCGGAACTGGACCTTCTGGTATTTCTGGAAATATTGTTGAAGTGAAGGACTTTGATGAGTTGAAGCAAATGGGAGAGAAAAACATAAAAGGTAAAATTGTTTTTTTTAATCGCCCGATGGATGCTACGAAGATCAGCACATTCGCTGCTTACGGTGGCGCTGTGAATCAACGCGGATCAGGCGCAAGCGAAGCAGCAAAGTATGGTGCGATAGGCGTTGTAGTTCGGTCGATGGGTTTAAACCTTGAGGACTATCCTCACACCGGTGGATTGCGTTATGCTCCAAACATTCCACAAATTCCAGCCATTGCTATTGCAACACGCCATGCTGAAACATTAAGTAAACTATTGAAGGCCGATGCTACACTTCAGTTTTATTTTGAAACGCATTGTGTTACGCTGGCCGATGCACCTTCATTCAATGTGATAGGCGAAATAAAAGGGTCAGAATATTCTGATGAGATTATTGTTGTCGGTGGACATTTGGATTCCTGGGATTTAGCCCAAGGTGCGCACGATGATGGAGCAGGATGTGTGCAGGCAATGGATGTATTATACCTCTATAAAATACTGGGCATAAAACCGAAGCGTACGATTCGTGCTGTTATGTTTATGAATGAAGAGAATGGTTTGCGTGGTGGAATTGAATATGCAAAGCAAGCTGACCTAAAAAAAGAGAAACACATTGCTGCCATTGAATCCGATCGTGGAGGCTTTACACCGCGTGGTTTTTCGATGAGCGCAGACGATGCTGTCAAAAACAAAATTAAAAGTTGGAAGCCTTTGTTAGAACCTTATGGTCTTACTGATTTTAATCAGGAGGGAGGAGGAGCTGACATCGGACCGCTCGCACCTCAAGGTGTGCCGATGATCGGATTTCTTCCTGACTCTCAACGCTACTTCGATTATCACCACACACCGGAAGATACATTTGATAAAGTAAGCAAGCGTGAATTGGAATTAGGAACTGCTTCCATGGCCGCTTTGGTATATTTGATTGATACCTATGGATTAAAATAGAATGGCCCGATTAAGTATTGATCTTCCGGATGAATTTATTTTCGAGGCAGAAATTACTGTTCGCGCGTCTGACTTAAATTATGGCGGACACGTAGGCAATGATAGTGTACTCACGCTTTTTCAAGAAGCACGTATTTTGTTTTATCGACAAATAGGTTTTAAGAGTGAGCTTAACCTTGATGGTGCAGTTGGTCAGCTCATGTCTGATGCAGCAGTAGTGTATAAGTCTGAATCCTTTTTAGGAGATGAACTTATTATCCAAATTGCGGTAGCTGATTTTAATAAGTACGGATTCGATCTTCTTTATAAAATGAGCAACAAACAGACCGGTAAAGAAGTGGCACGGGGCAAAACAGGTATTGTTTGTTTTGATTATGAGAAAAGAAAAGTGGCGCCTGTTCCAGATGTTTTGAAGGTGAAATTGATTTAGCAAAGCTAAAATACAGTTCACGCAAAGGCGCGAAGAGAATGCCGCAAAGAACGCGAAGAAGTTACGGCAAGAACTAATCCACGCTTTTTGCTTTGTGCGCTTTGTATTTCAAACTTAGCGCCTTTGCGTGACCTGCATTATGACTTTGCTTTTCTCGTTGCTTTAAAAGGGAATCCATAACCACCTGTTGCGATAGTTCCGGTCATTGTTTCTCCGACAACGGTAGCATTAAAAACTAAATCGGTTCCTTGAAAATTAAAATTGCCCGCTGCAATGTTTGTGGTTTTATCAAAACTAAAATTCGTGAAAGGTATTTCTCCTTCACCTGATTTCATTGTCGCGGATAGTGCGCTTTCTTTTTCAGCAACTGACAACACCCCGGCATAATCGCCATTGGGAGTTCCGGTAATGGTATAGTCCCAATCACCAACAGGAGTAATGGCAACTTGTTTTGTTTTAACCGTGGCGCATGATGCTAAAGTGATTACAAGGAATAGGAAGACAATTTTTTTCATGGATTAAAAAGTTAAGAGTTAAAATTTATGATTTTGTGACTGTAAAATTATTCTTGTGCCCGATCCAGTAATTGCTGACTTAACTGCTTTGTTGTTTTTGCTCCAAGTTCTTTAAGACGTTCTGTTTTTCTTACGAGATTGTCTTTTCCTTCTACCAATTTATTCATAGCATCTTGATAACTGTTTTGCGAGCTCTTTATGTTGTTTCCTACTTTTGTAAGATCTTCTATCAGTGTGTGGAACTTATCATAGAGTGCCCCGGCTTGTCGGGCAATTTCTAATGCATTCTTATTTTGAAGATCTTGTTTCCAGATATAACCGATTGTGCGCAAGGTGGCCATTAAGGTAGAAGTTGAAACCAGTACAATATTTTTGTCCAGTGCCTTTTCAAACAAAGAAATATCTTCTTTCAATGCAAGTGTTAAAGCCGGTTCGTTTGCAATGAACATCATTACATAATCAGGTTGTGCTATTTCATACAAACTCTGATAGTTCTTTTCACCCAGCAATTTTATGTGAGAGTACACACTATCCAAATGGCTCTTTAGATACCTTATTTGTTCGACTTCTTCGGCTGCATTAAAGTAGTTGCTATATGCCGTTAACGAAACTTTAGAATCAAGCACTAAATATTTGTCATCGGGTAATTTAATGATGTAATCTAGTCGCTGATTTAAACCTTCTTCATTTTTGAAATTCTTTTCTTTGAAATAGTGAATATCTTTTTGGAGACCGGCTCGTTCTAAAATGGCTTCCAGTTGAATCTCTCCCCAGGTACCTTGTGTTTTGGAATCACCTCTTAAGGCTTTGGAAAGATTACTTGCTTCTTTTGTGATTTGTTGATTCAACTCTTTCAGATTGATCAACTGTTCGCGCATAGTAGAATGCCGATCAATATTTTCTTTGTTGGTTTGCTCTACCTTCTTTTCAAACTCTACTATTTTTTCCCCCAAGGGTTTTAATAAATCGCCAATGTTTGATTTATTCTGATCGGTAAACTTCTTACTCTTTTCTTCAAAAATTTCATTTGCCAGAATCTTAAATTCTTTTGTAAACTTTTCATTCAGATTTTCTAATTCGGTTTTCTGATCCTGTAATTTTTCTTGCAGGTTGCGATAGTCAGCTGTACTGGTTGAAAGTTTGGAGTTTAGTTCCAACACTATTTTGCGTTGAGCGTCCAAATCATTTTTTAATTCAGCAACCTGAACCAAAGCCGCTTTGGTTTTTTCCTGTTCGGATTTCGTTTTTTCTTGTTCTAACAAAAGAGCGGATGAATCAGACTGACGATCAGCAGAAAATTTATACCGTGCGATAAACCACGCAGCACCAAAGCCAACGAACAATCCTAAGGAGAGCAAAATAATTTCCATGGCCTAAAGTTATTGTATTTCTGTGGCCGAACAACAGCGAAACTTCAGACTTCATCCTGATAAATCTGAAAATCCTGAGTAGCTTTACAATCGGTAGATTGAGGGTGAAAAATTCAATTTTATGATAGAAACAATTACAACAAGTCAGGAAGCAATTGAATTAGAAGATAAGTATGGCGCACACAATTATCATCCGCTTCCGGTTGTATTGAGCAAAGGCGAAGGTGTTTTTTTGTGGGATGTAGAAGGTAAACGCTATTACGATTTTCTTTCAGCCTATAGTGCCGTAAACCAGGGGCATGGCCATCCGCGTATCATCAATGCTTTAATTGAACAAGCTAAAGAACTCACACTTACCTCTCGTGCATTTTATAATGACAAGCTTGGCTTGGCTGAGAAGTATGTTTGCGAATTGTTTGGGTATGAGAAGGCGTTGTTTATGAACAGCGGTGCCGAAGCGAACGAGACAGCGATTAAACTTGCGCGCAAATGGGGATACATGAAGAAAGGTATTCCGGATAACAAAGCCGTAATTGTTGGCGTGAAAAATAATTTTCACGGCAGAACAACCACCATCATTTCAGCGTCAACAGATGCATCTGCAAGGAGAGGCTTTGGGCCGTTTATGCCAGGTTTTGAAATAGTCGAATATGACAACGTTGCTCTCTTGGAAAAAGCACTTGCTAATCCGAATGTATGCGCATTGTGGATTGAGCCGATTCAAGGTGAAGCCGGTGTGTACATGCCGAAGGATGGATATTTGAAAGCAGCAGAAGATTTATGCCGCAAGCATAATGTATTGCTGATGATGGATGAAATTCAGACAGGCATTGCACGGACAGGTAAGATGCTCGCATCTGATCACGAAAATGTACGTGCTGATATTTTAATTCTTGGGAAAGCATTATCAGGTGGAGTGCTACCAATCTCTTTGGTACTGGCAGATGATAAAATCATGTTGTTGATTAAACCGGGCGAGCATGGTTCTACTTTTGGGGGCAATCCACTAGCAGCCGTAGTGTGTATGGAAGCATTGCAAGTGGTACGCGATGAGAAGCTTGCTGAAAACTCGCAGCGATTAGGCATTGTTTTTCGCGAACGCATGCAAGCCATCATAAAGAAAACGAACATGATTACCTTGGTTCGCGGAAAAGGTTTGCTAAACGCGATTGTAATAAACGACACTCCCGAAAGCGAAACAGCATGGAATATGTGTGTTGAATTTGCAAAGCATGGTTTGCTCGCCAAGCCAACTCACGGAAACATTATTCGTCTTGCTCCGCCATTGGTTATTAATGAAGAACAGATTCATGAGTGTTGTGATATAATAGAGAAGGTGGTGTTGGAGTTTGGGGAGTAGGAAAGATTGATTTAGGTATGAATTTTCTAACAACATATTTCCAACGGAATTATGTGTCAGTATACATTCTTGCGATGAGATTTAATGAAGAGTCATACGGACTTTAGCTACCTAACCTAACCCTATTTGTTATGGACAATACCCTCTGGGAAAAAATAGCTGCGTTCAATTTTGATGATCCAATGAGTGAGTATGGATTCTCAACGCGACTGGCCACAGAGAACTTCTGGACCATCGGCTTCACACAAAAGGCAATACTGGAGTACAAGAAGTTTATGTATCTGGCGGGTACATCTGATCTAATGGTTTCTCCTTCGGAAATTATTGACATCGTTTGGCATCAGCATCTTATCTTCACTCAATCATATTCTGATTTGTGCAACATCATTGGAAAGAACATTCAGCATATTCCGTCTACCCACAATAAAGAAGACTTCGAAAAATTTAAACTTGCCAAACACCGGACAAAAAAACTCTACAATGAAAACTTTGAAGCGCAGCCGCCAGAGATATGGGATTACTCTGATATGTATGAAACTTTGCACCTTCCAAAATCACAATTCAAAATCCGAACCTTTATAATTTTTGGCATTCTCTCGTTCATTGCCTTATTACCTCCACTTTACTTTTTACTTAAACCGGCTTATCTCCAAATTCAGAATCCCTATTTCTTACAAGGCTATATAGCGTTGATCTTTCTGAGCTTTATCGGACTGCGGCTTTACAATAAATCATACCTTATTACTATTGTCAAAGCATTTAAACCCTACTCCTTCATTCATCAATTGAATCCTTTTGAGTTGGTGTATTTAAAGACCCAGCAACTGCAGAATGTAGTTCACGGAAATGTAGATACTCTGGTTAAAAAAGGTACGATCGTAGTGAAGAGCGAAAAGCTGAAGTTGAAGGATGAAGTTTCAGCAGACAACATAGAAGAGTTTACTATTATTGAATCACTGAAACATTTGGGCAATGTTCCATATGAACCACTACTCAAACAGTTGCTTCAAAAACCAATCTTCAGCATGGTCGCCAATTCTATGGATGCTTTCAAAAAGTATTTTATCAAATCGAAATCCTTTGGAAAATTGTTCTATCTGAATTTTGTAATCCTTTCTATCGTATTGATGCTTGGCCTTCTCCGTCTCGTTACTGGAGTTTTACGAGATAAACCCGTTGATCTCATCGCTTTGATTCTTATTATTCAGGCTATTGTTGTGATTACGTTCTTATGGCGACTTTCAATGCTTGTTTGTATTGATACAGTTCCACGATTTTATAAGGAAGAGATATTACCGGCAAGGGAAGATCAAAAAAATTGGGACTGGCAATATTTTTTAATAGGCACAGCCATTCTATCGCCAGCCTTTGTTCCAATGGCGAAACTTAGCAATTCGAGTAGTTCCGGTTCCGATAGCAGTTCCTGTAGTTCCGGCTGTGGAAGTTCCTGCAGTAGTTGTGGTGGATGTGGAGGAGATTAGTAAATCGTATAATCATGCATTATAATGAATCAGGAATACACCGCAGAAAAAACATTTGATAAAATTGGCTTTTCAGAAGACCCGCTTCCTGTTGGGGAATACGAAAACTGTACATTTTTAAACTGTGATTTTTCTAATTCGAATCTGGCCGAAATCAAATTTATGGATTGCACATTCGAAAGTTGCAATCTCAGCATGGCCGTATTTATGAAAACAGCTTTGCAAAACGTTACCTTCAAAAATTGCAAAATGCTCGGGCTACATTTCGACAACTGCAGCGAATTTGGTTTGTCTGTTAGTTTCGACAATTGCAATCTCAATCACTCGTCTTTCTTTCGAACAAAACTAAAAAGGACAATCTTTAAGAATTCCAAACTTCAGGAAGTCGATTTTACTGAATGTGATTTAAGCAGTTCCGTTTTTACTAACTGCGATCTGATGAACGCGACCTTTGATAATACGATTATCGAAAAATCAGACTTTCGTACGTCTTTCAATTATTCTATTAATCCAGAGACAAATCGAATTAAAAAAGCTAAGTTTTCTTTAAGCGGTCTTCACGGACTTTTAGATCGATACGATGTTGAGATTGACTTTAAAAGTTGAGCGCGAATGGAGTGTAGGGTTGAAATATTATCAGATAAAAAATTGATAGGCAAGCACATGAAAATGTCGCACGCTGATAATCAAACTTTTGAATTGTGGAAAAGTTTTATGCCAAGAAGAAAAGAAATAAGAAACAGCATCGGTACGGATTTATTTTCAATGCAAGTTTATTCGCCAACCTATGATCCCACGAAATTCAATCCTAATGAAGTTTTTGAAAAGTGGGCGGCTATGGAAGTCACCGATTTTAATTCTATTCCAGATGAAATGGAAGCCGTCACATTGATTGGCGGATTGTATGTCGTCTTTCTGTATCAAGGTCCGGCAAATTCCGGGTATAAGGTATTTCAATATATTTTCGAAAGTTGGATGCCCAATTCAAAATACCTGTTGGATAACAGACCCCACTTTGAAATTCTGGGAGAGAAATATAAAAATGATGATCCTGATTCGGAAGAAGAAATTTGGATACCTATTAATAAGAAGGGTGATCGTATTGTATAATTTTTTTGCTTTTCAGAATTGTGCTGTGAACAGCATTTAAAATTGTAACTGCTTTACCCACCTTCACCCCTCTATTTTAAATCATATAAGTAACAATCGGTGTGTCTTTCAGAAATTCAGATAAGTTTGAATTTATCTTTCGTATTTTTCGCCATCCATACTCATAGCTTCAGATGCAACAGAATGACTCTGCTTTTATAAAGGCAATTACACAAAAAAAATTGGACTATACTCCCGTTTGGCTCATGCGGCAAGCGGGGAGAATTCTTCCTGAATACAGAAAGGTAAGAGCTCTTGCTAAAGATTTTAAAACCCTTGTTAAAACTCCTGAACTCGCAGCAGAGGTAACAATTCAACCAGTTGATATTTTAGGCGTAGATGCAGCTATAATATTTTCAGATATTTTGGTAATCCCGGAAGCCATGGGATTGAATTATGAGATGGAGGAAAGCAAGGGGCCGATCTTTCCTAACCGTATTTCTTCATTATCCGATTTATTAGAAATACATATTGCAGAAGCGGATGAGCTTACCTATGTTTTAGAGGCAATTAAAATTGTTAAGAAGGAACTTAATGGACGTGTACCTTTAATTGGTTTTGCTGGAGCGCCCTGGACAATCTTTGCCTATATGGTAGAAGGAGGTGGCAGTAAAACGTTTAGCAAAGCGAAGCAAATGCTGTACACTCAACCGGCTTTATCTCATCAGTTGTTGGAGATGATAACCTTAAGCACGATTAACTATTTGAAAGCACAGATTCGTGCAGGTACAGACATCGTTCAGATTTTTGATTCATGGGCAGGTATTTTAAGTCCGGATCAGTATTCTGAATTTTCTATGAAATACATTTCTAGAATATGTGATGCTATCGATGAGGCCCCGAAGATTGTGTTTGCCAAAGGAGCATTTTTCGCCAGAGCTTCAATGAATGAAATCAAATGCGAAGTAGTTGGGCTCGATTGGAATATGGATATAAGAGAATCCAGAAAGCTCATGTCCGGCAAAGTATTGCAAGGTAATCTTGATCCTTGTGCGTTATACGGCTCGTATGACAGCATAAAAAAAGAAACAAAAAAAATGCTGAATGATTTTGGTCCTGCTAAACACATTGCCAATCTTGGGCACGGCCTCTATCCCGACATTGAAGTTGATAAGGTGAAATGCTTTATTGATACGGTGAAGGAATACAGCGCAACCATGTCCAAATAATGCTGATCAAAACCCTCTTTTTCTGCGTTCTAGTTTCCCATGGACTTACTCAATCATGCTTGGCCCAGAATCTTGTACTCCTTCCAAGCGAAATGTTAAAGTTGGTGCCTGGTCGGGTTAAAGGTTTTCAAAATACGATTGAGCCAAAAGCCTCGCAGATACACATAGGTACGCTTACCTATTCGCTTTGTGAAATGAATCTCTTCAGTGGTAAAAGAACGGTAAAGATTCTTCTTTTTGATTTCAAAGAGGCATCTATCATGTACAATCAGGCCACCCGAAACTGGAACACTCAGCCCATTATCGAAACAGATTCATTGGTAGAGCGTTCACTTGAACTAGCAAATTGCAAGGGCTGGGAGTCAGCCAGTAAAAAAAGTAAAACCACAAAATTATTTTTGGGGATATCCGATCGGTTTTTTCTTACGATAACCGGAGAGAATGTTGCGCTTGATGAATTAAGATTAATTCTGGATACTTTCCCATTGAGCGAATTTCCCAAATAAATCAGGATCAGCTCGCTAACATTTTCAATAATGTGCTCAGTCTAGCTTTCAAAATTCTTCTGTCAACAATAAAATCAAGGAAGCCGTGCTCCAGGACGAACTCAGAACTTTGAAATCCTTTTGGAAGATCCTTACCAATCGTTTCGCGGATAACGCGCGGTCCGGCAAAACCAATAAGCGAACCGGGTTCGGCAATATTAAAATCACCCAACATTGCATAAGATGCAGTAACCCCTCCCGTTGTTGGGTCAGTCAATAGGGATATGTAAGGAATTTTTGCTTCCTCTAACAACGCAATCTTGGCTGAGGTCTTTGCCATTTGCATGAGTGAAAGTCCGGCCTCCATCATGCGTGCACCTCCTGATCTTGAAATCATCAGGAATGGCTTTTTGTTTTTCAAACTGTGATCCATGGCGCGTGCAATCTTTTCACCTACAACAGATCCCATTGAACCTCCAATGAAACTGAAATCCATGCAGGCAATTGTAATGTCAACACCATTCATCTTGCCATAGGCGGTGCGGACAGCATCTTTAAGTTGCACTTTTTCCTGAGTTTCTTTTATTCGTTTTGGGTACGGCTTGGTGTCTTTGAATTTTAATGGGTCTGCTGACTCCATATTTTCATCAAGCTCTGTAAACTGATTACCATCAAAAAGGATTTCGAAATATTCCTCAGATCCAATGCGGACGTGGTACTCTTCTTCAGGAACTACATAGGCATTGTTTTTCAGTTCACGTGTATGAACAATCTTACCAGCTGGTGATTTGAACCAAAGGCCGTCTGGTACTTCTCTTTTTGATTCTGTGGGGGTAAGTATTCCTTTATCGCTTCTCTTAAACCAAGACATAATTTGAACCTGTTTTTGAAAATCGTCCCTTGTGGATTGAATTTTTTTGAATACGCTCTTTAGCAGGCTGACAAAGTTATTAATTATTTAATAGTATGCTAAAGAGCCAAATTGAGTGTCTTTGCTATATTTTAGCAAAGACTGATACAAACAAAAATGCCATCCTACTACTTAAGAGCAAGATGGCATTTTTATATAGTTTGGATCTTATAATTTTTCTTTGATACGGGCAGCCTTACCATGCTTGCCTTTCAGGTAATTCAATTTTGCTCTGCGAACATCACCTTTTTTCAATACTTCAATTTTATCAATTGAGGGTGAAACTACAGGGAAAATACGCTCAACACCCACTCCGTTCGAAACCTTTCTTACAGTGAAAGTCTCTCCGTTTGTGTTACTTCCTCTGCGCTGAATAACAGTGCCTTGGAACTGCTGGATTCTTTCCTTTGCGCCTTCCTTTATTTTAACATGGACATTTATGGTATCTCCAGGGCCAAAGCTTGGGTGCTTTTCACGGGATGCTGCAAGTTCTTGCTCTACTAGTTTAATTAAATCTGCCATGACTCGATGGTGTTTTAAAAATTGGACTGCAAAGATAGAAAAGAGAAGGCAGTAGACAATAGGCTGATAGTAAAATACTCTGGAAATTACCTGCTCAGTACTTAGAACCTTCCATTTTAATGGCCTTTCAACAAATCGGGTCTACGTTTTTGGGTTCGCTCCAAGGATTTTTCCATCCTCCATTGGTCAATTTTGGCTTCATGTCCAGATAAAAGTACTTCTGGCACCTGCCAGTTCTTGTATTCTGCCGGGCGAGTATAAACTGGTGGGGCTAACAAATTATCTTGAAAGGAGTCACTAAGAGCAGAAGTCTCGTCTGATAGAACACCTGGAATTAATCGAATGGTGGCATCAGCAATTACCGCAGCAGCCAATTCACCGCCAGATAAAACATAATCTCCAATACTAATTTCCCTTGTGATTAAGTGTTCTCTGACCCGTTCATCAACACCTTTATAATGTCCGCAAAGTAAAATCAGATTCGTTTTCAGGCTCAATTCATTGGCAATGGATTGATTGAACAATTCACCATCTGGGCTCATGTAAATGATATCATCGTACTGCCGCTTTGACTTTAAATCAGAGATGCAGTTGTCGATCGGCTCGATCATCATCACCATACCAGCACCGCCACCGAATGCGTAATCATCTGTGCTATGATGTCTGTTAGTCGAATATGGTCTTAGATCAATAACATTTACAGTTACCAGACCCTTTGTCTGAGCACGTTTCAATATTGAATCCGAAAAAGGACTTTCAATTAGTTTGGGAAGGCAGGTAATGATATCAATGTGCATACTCAAATATCCAAAAATCCTTCAGGAAGATTAACCGTAAACCGCTTTTTGCGCTTATCAACATTTTGTATGAATGGGCTATTTAATGGAATAAGAATTTCTTTGCTATTGTGATCCAGAACAAGCATAGGATTCGGTCCTTCATCCATTACCTCTTTAATTACACCTATCAGTTCATTAGACTCATCGTAAACCTCGAAGCCAGTTACCTCATCAGGATAAAACTCTCCTTGTTTTAATTTCGCTCTTTCAGGCTTAGGAATATAAATACCTTGTCGGGATATCTCACCTGCCATTTCCAACGAATTAATGTCTTCAAATTTTACGAAAGCCTTTCGTCCACGAACGGAGATCCCTTCAATAAAATATGGAACTAAACGATTATCCTTTTCCAGAAAAACAGATTGAAGTGATTCAATATCCGCTGGTATACCGGCATCCAACGAAATCGTGACCTCACCCTTCAGGCCGTGAGGTTTTAAAATGAAACCGATTTTTAGGGCAGATTTAATTTCCATAATCTCAATAAACAAAAATGCCATCCCGCTTCAGCAGGATGGCATTTAAATATTTACAATTCAAATTAAGCTTGTTCTTCAGTTGCTTCAGCTGCAGCTTCCGCTGGAGCTTCAGTAGCAACAGGAGTAGGAGCAACAATGTTTTTCTTGCGAATTGCTTCTGCGCGTGCTTCCTTAATCTTAGTTTCAGCTTCTTTGCGAGACTTAAGATCAGCTTGCTTAGACTGACTAAGAGTAGAACGTTTTGCTTCAATTTTAACATTCTTAGTTGATACCCACTCTGCTAACTTACTATCAGCTTGCTCTTGAGTGATTGCACCTTTGATAACACCAATCTGAAGGTGTTTTCTCATCATCACACCGCGGTAAGAAAGCATAGCTTTAACCGTGTCTGATGGTTGAGCTCCATTCATCAACCAAGTGAATGCCTTTTCGTCATTCAATTCGATTGTTGCTGGGTTTGTGATAGGGTTATAAGTCCCGATCTTTTCAATAAAGCGACCATCACGTGGTGCCCTGGCATCTGCTACGACTACATCGTACAATGCGAGTTTTTTGCGCCCTCTGCGGGCTAATCTGATTTTAACCATTGTTTAACTTTTAAATTTTTGGATCTCGTCCATTTTTTAGGATCGCAAAGATAATGGAAATTCTGTGCAGGACAATCTCAAGAGCGAAGAATGCTCAAGTTGTTGACTATTAGGTTACATTTGCCTACGCGATTATTCGGTTTTTTTAAATAAAACACGTTCTATACATTTGTTGACCACATTTTATAATCATGGATAAATATTCATACATCTCAAATGCAGAAGTCGGTTATGTAGACCAAATGTACCAAAGCTACAAAGCTGATCCGAACACGGTTGATGCAACCTGGCAAAAATTTTTCGAAGGTTACGATTTCTCTTCTCAACGCTATGGCGCTAACGGAGATGCGGGTACCGGAGAAGATTCGCTCTCCATTAAAGAGACGCAAGTAAGGAACTTGATATTTGCGTATCGATCCTTTGGCCACTTAAAATCAGATACTAATCCCGTTCGTGCACGGAGAAACCACCACGTAAATTTAGATCACAAAAGTGTTGGACTAACCGATGCAGATTTGGATTCAGAGTTTGATGTGGGTGCAGAAATCAGCATGGGAAGAACATCCCTTCGTAAAATCATTGAAAGATTAAAAATAATTTACCTCGGACCTATTGGCTTCGAATATAACTTTATTCGTAATGACGAAATTCGGCAATGGTTTTTTCAGAAATGCGAAAAAGAGTATTTCAACTACAATCCCGCTGTTGAAAATAAAAAGAGAGTGTTGTCTAAATTAAATGAAGCAGTTGTTTTTGAAAACTTCCTTCATACCAAATTCCTTGGGCAAAAAAGATTCTCATTAGAAGGTGGGGAAAATACAATTCCAGCTCTCGATACTATTATTAATAAGGCAGCTGAACTTAATGTAAAGGAAGTTGTCATCGGTATGGCGCACCGAGGTCGATTAAACGTACTGTCTAATATATTAGGTAAAACCTACGAACAGATTTTTACTGAGTTTGAAGGTAATGTAAGCCCTGAACAAACTATGGGCGATGGTGATGTAAAGTATCATTTAGGGTATTCCAGTCACATCAATACACCTTCTGGAAAAAAGATCTATGTTAAACTGACACCAAACCCTTCTCACCTTGAAGCAGTTGATCCACTAGTGATTGGTTATACGCGTGGACAAATTGATGACGAGTATCAGGGGAACTTGTCAACTGCCATGGCGATTTTGATTCATGGTGATGCAGCGGTTGCCGGACAAGGCATCGTCTATGAAGTAGTGCAAATGTCAGGCTTGCCTGGGTACACCACCGGAGGAACGATTCACTTCGTAATTAATAATCAAGTTGGGTTTACAACGGATTATGACGATGCGCGTACCAGTATTTATTGTACGGATATTGCAAAGATTGTTGATGCCCCTGTCCTTCACGTAAATGGAGACGATGCGGAGGCAGTGACATTCGCTTCTAACCTTGCCGTTGAATACAGACAAAAATTCGGAAAGGATATTTTTATTGACTTACTGTGCTATCGCAGACATGGGCACAACGAAAGCGATGAGCCGAAATTCACTCAACCTAAATTATATAACATCATCGCGAAGCATGAAAACCCGCGCGAAATTTATGTGAAGAAATTAATTGAGCGAGGAGATGTTGATGCTGCACTAGCAGATGAGATGGACAAAAAATTCCGCAACCAACTTCAAGACCGATTGAATGAAGTGAAGCAAAAGCCGCTTCCATATACACCTCAAAAGATGGAGGAGGAATGGGATCAAATGCGTTTTGCAAAGCCAGAAGATTTTGATCAATCACCTGCCACCAGTATTAAAGAGGAGTTGATTGAAAAGGTAGGTAAAGCACTGATCACTGTGCCGGAAGGATTTAAGCCTTTAAAGCAAATTGAAAAACTTTTAAAAGATCGTACAACCGCTTTTTTTGAAAGCAAAATATTGAGCTGGGCAGAAGCTGAGTTGCTGGCATATGGTTCCTTGCTTGCGTCAAAAACTCCAGTGCGTATGTCTGGACAAGATGTAAAACGCGGCACATTTTCACATCGTCACGCCTATTTCTTCGATGCCAATACAAACGAACCGTATTGTGGTTTAGATAATGTGGATAAGGATCAATCTAAATTTTATATCTACAATTCTCTTCTTTCTGAATTTGGTGTACTTGGCTTTGAATATGGTTACGCCATGTCAACGCCAAGAGCACTTGTCCTTTGGGAAGCTCAGTTTGGTGATTTTGTGAATGGTGCACAGGTAATGATTGATCAGTTTATTTCCAGTGCTGAATCGAAATGGCAGATGATGAATGGATTGGTAATGCTGTTGCCACACGGCTACGAAGGTCAAGGACCAGAACATTCAAGTTGTCGCCCTGAAAGATTTTTGCAGCAGGCTGCTGAATACAATATGGTTGTAGCGAACCCAACTACACCTGCAAACTTTTTCCATTTACTGCGAAGACAAGTATTGTGGCCATTCCGTAAACCGTGTATTGTGTTTTCACCGAAATCTTTATTGAGGCATCCATTAGTTGTTTCGCCAATGAAGGATTTTACTTCAGGTACATTTAATGAAGTGCTTGATGATGCAACCGTAACGGCTAAAGATGTAAAACGCGTAATACTCTGTTCGGGTAAAATTTATTACGATTTGTTGGAAGCCCAACAAAAGAGAAAAGTAAAAGATGCTGCCATCATTCGAATGGAACAATTGCATCCATTACCTGAGAAACAATTGAAAGCAGTATTGAAAAAATACAAAGATGTTAAGTTGGTTTGGGCTCAAGAAGAGCCTGCTAACATGGGGTGTTTACCATACATCATGCGTACAATGCCAGACTATAAAATTAGTTTTGTATCTCGTAAGGCGAGCGCTTCACCGGCAACTGGTTTTTCGAAAGTTCACAAAACGGAACAAGAGAAAATTGTTAACCAGGCATTTGAAATATAGAATAGGCATTAGTGGCAAGTATTTAGATGTTAGACTTCGCTATGAAGACCTTCAAGCCGGATACTTATAAATCGTAATTCGAAAATCAAAAATCTTAAATAGAGAATATGGCAATCCAAGTAAAAATACCGACTGTAGGCGAATCGATTACAGAAGTAACCATCGCTAACTGGCTGAAGAAGGATGGCGATTTAGTAAAGATGGATGAAATAATCGCTGAGCTGGAATCGGATAAGGCAACCTTTGAATTAACTGCACCACAAGCAGGTACTTTGAAAATTGTAAAACAACAAGGTGAAGCTGTTCCGATTGGTGGATTGGTGTGTGAGATTGTCGATGGAGGTGGAGCATCAGCCCCAGCGCCAAAAGAGGAAAGTAAAGCTGCAGCTTCTGCACCTACACCTGTTGTATCCAGTGGTGCACCAAAAGCAACCGGAGGTGTTAAAGAAATGAAAGTGCCTGCGGTGGGCGAGTCAATTACTGAAGTAACAATTTCCACATGGTTGAAAAAAGATGGCGATTTTGTAAAGCTTGATGATATCATTGCTGAAGTTGAATCAGACAAAGCAACGTTTGAGTTGCCTGCAGAAGCCAATGGAATCCTTCGCATTGTTGCTAAAGAAAAAGAAACATTACCTATTGGCGGATTAATTTGTAAGATTGAAATCACAGAAGGAGCAGCAGCAGCCGCTGCACAACCATCAACTCAAGCAGCTGATGTTGCCTCTGGAGATAAGACATATGCTGCAGGTCATCCTTCACCTGCCGCAGCAAAAATTTTAGAGGAGAAAGGAATTTCTGCTGGCGCGGTTCAGGGATCGGGTGTTGGTGGAAGAGTAACAAAGGAGGATGCCCAAAAAGCACAGACCGCTCCGGCATCAAAACCAGCTGAAGCAAAATCAGCAACTCCGGCTTCTGCACCAGCAATCTCTGCGGCAGGAGGTAGAAATAAGCGCAACGAGAAGATGACTTCATTGCGCAAAACAATTGCTAAGCGATTGGTTTCTGTTAAGAATGAAACAGCCATGCTCACTACTTTCAATGAAGTAGACATGAAGCCGGTAATGGATTTGCGCTCCCGATATAAAGATAAGTTCAAAGAAAAATATGGGGTGGGTCTTGGCTTTATGTCATTCTTCACAAAAGCGGTTTGTGTTGCATTGAAAGAATTCCCTGCTGTAAATGCCCAGATCAATGGTGATGAAGTGATCTATCATGACTACTGTGATGTGTCGATTGCAGTTTCTACACCGCGTGGTTTAGTGGTTCCGGTTATTCGTAACGCTGAAGGCTTGAGTTTTGATCAAATCGAAAATGAAATTATCAGACTGGCAACGAAAGGTCGCGATGGAAAACTTTCGATCGATGAAATGCAAGGAGGGACATTCTCTATTACCAATGGAGGTGTATTTGGTTCGATGCTTTCTACTCCGATTTTAAATCCTCCTCAATCGGCTATCTTAGGTATGCACAATATTGTTGAACGTGCTGTGGTTCAGAAAGGTGAAATTGTGATTCGTCCGATTATGTATCTGGCGCTTTCGTATGATCACCGAATCGTAGATGGAAAAGAATCGGTGAGTTTCCTCGTTCGTGTTAAGGAGTTACTGGAAGATCCAGGAAGATTAATTTTAGGAGTTTAGTTTCATAATCGAATATTTAGATCGGAAACGATGAATTGATTCACTGCCGATCTGAATATTCGATTTTTTATATCCCTCATCAAAAGAAAATCATTATGCAATACAACGTAACAGTCATTGGCTCTGGCCCGGGTGGATATGTAGCGGCAATTCGCTGCGCACAACTTGGTTTTAAAACCGCCATCATTGAAAAGTATAACACCTTAGGAGGAACCTGTTTAAATGTGGGTTGTATTCCTTCCAAAGCATTACTGGATTCTTCAGAACATTTTCACAATGCTGAACATACCTTTAAAGAACATGGTATCGATATACCAGCACCTAAAGTGAACATTGCGCAAATGATTAAACGGAAGGGTGATGTTGTAAAATCCAATGTTGATGGCATTGCCTTTTTGATGAAGAAGAATAAAATAGATGTGTTAACAGGTGTTGGATCTTTTGTTGATAAGAACACTATTAAGGTTACTGCTACTGATGGAAAAGAATCATCTGTTACAACGGATCACGTAATCATTGCAACCGGATCAAAACCTACACCGCTTCCTTTCTCTCCATTTGATAAGAAAAGAATCATCTCCAGCACAGAGGCACTTGTATTAAAAGAAGTGCCAAAGCATTTCATTGTTATTGGTGGGGGTGTTATTGGCATGGAACTCGGATCTGTGTATGCACGATTAGGTTCTAAAGTTACCGTGGTGGAATTCTTGGATAGCCTTATACCAACAATGGACGGAACTATGGGTAAGGAATTATTGAAGGTTGCTAAGAAAATGGGAATGGAAGTTTTCCTTGGACACAAGGTAACGGCTGTCGAGAATAAAGGAAAAGAAGTTGTAGTGAAAGCTGAGCCCAAGAATGGTGGAGCAGCGCTAGAATTTAAAGGTGATTATTGTCTTGTCAGCATTGGTCGCAGACCGTACACGGATGGACTTGGTCTTGATAAAATAGGTATTGAAACGGTTAAAGGACAAATACCTGTTGATGATCATCTTAAAACAAAAGTGGACAACATTTATGCGATAGGTGATGTTGTACGCGGTGCCATGTTAGCACACAAAGCAGAAGAGGAAGGTGTGTTTGTTGCCGAAGTATTGAAAGGACAAAAGCCGCACATTCATTATAATTTAATTCCTGGTGTTGTATACACGTGGCCAGAAGTAGCAAGTGTAGGCTCAACTGAAGAACAATTAAAACAACAAGGTAGAGCATACAAAGTAGGTAGCTTCCCATACAAAGCATTAGGTCGCGCCCGCGCCAGTATGGATCTTGATGGACTTGTTAAAGTACTTGCCGACAAACAGACTGATGAAATTTTAGGTATGCACATTATTGGTGCACGTGCTGCTGATATGATTGCTACTGGAGTTACCGCTATGGAGTTCCGTGCTTCAGCAGAAGATGTTGCACGCATGTCTCATGCGCACCCTACTTATATGGAGGGTGTGAAGGAAGCGTGTTTAGCAGCAACAGAGAACAGGGCGATACATATTTAGATATGGAAGTGCCAACGGAAGCTGAAAAATCAAAAAGAGAATCATTATCGCCTTCCCTTTTGGCATCTCTGTTCTATTCTTAACATTTTCCATATCAAAAAAATCAAGCCTGATATGTGTACAGAGTGTTCATAATTATATCAGAGGGGAGCTGAAAAATTTCAAGCGCAATGAACGGTGATATGCGGATGTAGTGCAAAACTTCAACTTGCTAGAATAGAATTATATAAAAGCAAAACATTAAGTTAGTTAACATCGTTGGCTCTCTTCAAAATTTTCTCAATCGTCAAAGAATCCTTTTTTAATGGTAACGATTGAGACAACTCAAAAAAATTTATATTTCTTTAACTTAACGTTAAACAATATTGCTTTACATTCGTTACTGATAGTATTACTATTATATGTAATAGCATGGCTCTATTAACCTTAAAACTCAACGAAAACCTTTACCTCCGTGATCCACAAAACACAGAGCTCGGCCAAAACATCCTTCAGCAAAGTGTAAAATTGATTGATCAATTAGGGTTTGAACAATTTACATTTAAGAAACTGGCTGAGGAAATTGGTTCCACCGAAGCAAGTGTCTATCGCTATTTTGAAAACAAGCATCGCCTTTTATTATATCTTATTGATTGGTATTGGACCTGGCTTGAACATCGTATGGATTTTAGTACACAGAACGTAAAGGATCCAAAAGAAAGGATGCGAATTTGTATCGGCTTATTGGCCGAAGAAAAAAAAATTGATCCTTCGTTCGGGTTTATTCAAGAACCAGCACTGCAACGCATCACCATTTCAGAATTTGATAAGGCATATCTTACCAAACAAGTTGATGCCGATAACAAAGAAGGGTTGTTCTTACCCTATAAATCGATATGCAAAAAGATAACGGGAATCGTTTTGGAGATTAATCCAAAATACGAATATCCTCACACACTGGTCAGCACCATGATGCTGGCGGCTAATCATCAGATATTTTACGCACAGCATCTTCCATCTCTTACAGACATAAAAATTAAATCCCGGGATTATTACGATACACTTCGTCAGTTTATGGAGGAATTAATATTGACAACGATCACAAAAAAGTAATACACTATGCTCGATAATTACCAGATCGTACGAATATTACACGAAGCATCGTTGATGCTCAAACATAATTTTGATTCGCATGCTTTGCGTTTCGTAGATGCGAATCAACGAAATTATGGTATTTCGGAATTCACGGAATTTAAACGCGACCTGATTGAAGCAGGAAGTAAGGTTAAATTTCTTTTTCTTGAATATCCCATTTTGGATAGCGAGTTCACTCAATTTATCAATGAAGAGAATGCTTGTGTTCTGGTGTTTGAAAAACAGGATGAGATTTTAACACCCATCTTGTTAAAAAAGAACAGAGGTAAAGTACAAGCCTTAAAAGTAGGTAAGCCAAATACTTCATTACAATTTGAGGATATTCTATCCAACAATTTGTATAAAGATGAAGAAGGAAGAGTATTGACATTTACCATTTTTCCATACAAAAGTCTGGTAAGCGAATATAGTTTTGATGAGACTCAGGAGGCAGAGAAGATGAGTCCGGTAAGACGATTTGTGAGACTGTTGAGATCAGAAAGGCAACAGATTTATTACATATTTTTCTATGCCGTTATTGTAGGTATGCTCAGTCTTATTTTGCCGATTGGTATTCAAACCATTGTAGAGTTGGTTTCGGGTGGTGTGTTTTTTAGTTCCGTATATGTATTAATTGGACTTGTTATTATCGGTATTTTAATAACCGGAGGTTTGCAGATTATGCAAATCAGTTTGGTAGAACACCTGCAGAGAAGAATCTTTACAAAAGCTGCATTTGAATTTGCATTTCGTATTCCGCGTATTCGGGTTGAATCGCTGATGGGAAATTATGCGCCTGAACTAGTGAACCGTTTCTTTGACATACTCACTATTCAAAAAGGATTACCTAAACTATTAATCGACCTTGCATCGGCAGCCATTCAAATTGTTTTCAGTTTGATTTTGCTTTCATTGTATCACCCCTTCTTCATTTTTTTTAGTATGGTGTTGGTATTGGTGCTCTTTCTCATTTTTTATGCCACCGGAGCTCGCGGTCTCAGTTCCTCTATCAGCGAATCGAAATATAAGTATAAGGTAGTACAATGGTTAGAAGAGCTTGCCCGGGCAATTAATATTTTCAAGCTGTCAGGCACTACGGATTTACCCGTCAAGCGCACCGACTTTAACCTCAACAACTATCTTAAATACCGCAAGCTTCACTTCGAAGTTTTGGTTACACAGTTCTCATTCATCGTTCTTTTTAAGGCAGCCATTACGGGTGGTCTTTTAATTATGGGAACCATTTTGGTTGTCAATCGCGAAATTACATTGGGGCAATTTGTTGCTTCAGAAGTGATTATCATCTTACTCTTAAATGCTGTAGAGAAAATTATTATGTACATGGATGTTGTATATGATCTTCTCACCGCTGTAGATAAAGTTGCTACGGTAACTGACTTACCTTTGGAACGTGTAGGAGGAATAGATTTTCCTCGGGATTTTAAAGGTGGAGGCTACAGCTTGTCGATGCGTAATGTCAGCTTTACCTATCCGAATGCACCAAAACAAGTATTGAATAATATCAGTCTTGACATACAGCGGGGAGAGCGAATTTGTATTTCAGGTCAAGGCAATAGTGGGAAGAGTACACTAATGGATACCATCGTTGGACTTCATCCCGGTTTTGAAGGTAGTCTGACCATCAATAACTATTCTATTCGGGATCTTGATCTTACCCACATGCGAGACCATGTTGTTACTGTTATTTCGCAGGAAGATATTTTCGATGGCACAATATTGGAGAACCTGACGCACGGCAAGCGTGTAAAAAGTATGAATGATGTAATCGAGTCAATTGAAAAGGCCGGAATAGCAGATGACATTAACAAGTTACCACATGGATTGAATACGAACGTATTGAGTGGAGGGAAGGGTTTTTCGGCTACGTTTAATCATCGTCTGCTGATCGCAAGTTGTTTTGTGCAAAAACCTGAATTACTTATACTTCATGATTTTTTTGCAGGCTTGAGTAAAATGGACAAGCTCGAAATGCTGAACACGATGATAGACAAGCGTAACGGATGGACCATGCTTACCGTGTCAAATGATCCAATCGTAATGACAGGATGTGATCGGGTGGTGATTTTAGCCGATGGCAAGATTCAAGCCATTGGAAAGTTTGAAGACCTTCAACGTGATGGTTTGGTAGATAACTACATTGAATAAGATCAACGACTCAATTAAAGAATACCATGCTAAAACTATCAACGCAAGAAATAGAAAAAGACGTTCCGCATGACGGTCTGTATTCATTGCGCTCATTAAAAACACCGCACGCTGCACGTGCATTGTCCATCTGGATCATATCGATCTTCATTATTTTTCTGATTGTTTTGTTTTTGCCCTGGCAACAAAACATCAGAGGTAGTGGAAA
>DAIQPD010000009.1:0-53993 GCA_036787535.1 Chryseolinea sp.
CTTCCTGAATCCACATGTCTGCCCAATCAATATCCGTTACTTTATTGGCCCACCATTCATGACCAAACTCATGATGCAATAACCAGTCAAAATCTTTTCCACCAACTTTTGTATACCTAAACTGATTACCATAAGCATTCAAAGTCTGATGCTCCATTCCTAAGTGTGGTGTTTCACAAATCGCCATCTTCTCGTTCACAAATGGATATTCTCCAAAATATTTTTCCTGCATACGTGCTGATTGTTCAAACAAATCGAGATGGTGTCGTGCTTTGTGTTGATGTTCTTCCAATACATAAAATTGCATTGGTACTTTATTTCCATCTATAGTAGTGTACGTTCGCGATACCACTTTATACTTTCCGATATTGAAAAGAATGCTGTAGTTGTTGATGGTGTATTTCGTCTTCCAATAGAATGTGCTTTTATTTCCTTTTGTCGTTGTCTTTTGAAGCAGGCCTGGTCCGGCAACGTATAATCCTTTCGGAACAGTAATGATCAGCTCAGCTCCTTCATTGGGTTCATCGCTCGGATGATCTTTGCATGGATAATAAATTTTTGCTCCCTCACCCTGACAGGTAATGGCGATCCACGGATTTCCTGTTGAATCTTTAGCCCATGTAAATCCACCGGTCCAGGGTGGACGAGTAGCAATGCCAGGCTTTCCTCCGTATTGGATTTTCACGATTACGTTTCCTGCAGAAAGTAGTGAGGTAAGATTAATACGAATGAGATCGTTTTCATGAGTGAAGGGTTGTTCTTTTTTATTTACCCATACCTTACTTACAGAAAGAAGATTGACCAAATCAAACAACAAGACACTTGCTGACTGTGAGGTGATCAATTTAATTTCGGTATAACCATTAATGGATTGTTGAACAGGATCTACATCTAATGCAATGGTGTAATGCCGAATATCCATGATGGCTTGTTCGGGTTTAAGAACACCACCGGATTTTAAATTCTGAGCTGATGCATTTATTAGCACTGCAAAGAAGAGAAGGATATATAGCGTGCGCATGGAGAGGATAATTTGATCTCAAGGTATCCTTTTACCTTAATTTATAACAACGATAATTATGTGAAGAATGGAATTTCAGAATGGACGATTCAATTGTTCTTTAACCCTTTGAGTTGAATTTGCTGTTCGATCTTATCAAAATCAACAGCACCACATTTGCCACAAGCAGATGCGCACGCAGCTTTTGCCTGAAGGCTTCTGTAGATTAACCGGCCAACATAGGCCAAAGCACCTAGAAATAATATGCCGATAATGATTTGCTGTAGCATGATGCAAAAGTATGGATTCGGCCTTATTAACGCGTTCTGATCAAAAATAATTTCTGGCGTATTGATATACTTCTGTCCGCTGGCGAACAAGTTCGGGCAGTACTGAACAGACTTTTTTATAAAAATGGCTCAGAGAGGATTTCTTCGAACTTTCCAGGACTGGCATTCATCTTGGAATACAAACTTTTCAAATCAAAAGTCCATGCTGAGAAATTACCTCAAAACCGCTTTCAGAAATTTAATGCGTCAACGAAGCAGTGCCTTCTTCAATATTGGAGGATTGACATTAGCGATAAGCAGTAGTATTGTTCTGTTTTTGTTAATCTCGCACGTATTTAGCTACGATAAATTTCACACGAACTACAGCCGGATCTATCGGGTGGTGACCCAATCGGAAGGTAACGAAGAGACGTTCTATACACCCGGAGTTCCAACACCACTTTCCAGAGCTTTTCGAAATGATTTTCCTGAAGTAGAGCATGTTGTCTTTACACGATATGATGGTGGCGGACTCGTAACTATACCTCAGCATGATGGTGTACCTAAAAAATTTAATGAAGATGAAGGTATTGTATTCACAGAGCCAGGTTACTTTCAAACCTTTGACAGAGCCCTTCTTTCAGGAGATGCTATCAAAGGATTAGATGAACCGAATGAAGCCGTTGTTTCGCGTGAACTTGCCAATAAATATTTTGGAAGCGAGGATGTGGTGGGAGAGGTACTTAATTATCAAGATGTAGATTATAAAATTTCTGCTGTTGTTGAAAATTCTCCGGGCAATACTGATTTCCCATTCACCCTGTTTCTTTCGTTCGAAACCATTCGAAAGAAATATGAAGAACGTGGATGGGGAGGAATATCCAGCAATGATCAATGTTATTTTTTACTCAAAGATGGTGTTGATATCAGCCAGGTTGAAAATAGGATGCAAGCTTTTACAGATAAATATGTAGGAGAGAAGAATTATGAAAAGGAGCTTTTTAATATTCAACCGGTAAGCGAAATGCATTTTAATGATCGCTACTACACCTATTCAGGAAAGGAAATGAATAGAAGTAGTATCATGGCGATTTTCTTTATTGGATTGTTTTTAATAATCACGGGCTGCATCAACTTCATAAATTTATCAACTGCAGAGGCCATTAAGCGATCCAAAGAAGTTGGAATTCGTAAATCATTAGGAAGCACACGAGGTCAATTGATGTTTCAGTTTTTAGGCGAGACTTCTCTTGTAACCTTCATATCGATTATTCTTTCTATTGGCATAGCTCAACTTGGACTAAGCTACCTGAATACCTTTATGGATCTTGAACTTTCCATTAATCTTTTGCGGGATCAATCTCTCGTTTTATTTTTATTGGTTCTGTTTGTGCTTGTCTCTGTAATGGCAGGAATTTATCCGGCCTTTATTCTATCCGGATATACACCTGCCATGGTAATGAAGAATGATTCTGCCAACAAATCTTCTTTCGGACACTTTATGCGAAAGGGGCTAGTGGTGTTTCAATTTTCTATTTCGCAATTATTGATCATCGGCACCATTGTCATTATTAATCAGACTAATTTATTTCGATCGCAGGATTTGGGTTTTCGAAAAGACGCAATTATCATGTTACCTCTTCCGGAACAAGAATTACCGACACCGGATTCAGCAGGACATTCAAGTACGATGCGAACTTTAAAAAATGAAGTATCACGATTGGCGGGAGTTGAATTGGTGAGCCTTTGTAACTCCGCACCGTCATCGGGTAATGTAGCAGGCACTGGTTTTCTTTTAGAAGGCTGGAGCGATGAACAACGCAAAGACACTCAAGTTAAAACGGTGGATGGAAATTATATTGATCTCTTTGAATTGAAATTACTTTCGGGCGATCGTTTGGCTGATCTTGACACGGCAACTGGATATGTAGTAAACAGAGAGTTTGCCCGTATGGCCGGGTTTACTGATCCGTCTGAACTTGTAGGAAAACGGGTTCGTATTTGGCGTAAGCTTTATCCGGTAGTGGGTGTGGTGGAAGATTTTAACACAACCTCTTTACACGATAAGATTGAACCAACCGTTTTGCTCAATCGAATTAATAATTATTATAGCATGGCGATACGCATCAATCCTAAGAATTTTCAATCGAGTATTGCCACCATTCAAAAGCAGTGGGAGAGTGCCTATCCAAAGCATATTTTCACCTATGAGTTTCTGGATGAAAACATCAAAGAATTTTATGAAAAGGAAGAGAAGATGTCGGTGTTGCTAACTGTGTTTACATCCATCTCTATTCTTATTGGGTGCATCGGATTATTTGGGCTTGCTACTTTTGTTGCGAATCAAAAGACAAAAGAGATTGGTGTGCGCAAGGTATTGGGTGCTTCCGTGTCAAGCATTGTGTTCATGTTCTCAAAAGAATTTGTGATCTTAATTTTTATTGGTTTTGTTATCGCTGCACCAATCGCCTGGATAGCAATGAACAATTACTTAAGTGATTTTGATTATCGGATCGAGCTGGGTCCTGGTATTTTTCTCTTCGGATTTGCGCTTACTTTGTTGATCGCAGTATTTACTGTTGGTTATCGATCCTTTAAAGCAGCGGTTATCAATCCGGTAAAGGCCTTGAGATACGAATAAAACCAAACCCCTTTTCCTTTAAACTAAAAACCCCTGAGGTCAGAAGAAATTATGAACTCAGGGGTTTTACATTTTAGAGTGGTATCTTCTATTTCTCCGGATACAACACTACCTGCACATAGTTTTTCATATCGAGGTATTTATTTGCAGCAGCTTTTAAATCAGCAGGCGTTAACGCATCTACTTTTTTATCGTAGTTAAATATTTCTGCGAGATTACTGCCAAGCTCAACACTCTGCTGAAGTTGACGCATCCAGTAGGTATTGTCTTTCATACTTTCCTGATGTTGCTTTTTCCAGGTTTCCTTCACTTTATTCAAGTCTGCTTCTGATGGTCCATTTGTTTTTACTTTGTTTAGTTCTTCCATTGTTGCTGCAATTAACTTGTCAACATTTTCCGGACCACAAGGCAATGAAACACCAACGGAATAATTTTCATAAGGAAATTTATTCATCGAGGCATACATACCACCACCATAAATACCACTCAGTTCTTCGCGTAACGTTTCGATGAGTTTGATATTTAATACCTCAATCAATGCCTGAAGCTTAAAATTTTCTTCATCGGAGTATTTTATTTCCCCTGTAAACTGCATGGCGATAAAACTCTTTGGCTCGGCACCTTTGTGTACCTCTTTTTTTACGACACCACGAACAGGACGCAATCCAATATCTTTAAAGGTTGACGTTACCGCTTTATCGGAAGGCAAGCTTGCGATATACGTAGCGATAAGCGGTTTGATTTTATCAAGTTCAAACGCACCAACAATCACGAACGTATAACCATTTGCATTCGCGAAACGCTCCTTGTAAATTTCCAGAGCGCGCTGTTCATCAATTTTACCAAAGTCGGCAGCATTCGGAATATGAGGCCCGCGTGGATTGTTCTTGTATAATGTGCGTAACAACGTGTCTTGAAAAACCATCCGTGGTTCTGACATCATATTTTGATACATCGCTTGCTGCTTGTTGACAAAGGATGTGAAGAGTTCATCGTCCTTTCTTGGCTTGGTAAAATACAAATTCACAAGTTGCATCATTGCCTCAACATCTGTAGAACTACAAGAGCCACTCAATCCTTCTGCCGTTGTACTGATGCGAGGAGAAACGTTTACCGATTTTCCTGCTAACACTTTCTTAAGATCAGTTGGAGAAAAATCACCAACGCCCATTTGGCTAATCACTGTTGCTGCGTACTCTGCACTATAACGATCCTTTGGGTCGTATAATGATTGACCGCCAAATCGGAATGCACTCATTACAACCTGATCGTTTTTAAAATCAGTTGTTTTTAGAATTACTTTTACACCATTGCCTAAAGTGAGTTCAAAATATCCTAACTCCTTATTTTCTTTTTGAAAAATGATCCGACCTGCTGTGGGTGGCTCTGCTATCAGACTGGCAGCAACTACTTTTTCTTCGTATGCTTTTATATCAACTTTCGAAGCAGCTTCGGTAATGGCCAGCAGGTTTTCGTTTGTAGGTAATACAAAATCGGTTTTCTCCGGTGCGGTAATAGCAATGAGTTTATTTTCTGAAGTTGGGATGGCTGTTGCTGTGTACTTATTTATTTCTTCTAAAGTAATTCCATCTACATATTGCTTGTAATACGCAAATTCATTTTCAATTCCAGGAATAGGTTCTTTTGCTAAGAAGTTACGGATGTATTCAGCAGCATAACCTTCGGATTCTGTTTTGTCGCGTTCACTATATGCGCGCTCCATATTTTTTACCAGATTTTTTTTAGTCCTTTCTAATTCGGAAGCGGTGAAACCGAATTTGCGTGCGCGCTCGTTTTCCTGAATCAACGCGTTAATAGCAGGCTCTACTCCACCCTTACCTATAAGGGCAAAAGAAGAAAACGTTTCATGTCCGCGTAAGAATCCTCCCAAATTACTTCCTCCAAAAACAAAAGGAGGATTAGCCGTTTGTGTTAACTCTTGCATGCGCTGACCTAACATCGACTGAAAAATATTTTTCACAATGGATTGACGATAATCCCCAACGGTTACTTCATCTTTCGACACGTTGGTTGAATAATAAATCTGAAGAACAGAATTGGTTGCCTCCTTATCCGTTACGACTGCTCCTTCTGTAATTTTCCTTGGCGGGATTGGTCCGGAAACACGTGGCCTTGGCTTGGCAGGATTTTTTAATTTTTCAAAATGACTCTTAATCATCTTCTCTGCTTCTGCAACATCAATATCACCCACGACTATAACGGCCATTAAATTTGGACGATACCAATCACGATAGAATCTTTTAATGACATCATACTTGAAATTCTTCAGAATATCTTCTTTACCTATTGGTAAACGATTGGCATAGTTCGAACCGGCAAGAAGTTTAGGTAGAATTATCTTATTCATACGGTCTTGCGCGCCCTTACCTAACCGCATTTCTTCCAGAACAACACCACGCTCTTTATCAATCTCTTCGTTTTCAAAAGCAACGGTGCTGGCCCAATCTTCCAATACCAAAAATCCTTTCTCTACATTCTCCGGTTTTTCGGTTGGAATCGGAAGGATATAAACGGTTTCATCAAAACTGGTGTATGCATTTAAATCAGCACCAAACTCAACACCAATGGTTTGAAGAAAATCAACAAGCTCGTTCTTCTTAAAATTTTTAGTGCCGTTAAAAGCCATGTGTTCTGTAAAGTGAGCAAGACCTTGTTGATCGGCATCTTCTAAAACAGATCCTGCATTAACCACCAGACGAAGTTCTACCTTCTTTTCTGGTTTTGCATTTTTGCGGATATAGTAGGTAAGTCCATTAGCGAGTTTTCCAATTTTTACATTTGGATCAATTGGAAGTTTATCTTCTGTTTTGGTCTGTGCAATAGCCGATAGACCGATAACTAAAAAGAAGATCAACGAAAGTTGAAGGGTCTTTAAAATTTGATTGTGTTTTTTCATGTAACGAGAGTTGTTTAGAATTTAAAAAATGAACTTAATATGAATAATAATTTAGACACGTATGCGCAAATAATGTAAAGCAAATAATTTACCCGTTCATAGCAACTGCATCAATAACCCCATTTTGTTTTTATTACGGATAACATTTCTTCATGCATTTTGCCATTGGCAGCACAAAGCTCGCGGCCAAACAAAAAGGAATCGCCACCCGAAAAGTCAGTTACTTTTCCGCCAGCTTGCTGAACAATAAATGTTCCAGCAGCAATATCCCACGCATTGAGATTGTATTCAAAAAATCCTTCCAATCGTCCGCAGGCAACATACGCTAAATCAATCGCAGCACTACCTAATCTTCGAATGCCATGCGACTTTTCTAAAAATTGTTTAATGATATCCAGATAGACATCTTGTTTTTCGAAATGATAATATGGAAAGCCCGTGGCAAGCAAACTTCCACTTAAAGTGTTGACAGGTGAAACACGAATTACGGTGTCATTACAATATGCGGGACCGCCTTCAATGGCATGAAAACATTCCTGACGCATAACATGGTAAACCACACCTAAAATTGTTTTTTTTCCTTTAGTCAATCCCACACTAATGGCAAAGATGGGAAGACCATGAAGAAAGTTTGTTGTGCCATCAAGCGGATCGATGATCCAGTTAAATTCTTTGTGGTTCGATTGTTCTACGGTTCCTTCTTCTGTTATAAACCCGGCTTCAGGTAAGATTCTTTGTAATACAGTAACCAGTTTCCTTTCAGCTTCTTTATCAACATACGAAACCAAATTATTGAAACCATCTTTCTGTTCAATGCGGGAGTGATCAAAACCCGCACCTTCTTGTCTGATAAAGGCTGCCACTTCTTCACATACGTCAATTACACTTTTCTCGATGGCCTGTAAATTCATTTCTGATTTCGTTTGGTCTTACTTTTTACAATGGTGAAGATAATGATCAACACGGAAACCCATGCACCTGTTCGCGATATTAATTCTCCATTTCGTGAATAGATATTTTCGAATCCTTCATTTGTATAAAGCATCACCATCTCCGTTTTGTTTACAGCAGGATTTGAAAGGTAAAGAGAATACATAATAGGTAATACGACCAAAAGAATGGCAATCACGAAAGGCCATTTCCTTATTTTCCCGGAATTAAAAATGGCCAGATAGAAAATGAGGTTGGTGGATAAAATCCAAAGACTGCTACCTAAATAACCGGTATGAATATTCCATCGGGTCCACGTTGGTTGATGCTCAATAAGATCAGCTAAAAAAAAACTTTGAGGTGTTACGGTAAATTTGAGGATAAGGTATTCTATTCCCAAATGTAAGATGACAAGCATAAACATGTTCACTACATTTTGCCTGATATGATGTACTTCTGTAAATGTCCAAAAGAGCGCAATCGATAAAGCTAAATAAATGGCTATGTTCAGAATGCTCTTCTCTTGCAGAAAAAAGTAAAGAATGAGGACGGCTACAAATGCTACCAGGATGACGCGATACGAACTGCGAAAGCTATCGGGTTGGTCAGTCATGGCAAATAATGGTGCGAGAGCAATAAAGGAAAGTATAGGTACGCTTCTGGTGAGTATAGCACCAATAACGAGGACAACGAATGTTACGAAAAGTCGATTCGGATCTTTTTTGATTTCTTCAATGAGATTCATGCTAGCTATCTTTTCCGCTGACGACCATCACAATTTCGCCCTTTACTTCCTTTGCCTGAAAGTGTTTTAGAATTTCTTCGAGTGATCCATTTACAGTTTCTTCAAACATTTTGGTTAGCTCACGCGAAACAGAGGCTTTGCGCTCTGCTCCAAAATATTCAATGAACTGTTCCAGCGATTTGAGCAGGCGATAAGGTGATTCATAGAAAATCATGGTACGTTCTTCTTCCGCTAATTTTTTTAACATGGTTTGTCTTCCTTTCTTATGCGGCAAAAATCCTTCGAACACAAATCGATCGCACGGTAAGCCTGATTTAACAAGAGCAGGTACAAAAGCCGTTGCTCCGGGTAAACAATCAACTTTCAAATTCGCCTGAAGACAAGCGCGAATAATTAAGAAACCCGGATCAGAAATTCCAGGCGTTCCGGCATCCGAAACAAGCGCCATGGTTTCACCTTTATCCAATCGCTCAATTAATCCCGTCAGGATTTTGTGTTCATTAAAATTATGAAAGCTCTGAAGTGGTTTCGAAATCTGATAGTGCTTCAAGAGAAAGCCAGATGTGCGTGTATCTTCGGCAAGAATAAGATCTACTGATTTTAAAATATCTAACGCACGGAGAGTGATATCACCCAGGTTTCCAATGGGTGTAGGTATAATGTAAAGTGCAGGTTTATCCGGTTTATGTTCAGCCATTACGAAAAATCTATTTACTCAAAGCATCAATGGAAGCCGCTAGTTTTCGATCGAGATCGGTTACTGTGTTTCCGGCATCATGTGTTGAAAGTTGAAACGAAACCGTGTTCCAGGTATTTGTCCATGTGGGATGGTGATTCATCTTTTCAGCAACAATGGCCACCTTGGTCATAAAGCCAAATGCTTCAGTGAAGTCTTTAAATTTAAAAGTCTTCATCATCATATTATTTTCTTCTTCCCATTCCATAGCAAAATGATTTTGTGATTATTCGATTTACAATTTTTCGGGCAGGTTTTTACACTTTGCAGCTTTAAACTCAATGATAAACCAAAACGATAATTGGTCTATAATGCAACGATGCCCTGAACAACGGAGGCTTGTACATACACCTCAATAACGGCATCGCTTGAAATCATCATCATGTGAAAGGTAATGCTGGTATAGTTTCCGTTCTTCGATTTTTTCTCTGTAGGAATGTGTTTTTGAAAAAGGTTTTTTACTTCACTCTCTTTTCCGGCAGGGACGATGAACTTAAAAGTATAAAGGGAGGGCCAGGAATAATGCTGGTCGAGTTTTTCGCGGAAAGAATCTTTCCATTGATTGTCCATTTCCATCATTCAAAATTCACAGGAATTTTTAGAAAGTAAAACAATGACGGAAGTTTCTTTAATAAAATTGAGTAAAACAAAAGCGCCTCCGGATTGCTATCAAGAGGCGCTTTCTATTACCAGGTATCAATACCTAGAAGAATTTGTAACGCATGTCAACAATATCAGAGTTCGTCTTTATTGCTTCTGTAATATTAAAAGCGCTACTCGATGCAGCATTTTGAATAAGTTGATCTTTGTAGGCACTGTAATTTTCAATGGAGGGTGCGACCGTTTTGTTTTGCAATTCAAGTAGCACAACCCCATTCTCTCCAGCCACTGGCTTAGAGCGTTTTCCACTTTCCAAAGAGAAAGCCAATCCCACAGCTTGTGGATCGAAACCAACCGTTGGCATTGAATTACTGTTAAGTTTCAAATCGCTGGTTGAGTAAACATTGGCAAGTTCACCAAATAGCTTAGCGGCTTCATCGAGAGTTCCTTTTGAGCTTTCCAACTTCTCAATAATAATTTTGCCTTTTATAATGTTGCGAACCGCTGGCGTGATTTCAGTCTTCACAACATTAAGTGGCTTATATCCTTTTTCGATTTTGTTGGTCATAATCGCCACCACATTCTGATCTTGAAGATCGTACACCTGAGATATTTTTCCGGTAGAAGCATCTCTGAACAACCACTGTACAATTTGACGCGCGTCTGTTAAGGTACCAATACTGCGATCGGCAGCACCTACATTAAGAGCATCCATTACAATAAGTCCGGATTGTTTAGCACTGGCTTCAAATGAAGCAAGGTCTGTAAGGTTGGAAGCAAATGCTTCTGCTTTGCGGAATGCTTCGTTCGTTGTGGCATCACTTGGCGTGATGGTGCGTTCTACAACTGCGAGCTTATAAGCATCATTATTCTTTGCATTGGTAACTTCAATAATGTGGTATCCAAACTCAGTTTCTACAACTTCATTTAGTAAACCAACCTTCGGTGCAGCGAAGACGGCATCTTTAAATGGCTGTGCCATTTGATCGATGCTAGTGAACCAGCCAACATCGCCACCACGGCTTGCCGTTCCATCCGTACCGAATTCGCGGGCTTTTGCAGCAAAATCAGCTCCGCCTTTAAGGTCTTTCAAAATATCCTGTGCTTTTGTTTTTGCTTCTTTCTTAGCGCTTTCGCTGGTATCCGCCCAGCGAATCAGAATATGTTTTGCACGGGCCGTTAAAACAGTGTCTTTAATAATGCTGGATACCTTTACTACTTTATAATTCTCGCCATCTAAAAACGGACCGAATACTTTTCCCTGAACCAAACTGTCTTGATTTACAAATGCAGGAAGTGTTGCAACTGTATATTTTACAAAGGCATCTCTTCCATCTGTGTTGGTTGCTGCATAGATTGAATCTTCTGATTCAGTCTTAAATTCAGCAACCGCTTTTTGTAAATCTTCAAATACAACAAGGGAATCATCCGCAGACGGCACTAAAGGAATACTTACGTATTTCAGATCGCGTGTTTCGTCTGTTTTAAATTTCTCTTTGTTCTTGTTGTAATATTCCTGGAGTTCCTTGTCTGTAACCTTTGCTGAAGAATCGCTAACAGCATAGAAGGGAACATAAACGTATCTCACTTCGGCCACATCGCTTTGAAGATGATATTCGCGTTCAGCTTCTGCTGAGGTAACATAATTCGTTTTGATCAACAGATTTTCATATTTAATACGAGCTCTGCCGGGCTGTAAATCTTTTTGGAAAAGTTCCCAACGAATGCGTTGCTCTGATGTAAGTGGCATTGCCTTAATTTGGTTGATATAATTACCCAAAGCGGCACGGTCAAACTGACCCGTTTCCTGATTAGTGAAGGCTTGCATCACACCCGGATCGATATTTTTTCCGCTGATCATGTCCACCACTTCATCATCATTCACTTCAACACCTACCTTTTCGTATTGTGATTCGATAGCATGACGTGCAATCAACAAATCCCAAGCCTGTTGACGAAGGCCGGTCTTTTCTCTGTCGCCAGGTTCACGACCAAAATTGAGTATGTAATTGTTTTCGCGCTCTTGCAAAACAGATTGAAATTCATCGTAGGATATTTCCTTACCTGCAATTTCGCCAACCGAATTTTTGCCCCAGTTTAAGATGGAAGAGTTACCGCTAAAGATATCGCCCAATGTAAATGCAGCTATCGCAACAAATACAAAAACCACCACCCAGGTGCCCATTTTGTTGCGTAAAGAACCAATAAATGCCATAGTTTAAATTTTAAAGAGCCGCAAATTTAACCCGTTATCTCTATTAGAAAAATAGTGATCTTAAAAAACGAGTAGAACTTTAAAAATTTGAAATCAAACCATTGCAGGCCATGAAATTGGGCCTTTTTGGGTCATTTTAGAATTGGATTTTAATGCCCAAAGGATGGGAAAGTCGTGTTATATCTGTCTTAATTCTTCCTTCGCCAGACAAACACAAAAAACAAAATGGAAGAAAGCATAATAGCCCAGTATGCATTGCTAAACCCAACTATCATGGTTTGATGGATGCCAATAATAAAAAACACAAAGGCAAGTGACAGGATTATGATTTCCGAAAGCTTCATATAAGCAAAACGATGGCTATGATTAGTCTTCTTCTTTTACATCAAATTCACCGTGAACCCCGCTAGTATCGCCTACAGTTCCAATGGTATAGTCTGATAAATCTTGTTTGGCAGTGAGACCGGTACCATAAATTACATCGCCTTGCTGACGAATGGTGACAAACTTCTCTGTGAAGATGTCTTTCTTAGAAGGTTTCCAGAAAAGCTCTTCTGTATTTAGCTGTTCTACTTTTTCAATGTTTTTTACCTGTACATCACCGCGGCCGCGCCATTGATCGTCTTTTTTAAAATAAAAGGCATGATTAGCGCGAAGGGTGGATTCGAGTCTTCCGAACTCATTGTAGAATTCCATATACACTCCTTTAGGGAATTCCCGATCTCCATTTTGAAATTCATACAGGAGCTCAGCGGTCATTTTTACTTTTATCTGATCACTTTCAGTGTAAAACATCTCTACGTTTTCAGCCTCTTGTAAAGGGCCAGAATATTCCAGAGGCTCTTTTACTTCAGTCGGGGAGCAAGCCGCAAAAACCAGAAGTATGAAAATAAACCGTACTATCATGCTTAAATGAAAAAGGCCATAGATACCTATGGCCTTTTATAAGTTTGTTTGTGAAGTTAATCGCGGGTTCTGATGGTGGTACTCTCATCAATCCAACATCCTACCTGCTTTGAATCTCCTACTTTATAGTTCACTAAAAATATATCTTCTCTTGACGGGAAATTCTCTTTTGCATTGGCTGCATTTTTTGCATCGCCTCCGCGCTGAAAATAATCAGCAGCAATCAAGTACACTAAGCGGTCATCAGCCTGATTTACTTTCTTTGCACAATCATTAAAGCTGCCGTAGTAAAGCAATCCAATTTTGACATACGCTTCTTTTGCACTTGCAGGATCGGCTGCTGCAGCCTTGCGATAAAGATCGCGAGCACCAAACTTATTACCCTTCTTAGCTTCAATGCTTCCAAGGTAAATCAATATTTCGCCTTTGTCTGTCGCTTCGGTACAAACATTCTGAGCTTCTTTCAACAACTCTTCTGCCTTTTCATAATTTTCCTTCACCAGGTACTTTATCCCAAGGTTTTTTGCCAAACCGCAATCTCTTTCAGGAACCGGAGTTGCTTTTAAAATTACCTCTCCTGCCTCTAACCAAAGTGGTTCATCCGTACATTTACCTTGCAACATAAAGCTGAAAATCTTTTTAGCAAGGGAAATATCGGTTGGATCTTTTCTAAACTTAGGTTCCAGATTTTTCTTTACAAAATCACAATTCACGTCTACAATTGTAATTAAGATAGCGTCAATATCGTCCTTCATTTTTTTCAATTTGCTAGGATCCTTTCCTTCACTTTGGGTCTTTTTCATTTTGACATCCCAGATTGCCATCAATCGGTCATAGCGCTCCATGATCTGATCATCGGTAAGATTTTTCAGTTTGGCTTTATTTACCTTCATGGTTTGCATGTAGTAAATCAGCGTTGCATCAATAACATCGTTGCCATTTAAGTCCAATGTCTTATCCATTAATGCCAATGCTTCTGCTGGCTTTGATTGCAGGTTATATTGTAAAAAAGAAAACGCTTTTCTGTTTGTTACGGGTCCCTCTTCACCGCAGTTCTTGATGCGCATGTCATATACAATCATCAATGAATCAACATAGACCTTTTTACGAGCAGCATCTTTTTCCTCCTTGGCTAATTTATCAAACACCTCTGCACCGTATATATATAAACTGCTGTGTAGATTAGGAACATTAGCCAATAACCAGTTTAATGGCTTTAAAGCATTTATAACCTGACCACCTTTTAAAGCATCTTCATAGAGTACTTTCTTCTCTTCTACTTTTGCTTTCATTGCAGGGTCTGTTGGCCATATCACTTCTTTGCATTGGGCAAATGCAGTGTTACCCCCAAAAATTAAAACCATCAATAATGTGGCTGTTACGATTGCTTTTTTCATTTTCTGTATCATATTCTAGTCAAACTTTCTTTTTACAAACCACTGGTCGTTAAAGGTTATTCCGAAGTAAACCTTAAAGTAGCTTTCTTCTACAGCATTTACTTTTCTATCTCCACGCTTTCCTACTTTAAAGGCTAAATCAACACTCGATCTGCCTGCTGGTAATGAGAAGCCAAAATTAATGCCAAAATCCTTTAACTCCTTGTCATTAACCAAAAAAGGATATTGTTCGATACTTCCCCCAATGCGATAGGTAATGCGCTTAAAAAAACTCTCAAGTGCCTGAGCATCTGGTGTAAACTCACCGCCTATTGCGGCTTTAAACTGTTTTCCACGTCCTCGCTCGTTATCTGAATTGACACTTTTAAAACCTGACCAGTCCTGATAGGTAAATTCTGTACCCGCAGTCCATTGAAGGCCTTTGCTTATTGATGCTCCAACGGTTATTGAAGATGGTATATAGACACTACCCTTTATTTCCGCCAGATTTTGAAATTCAACAGTATCACCGGAAAGATTTTGACTGAAAAAATTAGTTACTTTTTTACCCTTAAGATCGGAGCTAAAATTGTAGACTGCACCGAAACTAAGTCTATAGTCTTGTTTTTTAAATAATGAATCTTTGCTGAAGGAGTAACCTACACTAAAAGCAAAGTCCTTAACCGTTGTTTTTTCCTGAGTTGTAACAATGTATTGAATAGGCTGGCCTGTGTTGTTCACTGTATTTGCGTAGATATAATCGGCTGACCCAAATAGATAGGCAGCTTTAACACCAACGCTCATATCAGGAGTTATTCGCACACCATTTGACCAATAAAATTGTGATAAACCACCTTGTCCTGTATTGATAACGCTTTGGGGAACGCTATCAATCGGAATATTTGTGCTGTGATCTCTTACAACATCGTCAAATGAAAAACCATAATCTATATTTGTAAACGGCATTAACCCAATGGATGTAGTCCAACGATCTACTTTGACAGGAAAGACTGTTACCAGATAATTTAAGGTTCCACCAATATTTGATTCGCTAATGGTATCACCCTTTATTTTACGTTGCTCACCAGCAATACCAGCTTCAAAAACGGTGAATCTATTGAATACCAGTAAGGCTGGATTTTGATTGTTAGCAAACCAATATTGAGGCTGACTCACCCCAACACCACCCATTCCCTGATTGTGGATTAAAGCATTACCGTATGGTTCTCCAATTCCAAAATTTGATACGGGGGAACTTGCTGATTGACCCCATGCATTTGCAGAAGCGATTATAACAGCTAAAAACAAAAAAGACCTCTTACTGACTGACATTATAGATTAAAATGCTGTTTAAACCCCTAAGTACTAATTCTGGGAGCGCAAATATGGACGCTTTCAGTTTGTTTTCAAAAAAACGGGCATCCCCTCCACATAAAATCACGTGTAAACCATCAAATTTCTCCTGATAGCGCATAATAATCCCATTCAATTCTTCTATCGCCCCATTTAATACCCCACTTTGAATACAGGTTTCGGTGCTATTACCAATGAGGGCTGGATGATCTGTTAATTTCACCAAAGGAAGTTTAGCAGTGAAAGTATGTACTGCTTCGAACCGCATCGAAAGCCCTGGAGAAATTCCTCCACCCAAGAAAAGCCCGTCATGATCTATAAAATCATAGGTAATACACGTGCCGGCATCAATTACGAGGCAATTACTTTTAGGGTAAAGTTGATGAGCACCACAAACTCCGGCAAGGCGATCTACACCCAGAGTAGAAGGAGTAGCATAGCCATTTTTAACAGGTAATGGGACTGATGGTGTAAGGATATATTTTTCTTTCACGTGTTTAGCCCAGGTGGTAACAAGGGATGCATCAGTTGTTACTGAACTTACGATGATGCAATCGGCAGAAAAGTTTTCCAGAAAGTTTTGTAATGCTTTGGCTTCTGTAAACACTTCTTTGCGCACTAATTTGTGATAATCAAAAATACCTACCTTGGCAGAGGAGTTCCCATAATCAACAACCAAATTCATCAGCAGCCTTTTATTAATTAAGTTTTAAAAGTATGGATTCGAAAGAGAAATATAAAGTCATTGGTATTATGTCGGGCACATCACTGGATGGTGTCGATCTGGCGAACTGCACCTTTCAGAAAAATGAAAAGGGATGGATGTATAAACTGGATCACACGCAAACGATAAAGTACCCATCCGCCTGGAAAAAGAGACTGGCAACAGCACACACGCTTTCAGCGGAATCGGTTTTGATACTGGATGCGGCTTATGGAAAATACTTAGGTGAAATTACTTCACGGTTCATCTCAGAAAATAAAATCAGGTCGATCGATTTTATTTCATCTCATGGACACACGCTTTTTCATCAACCAAAAAAGAGTTTAACATTTCAAGCGGGCAATGGCATGAGCATTCATGCTGAAACAAATCTACCGGTCATTTATAATTTCAGAAATCTGGATGTTCTTTTGGGTGGTGAGGGCGCTCCGCTCGTTCCGGTTGGTGATGCGCTCCTCTTTTCTGATTATGATGTTTGCCTAAACCTGGGAGGTATTGCAAATCTTTCGGTTGATGTAAAAGGAAAGCGAGTGGCGTATGATATTTCTTTCTGCAACATGGGTTTAAATTATTTAATGGCCGATGTAAATAAAGAGTTTGATCGCGGAGGTTTGCTTGCAGCCAGTGGAGAGATTGATACCGTAATGTTAAAAGCATTAGGTAAGGTGTATATGAATCTTCGAAAGGACAGACCATCCTTAGGACGCGAAATTTTTGAAAAGAAAATTATTCCAATTATGGATCGATCGAAAGCTACATTAAAAGATAAACTTAGAACCCTGGTAGAATCAGCTGCCATAGAGATTGCCTTTGCAATTGGTTCAAAAAACAACCCATCGGTGTTGTGCACGGGTGGAGGTGTGTTCAATTCTTTTTTGATGACGCGTTTGTTAGAACATTGTTCCGACAATGCTACTTTAATAATTCCGGAAGATGATGTGGTAAAATTTAAAGAAGCCCTTGTCTTTGCTTTTTTAGGTGTATTGCGTGTTCGCGATGAAGTGAACTGTTTAAAAAGTGTTACCCATGCTTCACGCGACAATAGTGGCGGGGTGTTGGTAGGATTCTAAGAAATACAATTCTCATTGATATTTATTTTATGCGAGCACTTTTACAAAAATTTGAAACGAAGCGTCCCGAAATTGTTTTCGAGTGGAAGGATACAGATACAGAAGCGGAAGGTTGGGTTGTTATTAATTCTCTCCGTGGTGGCGCAGCGGGTGGAGGTACACGTATGCGCAAAGGTCTTGACAAACGAGAAGTAGAATCGCTTGCTAAAACCATGGAGGTAAAGTTTACGGTTTCAGGGCCGCCCATAGGAGGTGCAAAGTCCGGGATCAACTTTGATCCAAACGATCCGCGAAAGCGTGAGGTATTGCAACGCTGGTACACAGCCGTAATGCCACTGCTAAAATACTATTATGGAACGGGTGGTGATTTAAATGTAGATGAAATTCATGAAGTTATTCCACTGACAGAAGATGTTGGGATCTGGCATCCTCAGGAAGGTGTATTTACAGGCCACTATAAACCAACAGAACCTCAGAAAGTAAATCGCATCGGACAATTACGTCAGGGTGTTGTAAAATTAATTGAAGACGAGAGGTTTACACCTTCACTAAAAATGAAATACACCATTGCGGATATGTGTACCGGTTATGGTGTGGCACAGGCAGTGAAACATTATTATGAATTGTGGGGAGGAAATGTAAAAGATAAGCGTGCTGTCATTCAAGGTTGGGGAAACGTAGGTGCGGCAGCCGGATTTTATCTTGCCCAGTTGGGTGTTAAGATCGTAGGAATCGTGAGTCATGAAGGTGGACTCATCAATCAAAACGGATTTTCGCTAGATGAAGTAAGACAATTAGTTGCCAATAGAAAAGGGAACAAGTTGGTGAGTGAATCCATGCTTGCTTTTGAGGAAGTGAATAAAAAAATATGGGATCTTGAGTTTGAAATTTTTATTCCGGCAGCGGCATCTCGTCTAATTACAAGAGATCAGGTTGATCGTATGATTGCTTCCAAGCTTGAAGTTTTTTCTTGTGGAGCGAATGTGCCGTTTGCTGATCCTGAAATATTTTTTGGTGCCACCGGATTGTATGCCGATGAAAAGTTTTCCGTTATTCCTGACTTCATCGCGAATTGTGGAATGGCACGGGTGTTTGCTTACTTTATGGAAAGCGAAGTAAACATGGACGATGCTTCTGTATTCAACGACATATCGGAGACCATTCGAAAAGCACTTATAAAATCACATCAGGCAAATCCTGAAAAAACAGGAATTGCTCAAACCTCTTTTGAGATTGCTTTGCGCGAGTTGATTTAGAATGGAGAGAAACGAAAGCTGAGTATTTGTATTACTTCTTCATTTCTTTTGCCCATATGTCCCGCAAGGTTACTGTGCGATTGAATACCAATTTGTTGGCAGAAGAATCAGCATCCAGACAGAAATAGCCGGTGCGCATAAACTGATAATGCTCGCCTTGTTTTGCATGTGCAAGATGGGGTTCTGCATAAATGGTATGTGCCGGAATAATTTCCGAATCCTTATTTAGGCATCCCAGAAAATCGGCTTCAATTTCTGAAGGATCTTCCTTGTTGAACAATCGATCGTATAATCGTACTTCTATAGGTAATGCTTGCTTCGCACTTACCCAATGGATAACACCTTTTACATTTATACCCGATACATCCGATCCACTTTTGCTTTCTGGAATGTAGGTGCAATGTAGTTCGGTTACTTTTCCGGTGCTGTCCTTAATTACCTCTTCACATTTAATAATGTAGGCACTCTTCAGTCGAACCATTTGTCCTGGTGCAAGACGGAAATATTTTTTCGGAGCAACTTCCATAAAGTCATCCTGCTCTATATAAAGCTCGCGACTGAATGGCATATCACGCGATCCGGAATCATGATCTTCCGGATTATTTTCGCTCGGTAAATTTTCTGATTTACCTTCAGCATAATTTGTGATCACAACTTTGAGAGGATTGAATACCACCATTCTCCTCATGGCAATTTTATTGAGATGCTCACGCACACAGAATTCAAGCAAGCCAATGTCAATCAGATTTTCTCTCTTCGCGATTCCAATCTTATCACAAAACTCACGAATACTTTCTGGTGTATAACCCCTTCTGCGCATTCCGCTAATGGTAGGCATACGTGGATCGTCCCATCCTTTTACATAACCTTCATTCACGAGCTTCAATAATTTCCGTTTGCTCATGATGGTGTACGTCATGTTCAATCGGGCAAATTCGTATTGCTTCGATGGATAAATACCCAGCTTCTCAATAAACCAATTATACAATTCGCGATGCGGAATAAACTCCAACGTGCAAATGCTGTGCGTTATATTTTCGATGGCATCACTTTGTCCATGAGCAAAATCATACATGGGATAAATACACCACACATCCCCGGTTCTATGATGATGCGCATGCTTGATCCGGTAGATAAGTGGATCACGCATGTGCATATTCACATGACCCATATCTACCTTCGCGCGCAAAACTTTTTCACCGTCTTTATATTTGCCGGCCTTCATGTCGCTGAACAACTTCAAATTTTCTTCAACGCTGCGACTTCTAAATGGACTATTCTTTCCGGCTTGAGTGGGTGTGCCCTTTTGTGTGGCAATCTCTTCGCTGGTGCTATCATCAACGTATGCCAGGCCTTTGTTTATGAGCAGAACAGCAAAATCGTAGAGCTTCTCAAAATAATCAGAGGCATAAAGTTCCTGCGACCAATTGAAGCCAAGCCATTTTATATCATTCTTAATGCTGTCGACATATTCGGTTTCTTCCGTTACCGGATTGGTATCGTCAAAACGCAAATTTGTTTTGCCGCCATATTTTAATGCCAGTCCGAAGTTGAGGCAAATACTTTTAGCATGCCCCATGTGGAGGTAGCCATTCGGTTCGGGTGGAAACCGCGTGATGATACTTTTATACTTACCTGCTTTCAGGTCGTTTTCTACTATCTCCTCAAGAAAGTTTAAGCTCTTTTCTTCCATCGTTTTGAACGTCACATTGAACTAAGGCCGTAAAGGTATAAAGGCTTTATCAAACGGAAGAAGATTTTTGTTCAGGCACTCAACTTTTCAAGGGTTTTATTGAATAAGAGAGACGGTAAGTCTAAATCATCTTTTACCTTTGCAGGCACTTTATCAACGCTTGAATTTTTTCGAGTGTAAACAAACAGAAGGAGTAACGGAAAATGAGAGAAGTACGCGTACGTTTTGCACCAAGTCCCACAGGCGCTTTACACATTGGAGGAGTTAGGACAGCCTTGTATAATTATTTGCTTGCCCGTCAGCATAAAGGCACAATGATCCTTCGCATTGAAGACACAGACCAAAATCGTTATGTGCCTGGTGCAGAAGAATATATTATGAAATCGCTGGAGTGGGTAGGCATTAAAATAGACGAAGGTGTTGGGGTAGGTGGGCCGCATACACCTTATCGACAATCAGAGCGCAAAGACATTTACAAGAAATACACGCAGCAATTAATAGATGATGGAAATGCATACTATGCTTTTGATACCGAGCAAGAGCTTGACGAAATGCGCGAGCGTTTGAAAGCTGCTGGTGTTGACAATCAACAATACAACAGCATCACACGTTTGCAAATGCGCAACTCTTTAACGCTTACTGCTGATGAAGTAAAAGGTTTAATGGATGCCGGAACACCCTATGTCATTCGACTCAAAGTTCCAAAGAAGGAAGAGATCAGACTGAACGACATGATCCGGAGTTGGGTAATGGTTCACTCTTCGCAGATTGATGATAAGGTATTGATGAAAAGCGATGGCATGCCTACCTATCATTTGGCCAATGTTGTGGACGATTATCTGATGAAAATTTCACACGTCATCCGTGGAGAGGAATGGTTGCCATCGGCTCCGATCCACGTGTTGCTCTATAAGTTTTTAGGTTGGGAAAATGAGATGCCGCAGTTTGCGCACTTACCTTTATTGCTCAAGCCTTCTGGCGATGGCAAGCTCAGCAAGCGCGATGCTGATCAACTCGGCTTTCCTATTTTTCCACTGACGTGGACTGATCCGACTACAGGTGAAGTAGCAAAAGGGTATAAAGAATCCGGATACCTTCCGGAGGCGTTGATTAATTTTCTTGCCTTCCTCGGATGGAATCCGGGTACAACGCAAGAACTTTTTTCGATGGAAGAATTGACGAACGCTTTTTTAGTTGAACGGATCGGAAAGGCCGGAGCCAAGTTTGATATTTTGAAAGCACAATGGTTCAACCAACAATATTTGCGGGCGAAGTCTGATGCTGAATTATCAGATTACCTATTGACATCACTTGAAAAGGAAAACATAGGTTGCTCAAAAGAGAAGGCCATCAAAATTGCTCAACTGATGCGCGATCGGATTACCTTCCCGAATGACATCTGGGAACAAGGTAAGTTCCTTTTTATTTCTCCAACCTCTTTCGATGAACAGGTAGCAAGCAAGAAATGGAATGATGATGCTGTGAAAGTAATTTCAGCGTACAAAGAAACTATTCAAGATCTGACTGACTTCAATACTGAAATTGCAAAATCAACATTAGAAGAAACTACAGCATCGTTAAACATAGGTACCGGGAAAATATTGCAGGCATTAAGACTTTCCATTACTGGTATGGGTGGAGGACCTGACTTAATGATCAGTATGGAGATTATTGGTAAAGATGAAGTTGTGAAGCGAATTGAATTTGCACTCACTACCTTAAAAGTAAAAGCAGCGTAGATTTTTAGCCACAGATTCACAGACTGATCTCCTGTCTGTGAATCTGTGGCTTGAATCAGTAAAAAAATAATCCATTATTTAATTTCTGTCCACTCCGCTTTCTTCATGGCGAGGAAAGAATCTGAAAAAGAATCATAGGTAATTCCGTCATAGATTAACGGAATGGTGCTTAAACCTTGTCGTGTAATAACACCATACTTCCCATTTCGCTCAATAATCACATAGCCATCGGATGTATACATCAGATGGTCGTATTTTGGATTGATCCATACTTTTCCCTGCATATCGGCCAGACCCATTAACTTTTCCTGCTCAATCAAAAGGTATCCATTATTCAGTGGGGTTATACGATTATATCGCATGTGTAAAATTTGTTTTCCGTTCAGATCAATCAGTCCAAAAAGACCTTTTTGTTTTACAAACGAAAATCCATTTTCAAAAGACGACACTTCATCAAAGATGGGTTGGATCACAATTTTATCGTCATGATTAATGAAGCCCCACTTCCCCCGGATTTTAATAGCAGCTAAATTTTGTTGAAATGGTTTTATACCATCATACCGGTTTGCAATGCGTAACCTTCCGCGAGAATCAACAAAACCATATTGTCCGTTTTTCTTCATACCCCGAAGTCCTTCTGTCTCTTCAAAAATTTTCTCTATTGATCCTTCTGGTTGTACCTGTCGATTCACAATGATCCCGTTTAAATCAATTTCCCATATCGTTCCAGACGGAAGGTATTCAAGCATTGTTCCGGATCGAACGTCAATTTTGTTTTCAGTGAAGTAGATTACATTTCCATCAAAAGATTTAAGATAGGTATGGGTTTGTGTAAACTCCATGAACCGGTCGTTGGTCAATAATTTTAAGGTATTTGCGCGAGGTGTAACTAACCACTCTTCTTGTTGATTGATAATTCCATATTGACCACGAAACTTCACTACTATATTTCCCTCACGCACCTGAATTAAAGAATCATAAACACATGCTATTATTTCAGTACCTGATGTATTTATACCTCCCCAAAAATTTCGTTTGCTCACCGGAAAAAAGCTTCCATTAAATGGAAGCATGTTTTCATAGGTTTTGCTTTCCAGCGGATTGCCCACTACATCGAGAAGGATCCAATTGCTCGCTTCTTCAGCATTGTTTTGGGCGATGAGAAAATTGCCATCCGATTTTAATTGATTGAACTTCGGTTGAATCAAGATGATTCCGTGTTCACTAATTACCCCACATTTATTATCCGCAGAAAATATGGCTTTACCGTTTTCAAATTTCCCAAGATAATCAAATTGACTTTTTGCAATGGGAATAAGTTGATCATCAACCAAAGAAATTTTGCCAGCAGTAATTAGCTGAAGTCGATTTTTATCAACTGCGATAATGGAATCTGCACGAAAGGTTTTCTTTACGGTTGCCTTGCCATCCAAAAAGAACCATTCGTTAGCCATGCGGGCAAAGACTTTTCCATCATCATTGATTTTTATTTCCCGATACGTAGCCTCAGCTTTCACAAACCCATCGCGATCGATCAAACCTTGCTGAAGGTTCTGATAGGTAATGGCAACATTTTGTTTGAAGGAAGAAATACTGTCGATGCTGAATTGAGTAATCTGTTTTCCGTTGTCAGAAAAAAGTGCTGTCTTCGCTTCAAAATTTTCGATGGCATATCGAAGAGACCCCAACGGGCGAATACTTTTGTATTGCTGGGGAACCAATGTTCTATTGGTAAGGTCAATTAAACCATACTTAAACTGATTCCCAATTTTGGTAAAGACAATGGCGCGGAGCGAAACGATTTTTATCCCATCGTATTCAAAAGGAATAACCTCTTTTCCGGAAAGCGAAATACATCCGCTCACGATGCGCAACGATACGGTAGATTTCTTTCGCGCAATGATTAAGGTAGGATCTCCGGGAAACAACTCTTCGTACTCAGCCTTTGTAATGCGATGATTACTAAGATTGATTAATCCCCACTTACCTTTTATTTTATAGCCTGTTACATCTCCCAACATAGAAAAGGGAGCATCACTCCATCCAATGGCTTCGTGTTGGGCAGGTATTAAAACCTTGCCCTGGTCGTTTTTAAGACCAACTTTTCCATTCTCCTCAAAAACACTGTACTGGGCTGCAGTGGAAAAAAATGAGATCAGCAAACACCAAAAAAAACTACTCGCACACTTCATCTTGTGCAAAGTTAGAAGGGAGAATGAAATGAAAGGAATTTTTGTGAACTTTGAAGCTAAATGTTATCTGTTAATGGTTAAAAGTTAATTGTATCCACTCCTACAATCAACTTGCTCCCATTCTCGATTAACGATTAAGCATTAACTGATTACTTGACCATGTACATCGAACAACTATACACCAATTGTCTCGCAGAAGCGGCTTATTATATAGAGTCTGATGGGGAAGCGGCAATTATTGACCCGCTGCGTGAAACGGAACCCTATATTGAATTAGCCCAAAAACGGAATGCAAAAATCAAGTATGTTTTTGAAACACATTTCCATGCTGACTTTGTATCCGGCCATATCGACCTGGCACGAAAGGTAAATGCACCTATTGTTTATGGCCCGTTGGCGAATACTCAGTACAAAGTTTACAATGCTAAAGACGGAGAGGAGTTTACATTAGGTAAATTAAAAATCCGTGTACTCCACACACCCGGACACACACCAGAGTCGTCCTGTTATTTATTGTTGAATGAAAAGGGAGATGAGCACGCCATTTTTACCGGTGATACTTTATTTGTGGGTGATGTTGGTCGCCCTGATTTATTAGACGGTGTGATGACCAGTGAGCAACTGGCCAGCATGATGTTTGATTCGCTGACCACAAAAATTAAAACACTTCCGGATGATGTGATGGTTTATCCGGCACACGGTCCCGGTTCAGCTTGCGGAAAAAACATCGGGAAGGAAACCTTTTCAACCATTGGTGAGCAAAAGAAATTTAACTACGCGCTGAAAGATATGACACGCGAAGAATTTATTTCGAAAGTAACGGATGGCATTCTTCCTCCTCCTCAATATTTCTTTGAAGATGCACGCATCAATAAAATGGGGTATGAGCCGATTGAAAATGTGATCCGTGAAAACACGAAGCCATTATCGTTGTCTGAGTTCAAGAATTTAGTAAACAATGACGCGACTATCCTGGATACTCGCAACGCAGATGAATTTGAAAAAGGATTTATTCAAGGCTCCGTCAACATTGGCCTCAATGGACAATTTGCTGTTTGGGTGGGCTCGCTCATCGACATTCGCAAAAACCTGGTTTTGATAACCGATGAAGGAAAAGAAAGCGAAACTATTTTACGTCTCGCTCGTGTGGGCTACGAAAAAATTGCTGGCTACCTGCATGGTGGTGTGAATAGTTTTGATGGAAAATTAGAAACCGTTCAATCCATTACCGCGCAGGAAATGAAAACTGAAATGCAAAAAGGTATTGATGTGTTGGATGTTCGCAAACCGGGCGAGTGGAATGTGAGCCATATTAAAGATGCTACCTTTTTACCATTGGGTGATTTTCCAAAAAACCTGGAAGGCATGGACAAGACTAAGCCATACATCGTTCATTGTGGTGGTGGCTATCGTTCGATGACGGCAATCTCCATTATGAAAAATGAAGGCTTCCAAAATCTAATTAATATTTATGGAGGCTTTGGTGCCATGCAACAAGCCGGACTGGAAGTGGTGATTGGGGAAATGGTTAATAGTTAATGGTTATTGGTTAATCGTGTCGATAGGTATCTAGATTGTAAATGAGAAATAAATTCGAAGCCATTGTTTGCTTTGCAAAATCCATGATTCACGTTCTTAAACTTTCTCTGGGATTTTTTCTGATTCTTATCTTTAAGACCACGGTCTCTTATAGTCAGGTATTTGAAAATGCCAATGAAGCTTTTTCAAATGCTTCATCATCAAACAAAAAAGTATTGCTTGTCTTTTCCGGATCAGATTGGTGCGCACCATGTGTTCAACTGGAGAATAAAATTTTATTCACAAAAACATTTTTGGATTTTGCAAATAAAAATCTGATCGTTGTTCATGCTGATTTTCCTCAACGGAAAAAATTACCTAAGGAAGCTCAACTACAAAACGAGGCACTTGCTGCGAAGTACAATCCATCGGGTAACTTTCCTGAAATTGTTTTGCTTAATGCGGATCAATCCATTTTGAAAAAATTGGTGTACACCAATCAGACGACAGATGAGTTCATTATTGAAATCACTCCCTACCTATCCAAATGAATTCGCAAACGCGATGTGAATGCAAAAAGCAAGTCCGGTTAATGGGTTCTTCTTTTGAGTTCATCATTGTAGAAGAACCTGAAGCCGGGTACGCACTCATTGAAACGGCCATTGAAGAAGTGAAGCGAATCGAAACACTGCTTACTGAATTCTCCTCTACATCTCAAATTTCACAAATCAATCAGGCAGCCGGAATGGATTCAGTTTCGGTTGATGAAGAAGTATATGCAATCATAAAACGGTGTAATGAAATTTCAAATCTTACACAAGGTGCATTTGATATCACGGCAGTGGCACTTCGTAAATTATACAATTTCAAAGGACAACATTTTGTGTGGCCTGATGAGGACCAAATAAAAAATGCGTTGAACAGTGTTGGTCATCACCTGATTGATTTATCAAAGTCAAATGCCGTATTTCTTAAAAAATCAGGAATGCACATTGCCTTTGGTGCAATTGGAAAAGGATATGCAGCCGATTGTGTAAAAAAAATTCTCAAAGAAAGAGGAGTAGAGAATGCTGTGATCAATGCCAGTGGTGACTTAACGGCATGGGGGAATCGCCTTGATGGATCTCGATGGAAAATAGGTATTGCCGATCCTGACAAGCCATCAAACATTTTAGCCTGGTTGCCAATTCAAAATTCTTCCGTTGCAACATCGGGGGACTACGAGCAATTTGTTGAGCGAAATGGTATACGGTATTCGCATACCATTGATCCAAAAACAGGACATCCCGTAAAGGGAATTAAAAGTGTCACCATCTTTGGTCCAAGTGCAGAATTGTGTGATGCCCTTGCAACAGCCGTTACCATTATGGGTGTTACGGTAGGATTATATTTTCTTGATCAATTGCCAAACATACAGGGGATCATTATAAATGATCGGAATAAAATTTTTACTTCGCGATATTTGAATTGGAATAACGGTGAACATCATGAATAGAAAACTTTTAAAATACTGTGCATTATTTGTTACGGCATTGGCTGCACTTTCGTGTGAAAGTGTGAAGCCATATCAACGGGTTTACGTGAATGATTCTGAAATGAAGCCCGGCCAGCCTGGTGCAAGAGGTTTTGAAGAAAGTGTTCAGGTTTATCGTGAAGGTGCTTCGGGTGGTGGCAGCAGCAAAACAAGTGGTGGGTGTGGATGCAATTAAGGTAAGGTGAAGAAACGATACGTCATCATTGGTTTATTGGCAGCATCGCTTACCTCCATGGGTCAACGTTTGGACAGTGCTTACAAAAAACAAGTGTTGTCTAAAACGGATGTGCAGGTTCTGTTTTCATTTTACACACAAGACAATGATCATTCTGCTGTTACGGGTGGTATTGGCACTGAAAATCTGCAAGTCTATTCGCCTCAATTTTTTATTAATCATCAACGGGATTCATTTAATACAGTTCATATTGATGGAGGCGTAGACATTATCAGTTCCGCATCAACGGATAATATTGACTTTGTTGTTTCGTCTGCATCAAAGGTAGACGCGAGGGGACATACCAATATTGGCTACAGCCGATTGCTTCACGATAAACAAAATCGAGTTGGTGGAAATTTAATGTATTCAATTGAATCGGATTATACATCGCGTGGAGCGGGTTTAAACTGGAGCAAAACCAGCGCAGATCAATCGCGCGCACTGTCGGCCAATGCGCAGGTATTTTTTGACGACTTACGTTGGGGAAGGTTTGAAAACGGCAAACCCATCAAACTCATTTACCCGGAAGAGTTGCGCACAAAAGAATGGTTCGATTCGCACCAGCGAAATTCATTCAACTTTTCTTTCGGACTTTATCAAACGCTAAACAAGAGGATGGCATTGGGAATTTACCCGGGTGTGTCCTATCAGACAGGTGAGTTAGCCACACCTTTTCATAGGGTATACTTTACAGATGACAGTGAGCGTGTAGAAAATCTTCCAGGGAGCCGAATGAAGATCCCGTTAGGTATTCAACTCAATTCCTTTATAGGAAGCAGATGGATACTTCGATCGTACTATCGTTTTTATTGGGATGATTTCGGCATTGAGGCACATACCTTAGCAGTCGAATCACCTATTAAAGCAACGCGTGTATTAACGTTCACTCCATTTGTAAGACTATACTCACAAACAAAAGCCAATTATTTTAAGCCTTACAAACTCCACGACATCAATCAACAATTCTATACTTCTGATTATGATTTGTCTGGGTTTACAAGTTTTAAGACGGGGATTGGTATTCGGTACGCTCCCTTCAATGCACAACATTACATTACCTTTAAGGAAGTTGAATTGCGTTATGCCTATTATAAACGATCAGATGGATTACAGGCCCACATGATTACGACTTACTTTAGTTTCGGGAGCCAGAGGAAAAGAAAATGAAGGGTTAGTCCATTGCTTGCTCGCTCCAAAACGATTAACGGATAACCATTAACCATTAACCATTCTTCCCCCAACATTGCTATATTTGGTAACCATCCTCTATATCCTATGAGAAAAATATTCGTGCTCACCTCCATCATTGTTTCAGGCCTTCTTATTTTCTGGTCTTTTTATTGGATTGATGTACTTTTCTTATTCATTATTGTCGGACCGCTGATCTTTATGGGAATCGAGGATATGGTGCAAACCCGCCAGTCACTGAAGCGGAACTTCCCGGTGTTGGGCAGATTGCGATATGTATTTGAAGATTTACGTCCAAAAATTCAACAGTATTTTGTGGAGTCGGATACCGATGGCTTGCCTATTAATAGAAACGACCGCTCTGTTATTTATCAACGCGCAAAAAAACAAGTTGACACAACGCCTTTCGGAACACAACTTGATGTTTATGCAGAAGGCTACGAATGGATTGGACATTCAATAGTACCGGTTGATTTTCACAAAGTCGATCACCATCCCCGAAGCGTGGTAGGTAACAAAGATTGCACACAACCTTATTCAGCCAGCTTGTTGAATGTATCCGCCATGAGTTTTGGTTCATTGAGCAGTAATGCAGTAGAAGCTTTGAACGCAGGTGCAAAAATCGGAGGCTTTGCCCATAATACTGGAGAAGGTGGACTCAGCCCATATCACTTAAAAAATGGGGGAGACATTATCTGGCAAATTGGTACAGGATATTTTGGAGCACGCGATGAGAATGGCAATTTCTCAGGCGATGCATTTAAAATCAATGCGCTGAAGCCAGAAGTGAAAATGATTGAAATAAAACTTTCGCAAGGTGCAAAACCTGGTCATGGTGGTATTTTGCCAGCGGCTAAAAACACACCAGAAGTTGCAGCCATACGAGGAGTGAAAGCCGGCACAACGGTTTACTCACCTCCCTTTCATAGCGCTTTCTCTACACCAAAAGAGTTAATTCTTTTTGTTAAAAAATTACGTGACCTGTCGGGTGGAAAACCCATTGGCTTCAAGTTGTGCATTGGACGCAAAAGCGAATTTATTTCGATTTGCAAAGCAATGGTAGAGCTCGATACCTATCCAGATTTTATTACAGTCGATGGTGGTGAAGGTGGAACGGGCGCAGCGCCACCTGAGTTTTCAAATTTTGTAGGGATGCCTTTACTCGATGGACTTGCCTTTGTTGTAAACATGCTTAATGGGTTTGGCATCAAGAAGCATATTAAAATTATTGCCTCCGGAAAAATTCTTACCGGTTTTCAAATGGTGCGTGCCATTGCTCTTGGTGCCGACATCTGTAACAGCGCTCGTGCAATGATGATGGCTCTGGGTTGCATTCAGGCATTAGAGTGTAACAAGAATACCTGTCCAACTGGGGTGGCAACACAAGATCCTTACTTTATCAAAGGCCTTGTGGTAGAGGATAAGAAAGTTCGCGTAGCCAACTACCATAAAAACACAGTTGAAAGTTTTGTGGAGTTGATTGGTGCTTCAGGCTTGAATAGTCCGGCTGGCCTTAACCGACATCAGATTACGCGTAGGGTATTTATGAATGAGGTACGTACCTTCGAAGAAATTTATCCTTCAGTACCATCGGGTGCCATGCTGAACGGAGCAGTTCCAACGCAGTATGTTAATTCGTTTAATTCGGCAAGTGCAGAAAAATTTTAAGACAATTCGTTAAGGTAATCTTGATCTAGTAAGAAACGTGAATGACTTTGTAACGATAGCAACCTATGACGATTACGTTACTGCCAATTTTGAGAAACAAAAATTGGATGACAATGAAATCACGTGTTACCTGGCTGATGAAAATACGATCACGATAGATTGGACTCTAAAAAATGCTGTGGGAGGAATTAAGTTAAGAGTTCTGAATAATGATATCGAAAACGCCAAAAGAATACTTGCCGAGAGAACGGATGAGATTCAGGTTGACCACACTATAGATTCTGTTCACGATGAATTGAAATGCCCAAAGTGCGGCTCGAATAACACAAGGGCAGAAAGGCTTTCAAAATCTTCAGTTGGTTGGAGTTGGTTACTGCTTGGATTCCCAATCTCCATTAATATTATCCGACAGAATCGGTGTTTCTATTGTGAACACAAGTGGACTACCTGAGCGGATTCGTTTATTCATTAGAATTCATCCACTTTGCTTAAGCTTTCCTGAAACTTAATCAATTGATCTTGTAAGGATTTAATTTCGGATCGATCACTGGCTACCTGTGCCTCCAGCGTAACATTCTCTTTTTCTAAGCTGTCGTTTTTAATTCTCAACTTAGCAGCATCTGAATCGCCATTGCTTATTTTCTTGTTGTTGTCCAACATCGATCTCTTGTTCTTGTCAATCTTCTTCTCATCAGAAGTAATTTCATCTTGTTTATCGACCAGTGCATTTTGAATTACTTTGATCTTCTTGTTGTAAAAATCTTTGTAGTGAAATTTAACAAATGACTTCACCAGTTTTTCTCCTTTTTCAAATTCACTCTCATACAATTTCGTTCCAAAGTGGAGATCGTAACCGGGACTAAACGTAAACCCAACGGCTGTGCCGGCCGATTCGGTAATAAAAAATGTGCGTTGGTCAAGGCGAAGATCCGACATCTCAGTGAGCATTACCTTCTCTGCCATCATCATGGTCTTATTTTCCTTTGATGTTTTGAGATTAAATACATCCTTCATGAAATCTTCATAGGATTCCATACAATCCTCTGTGTTCTGATCCAAATGGGCAACCCAGGCTTCTATATCCTTTCCTTCCTGATTTTTGATGGTCTTGCTTTCAACCTTTAGTTGTTGGGCAGAGGCGAATGCGAACGTTAGAACAAAGGTGATTGAGAGTATAGAAGTTTTCATAAAAAAGAGTTTGTTGTCAAATGTAAAAGAATAAGTGTTCAGCCGAAAGCTTGACTTTCGGAAAAAATTGATGGTCTGGCGAATAAAGTATAGCTTTGTCAAACTTTTCATTTGTGATTCGAAAGTTCTTTCCCCGCGACAAAAACTACATTCTGGAACAGGCGCAGCTCGCCATGCAGGAGAATCTGCTTCAATACCTTGTTGATTTTGTCAAAGTGGAGTACATGCTGCGGTGCAATCCGTTGGGTCTTGCTGATGAAACATCTCAGAAGGTTCAGCAACACACCAATACTGATATGAGCCATCTCGAAGAATTTTATCTGGCATTGGCTGGCGTGTTCCGTTTTACCTTCTATGGCGACAATCAATTGGAGTTTGGTTTTGATGGTCGTGATGAAAGCAGTCGCTATCAGGAAGAATGGGAAACAGCTTATAAGAAGTGGGTCAAAGAATTTTGCAAGCACGAGAATTTCATTAGGGCGATACTAGAACTCACCGTTTTTTATCCGGAAGAATACACACCCCAGATGGTGGGCATGAGATTAAGTACCTTCATCACTAAGTTTTTCGAAGTTAAGATTGATCCTCAAAAAGGTATTTTGAAAAAGGCGATGGCGTAGCCTTGTTCAGCAAAGCCTTTCAACTGATTGTTTACCTACTTCTTCTTCACAAAACTTTTCTCATAGAGTTCGATCCATTCCTTCGCGCTCATCTTTTTCATTAAGTCACCAATGAGTTTATAGGGAATCTCATCAAACCTCTTGAAGCGCACACAACTTTTTCCCATATCCAGTTTTTGCTTACTGTGCTTTGGATATTGGGTTACGAACCATTTTAATAATTTGGGGATCCGAATAGATTCCCATGTGGTAGAAATTGATGGAGTTTTTTTGTGAAGTAATTCCCGCAAAGGGGAGTGGCTCACTAGGTTTACAATGGTATCCCGCAGGATAAAGTGTATGCGGAATAACATAGCCCAATCCACCATAACTAATGGCTGCTTCAAAACCTTTGGGCAGGTTTTTCACAATGACATCGTGCAGATGGTTGAAAGGCTCTGCTCTGTCTGTGGGTACGTTGATCAGAATTTCTTTTACAGTTTTTCCGATTGCTTTCATCGCTCTTCAGTTTTCTGCTTTTTGTCTATATAGTTCGTCCGTCATTTTACTGCAAAAAAATGATCTATAACAAACCAAACTTGCTGACTACTCTCCTTTAAGTTTCTTGAGGTAAAAGATATAAGACAATACACCCGGTATAAAGAACATGAGCATACCGAGATGCTCTGGCTTGAACCCTTCAATGGCAATCATGGAGTATGTTGCGCCAATAAGGTCAAAGAATAATCCGGCATATGCCCATTCTTTTAGGCGCGGGAAACCAGGGATGAGTATTGCTATTGCACCCAGTATCTTTGCAACTCCCAGAAATGGAATGATGTACTGCGGGTATCCAAGTTGATCCGTGAGCAGGACTACAGAATCGGGGGTGATGATAGCATTCATGATGCCAGAGAAAAGCATGAATCCGGCAAACGGTACTGTGAAAACCCAGTACAAGATCTTTGTTTTTTTCATAATGGTTACTTGTTTGTTGAAATCAATTTAGCAATTGGCGGCCAACGCATCACTATCCAAGTAGCCAAAAGTAATTTGAAGATAATACTTTTAGCGTACACTAAATCCGGTAATGAATGGAGTTGTTGTTATAAGAAGTAATTTTATCGCCACTTCCAATTCAGTTCTACATTGTGTTTTACTCCTTTTTTATCTACTAATTCCTTGAGTCCTTTTACTAATATTTCAAGTTCACTGGCATCTGTTTTGACTTTTGAAATAATTAAGGATACACCGATTCTCATTTTGACAAAGTAAAAGTCCTTTATCTCATTTATCTCTTCTACTTCTGTGGTGTTGATCTTACCTTCTCCGGTCTTGTCCTTTGTCACAATGAAATCCTCATTAATCTCAAGTTTGCATTCTTCTCCAAATCTGTTTTTGTAAGTATCTGCAATGTACCTCTTGTAATGTCGCTTATACCTCCATCTGGAATAAAGGGGATAAAGTGTCAAGCTAAGAATGGATGCGACCAAAAAATAATACCCCAGGAAGTCATTGCTGTTTTCAAAAAATAAATAGGTCATACATAAAAATGTTACTGTTGTCAGTATCCAACCTCTTATTCGGGCTTTTTTTATCCGGGGTGTCTTTGATGCGGTGTAGAGTTGATGAGCCAAATAGTCACTTTCGTCTAACGTCATATTTTATCTTATCTATTTTTAAATTATCACTCGCAGCGTTCGTGTATGTGAGGTTGCTTGTCCTGATATCTATCGTGATTGAAAACCAAGCTTCAAATTTAAGCGGCTCTCGGCAATGGCACAATTCATTGTTATGGATCGTTATTAATTTTTGTCAATCTTTTTCAACTTTCTATTCCACTCATTCAGTATTCTTTTATTCTCTTTCTTAATCTTTTTCCAGTCCTTCAATGTTACCTTTTTGAATTCTTCTTTTTGAGAATATTCCAGATAAATCTCAAGATCGATTGCACCAGCTCGAACATAGATCATTGGATCATTGCTAACCGTTAATTCAAATTTCCCGTCAACATCCGTTACAGTTCCTGTTTTCGTTCCAAGTTGAATGACCACTAATCCTGGAATGGGTTTCCTATCCTCATCCCGTATCTCTCCCTTGATTTTTCGCTGACCCTGAGAGTAGCCAAGTGTAGCAATAAATAGAAGTTCAATTATGACGATCAGTTTTAGCATATATTTTAAAGAATTTCTTTCTCTGTTATTCTCGATCAGATTCTCAGGCCTCAGGGACTCTGATCTTCATCGGATACCAATTTATAAATATAAATCACTTTGGTGTAGAAATATGCTGCTCCTGATCAACGTATCAGAGTCGCAGCGGACTCTGAATGGAAGAAAATGTAATTCGCGCGAATATCCAATTGCGGAATTAAGACTAATTGAAAATTGGAATGATTAAACTTTTTGAGAAATTAGAAGTCTAATAGACCTATGATGAACTATCTAAAACTCCTTTTGCTTTCCGCAGTGTTATTCTCATCTTGTTCTGGTGATGACGAGCCCATTCCGGATGAAGCCATGTATTTTCCTTCCAATACAGGCACTGATTGGGAAACAAAATCGATTAGCAGTCTGGGATGGAATCAAAGTGCCGTGCAACCTTTAAAAGACTACCTTCTTGACAAGAACTCCAAATCGTTTATGATTCTTGTAAACGGCAGAATTGTGATGGAGGAGTATTTTGATGGTCATACATCTACGTCTTCATGGCCATGGAATAGTGCTGGTAAAACATTGGTAACCACTACCACCGGTATAGCGCAGCAGGAAGGTTTGTTGAATATCAATAACAAAGTATCTGATTACCTGAGCACAGGCTGGACGAGTGAGCCAATAGAAAAAGAAAACTTAATAACTTCAAGACATTTGTTGACGATGACTTCTGGAATTAATGATGAAACTGATTTAGTAATAAAAGCGAATTTAACATACCTGGAAGATGCCGGTATGAGGTGGTCTTACCATAATGTTTTTCAAAAATTAATGGACGTTGTAGCAGAAACAAGCAGCCAGGATTTTGAAGCTTACTTCGATACTAAATTAGAAAGCAAGATTGGAATGGACGGTATGTGGAACTATGGACTTATTTTTAAAATATACCATAGCAACACCCGTAGTATGGCGAGGTTTGGACTCCTGGCACTGAACAAAGGAAAATGGATGGAGGAACAGATTATTAATGAATCCTTTTTTAATGAAAGCATCAGTACTTCACAAAGTATAAATCCTGCATACGGATACTTATGGTGGTTAAATGGTAAAACAAGTTATATGGTACCGGGTGGTCAAACAGTTTATGATGGACTTTTAGTGCCCGATGCCCCGTCTGATATGTATTCTGCTATGGGAGCGGAGGATCAACGCATCTATGTAATACCCAGTAAAAACATGGTGGTGATAAGAATGGGTGATGCATCAGACCCATCAAACCCAAACTTTGCACTTTCCGGATTTGACAATGCACTCTGGCAAAAGATAAATGCTGTAATAGATTAAAAGAGTTTCTGAAAAACCTGAGTGACTCCAAATTGGATGGGAGCACAAAAAAGTTCAATTATGACGAACAGCCACAACATATCTTTTTAAAATCTTCTTTAATGCATGAAACTATACTTCGCTAGTACTTTTATCCGAGTGGGGATTTCTCCATTACCTCAATCAACTGGAAGGTAGATATCAAATTTTGCACTTTTACCTTCTTCACCGGTTGCTATAATAATGCCGTTATGGTTTTCTATAATTCTTTCAGGCTACGGGTGAATAACAAAATTTTCTTTTAAGGGATGAGGTAATTTATTTTGCTCCATAAATAAAAGCGCCTTTTTGATAACGGACTTCAGCTCAGCAAACGCTGATGGCTTGCGGATGTAATAGTGTGCGCCTTTGTCATAAAGTATGTCCATCACCTCGGGGTTCGAGGAGGTTGAGCAGATGATGACGGGTAGTTGTTTTAATTTTTGGTTTTCTTTTATTTCAGACAAACATTCAAGTCCTGATTTGCACGGCATGTTCAAGTCAAGAAAAAGAACACCGGGAAGGTGACTACTTTGACTTTCCAGAAAAGTCATCAATTCAACTCCATTGTTTACCATATGGACCGATGCTTTTATCCTAAGTTCGTCCAGCACATGCTGGAAAAACATGCAGTCATCCGGATCATCGTCTGCCAGAAGAATATCATACTTTTGAGATTCCATATTCTACAAATTAGTCATTAAGGCGATGGGAATGATTGATTCCCTTCGGGAGGGTGGTGGGTTTTGAAAGTTATCTTGGGGTTTGCTGTTTCTTATACACAAAACGAAGTCTGGGTTGTTATATTATCCCCATGAGTTGGTTGGCATTTTCCTCTACCTTGCTTTTTAAGTCTCTAAGTCTTTGTCTCACATTTCTTCTCAGAATAGACTTAACCAATACACGAAAGGTATTGTAAGGAAATCGAAGCCGGAAGGAATACAGAAAGGTTACGGTTGTCATTTCGTTTTTATTGTCTGTAAAGGTCCATGATGCAGAGAAGTCTTTAAACATATATGGTCCCTTGGTCATTTTTATTGCTGTTACCTTTGGTCGATTGAAAGAAACATATTCTGTTTCCATTCCAAGTCCATTTTTTGCAACACACCAGGCTTTGACTCCTTTGTCCGCTTTCGTTGCATTGTTCAATAAATAGGCTTCAGTCAGAAAGGTATCCCACACAAGTCTGTTTTTATAATCCTGTGTGTAGTCAAATATTAATTCAGCGCTACCTTTAATTTCAATGCTTTCCGAAAATTTTATGGATTTCATTTCTCAGATTTCTTTTAAAAAGTGTAAGTCAGCAAAAACATCTGGAAGTGAACGAAAATAAGTTTTGCGATAGAAGCTAAGCCCGCGTAAGCTGGCCTTGTTGCTAATAATCAACTCGTATTTTGGTCACCCGGTCTTCGTAATCTTCTTCATCGGTTCTTTCCACAATAATCTGAAAGGTGTTGGATCTTGTTGTCACAATGTATAGAGTTGTGTAGCTGATCCACTCGGGTCTGTTCACTTCAAATTTTTGCTTTAAAATCTGCAACTCTTCTCCTGTAAAAAACTGAGTATCCAAGCGTTTGAAATTAATATCATCTTCTCTCGACTTCAGCGACCTTTCAGTGTCAGAAAGAATATATTGTTGCGCTGCTTTATCAAGTTTAAGATATTTTCCTTTTCGGAAAATAATGGTGTTGTTTATGTCGGTCGTATCTAAATAAAGATAGTACTTCACCCCGAGTGAATTCAATCTAAACGTCTCAATCTGGTCAAGTCTTTCTAGTCTATCGCTTTCTGAAATTTCTGATGAGTCTGCATTTTCAATCGCGTATGTTAATTCCTCGGTTGAAGATCTGTAGAAATGTTTTGGAAGACTTATAGATATGTGGGCAAAGTCAATCTCTACCTGTCGTGAGTTGACATCAATAATATTTTTTTTTGGCTTTTGGTCGCAGCCAATAGTTAGTAAAACCAACGTTATTATGATCCAATTTTTAATCATACTGCCTTTAGAACAATGAGTGCCAACGTTCATCACGCATGTTGCCGGTAGATTATTTTTGTTTCGATTGTTTTGCTTCTAATTCAGGTAGAAGTTTTTTGTATTCTTCTGCATTCCAGATAATGTCCCAACTTTTCACGTAGTCTGCCAATGGCCCAAGACCAGCTTCTGCTCTGCGCTTATCTACATTGTCTGGGTCGTCAAGAGGTAATACATAATGTTTTTGAGTTTCATTGTCTCGCCCAATCTGACTACCATAGATCTGTCTTTCGCCTTTTCCCAAAGCGACGCGGTCTTCTAAAAGCGCTAATGCACTTGCATTGGCATTTTTGTTTTTAACGGCTTCTCTCATCATGGGAAGATACTTTTGCTGTGTCTTCAAGTCTGAATGTTGAATGATTAAAAATAAAGTTTGATTTGCCTGTCCGCCAATTTTGTCTGCTCCAACCCAGCCATGCTTATCTAATATTTTAGATACCTTAATTAAATTCACGCTGTCGATGTACATCATAATTTTACCTAAGCTATCAACTTGTTTACTTTGATAGCCAAACTCTTTCTGTGCTGAAATAAATTGACGCCTGATCACTTGATCGTCATTAAAAATCCCAACTAATTCAGCTTGTAAAGGTTTGTCATAGTTTGCTTCTCTTTTATCCACTTCCTTTTGCATTGCTGTCAAAAGCTCAGTCCACTGTTTACTGTCGTGTAATGCAGTCAGGTCGGTGTCTGTTTTTAGATGGTTTGTATTTGCCCAACCGTTTTCAAGAGCAAGGTTTAACCATTCAAATGCTAATGTCTTATCACCCGAAAGTGATGCTGAACATCCTGCGTTATACAAGTCGCCAGGATTTTTCTGCTCAATTTTGAATGCTTCTTTGTAGCTGGCGACAGATTTTTCGTATTCTTTATTGTCGTAAAACCCATCCGCTTTTGCAACAATTGATTTGTAGTCTTGTGCAATGGCAAATGAACAAGTTAAAAGAAGCAGCGTTAGTGTTTTGAGTTTCATATCGTCTAATGTTTTTAAATTACCTTCAACCTTTATGTTTTAGCTGTTGCGCGTTTAAGATTACAAAATTGCTTCACGCTCACCAAGCGTCTCGCATGGTCATAAAATATTTTAATTTTATAATACTAATACCTTAACCCTACCATTGCAGAAGTATTTTGTTATGTCGCGTTTTTCTTGTCACCTGTTACAATTTTTGCGGTTTCTTTTGCAATCCCGATTGTTGCAATTGATCCACTGTTGAATCTAAGAAAATCAGTTTCAATTCCGTCACTAAAAATTATTCCACTAGTCGGCATAAGCGATTCAATAGTCAGGCTATTATGGGTTTTGATAATTCCTGCTGTTATTCCGGTTTGAGTTCGTATACTTTGAAAGGGTTCTCTTACCGCAAAAAGTAATTCATTGTCTTTAAGTTTTGGTCTTTTGGGTTTTAAATTCTTTTCAAACATGCCCGCTACTCCGTAGGCCATATTAAAAACTGAGCTGAGCCAACCAGTCGACCCTGCAGGTGTGGAAACGATTAGTCCACTTGACGAGTGTTCTTCAGTATTCTTGTTGTACGAAATTCTATATCGTGCTGAGATATGAGAGGATGCTCCTATGAATAAATCGTTAAAGGCTAAAAGTCTTTGACCGTCATTAAGTTTGGCTTCTGCAAATCTCATCGTCTTCGATTTGAATTTATTGGCCATAACACTTTCAACGCCTACAATGAAGTCGGTAGTGTCGAATGGCAATAGCACGCCATCATACCTTTGCTTGTCGGGGTTTACTGCAACGATTGGAATTCCCTTAGAATATTTAGCCGTATTGGCAACGAGTCCATCTTGTCCGATAACTACAATCAGTTGGTTTTCTGAAAATATAAATGAGGGCATAAAAACCCGTTCAACCGTTTTATGCTTAACTACTCTCGATAGTTGAGTTTGCAATGAATTTAAAGAGTAGTGAAAAGCGTCATGCTCTACTTCATAGTCCTCAAAATTTCCACCAAGTCGCTCTATGTAAAATTTGGCTTGAGCTTTAGTATTGAAGCGTTCAATTAATGATTCAAGCCTGGTCTTGTTTTTTACAATGATGGCATATTCAACGCTCATTTTCTATTCTCCTTCTTATCGTTTAAAATAGAGTCCAATAACTCCGGACTAATATTGAGGTTGCCGATTTTCCCGGCATTTTCTGCCAGCTGTCTAAACGCTAACGAGATATTGAATTTTGGATCCGGGTTATTATTCAATGCAGTTAAAGTTTTCCAGTCAATATCCTTATACGGTTTTAAGGTTGTCTCTATTACGTAACCTTGGGTTTCAGCTTCCTTCTTATCGTTTGCTGTTTTTTGTTCGATAAGCTGTTTCCGTTGGTTCTCAATAGCAATGTCAGCTTGAATTCTCATTTCGCGAAGCTTTCTGTCATTCTCAGCCTTTTGGACATTTGATTCCATTTTCTTTTCAGCAATCTGTTTTTGCTTTTCTTCGACTGCAATCTCTGTGTTTAATTCAGACTCCTTTATTTTGCGCTCTTGTTCAACTGCAAAGTTTCTACGTTCGTAGATAGCCTGATCTGCTTCCTGTTGTAGTTTTTCTCTTGTATCCGTTTCCAATGCCCTTGCCATTTCAGGTGTGGCCTGGATAGCTAAAATGTTTGCGCCTAATATTTGTATCCCCAACATTCCAATTGCCTGAGAGGATCTTAGTCCTTCTAAAATATTCCCTTCTATTGCCTTTGCTGAACGAATCGCGTCTTTCAACTTAATGCTGTGTATGTAAGAAGAGGTAGCAGTTTGTGCTTCATTTATGATCCGTTGATTTAACTTCTCAATATCATTCTTCTTGTATTGTCCATTGTCGTTTACAGTAAAGTCCAAAACATCTGCGAGTGTTTTTGGGGTGCTTATTTTGTAACTAATCTGTCCTTGAATGGTAATGGTTTGATAATCATTTGTTGATTCATTAAAAACAAATGGAAGATCATTACTCCCCATAGGTATGGCTGCGATAGAGCTATTCGGACTAAAGTAAAAAAATGAAAGTCCACGTCCTTCTCTTTTTATTTCACCATTAGTAAAATGGAGAACATACGTCATTGAGTCAAACTTGATGTGTTGTATTCCGAACATATTTATTTGGTTGTTAATTATTTTTATTATCTATTAGTTGGGGTGCTCTCAAAAATGCCGCTTAACATTTATGTATATGACTTTGTGGGTAATAATTCTCTTGATCAACGCATCAGAGTCACTCGCAGACTCTGGTTGGGAAAAATTCTAAAGTCCGCTTATTTCAACATATTTCAAAATCAAAAATATAGTCTTGAAATAATTACAGCTGTATCAAAAATTCATTAAACCCTTTGATGGGGCCTTCATCTGAGTCACTACTTTCAACATGGGCAAGGGGTGGTCCATGCTTACACCATAGTATCAATTCATCCAATAATGCATCCTCTCCTTCAGCTTCTATGTACACACTTTGGTCGGGTTGGTTCCTTACAAAACCATTTATGCCCAGTTCATCAGCTTTCTCTTTTGTTGCCGCTCTGAAAAATACGCCTTGCACTTTCCCTTTTACTGTAATAGAAACGTGTTTGATCATTTGTAAAAATACAAAAGGGGAAGAATCGAATACCTATCTCAATCTCTGAAAATACCTGCCAGCCTGATTACTTTTTATTCAGTTGGCACAGTAGCACTCTCCAAACGATCCCTTCTCACTTTTCTTTTTTGATGAACCCAGTCTGGCCACGTTGAACGATCTTCGGCATCATAAATTCGGATGTTCTGGTTTTCGTCTCGTATTAATAATTCCTGGAACCTGCAGTTTAGAATTTTAGCTGCGGCCTCCACTCCCGAATTCGTTGCGCCACCCACACCGTGTGACATGGTACTCGCACCGCATAAAAAAAGATTCTTAATCTCTGACTTTGCTTTGAAGGTGAAGGGACCTATTTGCGTAAATGACTTCTCGGTTCCGTATACATTTCCATTTGTGCTCTTAATGTAGAACTCGTTTGTCTTGGGTGTGCCCAGATCCATCTGCACAATGTGTTGTCTTGCATTCGGAATTACCTTCTCCAGACTGTTCATTAATTTTTCAGTGATCCGTTCTTTATATTGAAGATAGGCATCACCATGATAATCTTCACTTGTGTTAAACTCAGCAAAGCTGTTATAATCAATAAACGTTACCACTTCAAGGTTATGATAACGTCCGTTAAAACTGGCAGGATCTTTTAATGTTGTGCAGCTGATGAATACACCAGGGAACTCATCATCGTTAATGATCTCATTGGTTGTTAAGCTTTGGAATACCTTATCCAGATTTTTATCGTTTGCCATCCAGATGTTTCCTGAGTCCATTCCCGCTTTTGTAACATCCATATCCAATGTGACAAAAAGAATTAAAGAGGTAACAGAGTATTTCGTTTTAGAAAGTTTCTTCAGCAGTTTTGCACTCAGGTTTTCTTTGCCTACCAAATTCAGATAGGTAGCCGATGGATCAGCATTTGAAACAATAGTAGTCGCAAAAATCTTTTCACCTCCTGCCAACTCAACTCCAACGGCTTGATTATTCTGAATTAATATTTTTTGAACATTTTGTTTTGTTCTGATTTCGCCACCATGTTTTTTAACAGCCTGGGTCATGGCTTTTACAATACCTCCACCACCACCAAGCGGATAAAAGGCTCCATTAAAATAATGATACATCACCGTGCAATGAACCGGAAAGCTGGCACGATCAGGAGGTAATCCATGATCGCCACATTGAATATTCAACACGGCTTTCAACATCGGATCTTTGATGTGCCAGTCGATCACGCGCTTTAAACTGAACAATCCATATTTGCCCATGTACCTTGTTCGATACGGAATGGTGATGGCATCCCAAAAACCATTCATCTTTGGAATGAGTTGGATCTGATCGCTCACATCTTTAACGAGCTTCAAATATTTCTTGAGTCGTTTTCTTTCTTTTGGAAATCGTTGGGATAAACTTTCATGCAGTTCGTCTATGCCCGCAGGCATATCAATTTTTTCATCTTCAATCCAACAGTGCTCATAGGCTTTTGGATTCATTCGAAAGAATACAAGATCATTGGCTACGCCCAGGCCTTCATACAACCTGCTCGTGGATTGTCCTTTGTCAATTAACCCTATATAATGAACTCCTGGACAGAACCGTTGTCCTTGCAGGGTAAAACTATGGCACCACCCACCCGGAACATCGTGTTGCTCCAGGACTAAAACTTTTTGTCCGGCTCTTGCCAGACAGATGGCAGCTGCTAATCCGCCAGCACCAGATCCTATGATGATGGTATCAAATTGATTCATTCAGAACAAGGTAGTAAATGTATTGGTAGATTAAGTGCACTATTAACGAGTGGTCTACAATATTTAAAGTAAAGGCAACGCAACAGACAATACAAATAGACCGCAAAGTGCACAGAGAAACAGCCCACGGAGAAAACACAGAGAAATTCAGGTATTACTTTTTATTGGCGAGATAGACTCCAAGCAAAATGGCAATCATGCCAATGAAATGGCCAATGAATAGTTGCTCTCCATCGAGTACTCCCCACATCACCGCTACGATTGGCATAATGTAAGTGACAGAGCTTGCAAACAGAGGAGTAGAAATTTTAACCAGCTTGGTGAAAATTAGATTGGCAATGGCGGTACTCATCAAAGCCAATACTGCGATGAACGCAAATGCTTTCCATGCGCCAGGAGTTTCCGTGAGCTTCACTGTAAATTCGGTATAGCGAAACAAGTAAATAATAGCGAACGGACCCGTGAGCAGTAACGCAACACTGGTTACTGTAATGGAACTGATGTTGCTTACCTTAAATTTTAACCAGTTAAGATTGGCACCATAGAATGCGCATGCCAACACAACCAACAGTGCATAAACATTAAAGCCGCTTAGGGTTGCAGAGGATCGTGAAAGCGCTAAAATAATGGCGCCTATAAAACTGATGATGATACCGGCTAATGCAAAACCTTTAAACCGCTGAGTAAAAAAGAGTGCTCCAATAATCATGGTCCAGACAGGAGAGAGCGTATTTAATATTCCGGTAACTGAACTCTCTAATTTTGTCTGAGCCCACGCAAAGAGAAATGCAGGAATAAAAATTCCCATCATACCGGAAACAAATAAGTTAAGGTAATCGCGTGTTTTTAATTCTTTGAGACGAAGCAAGGCAAAGGGCAAAAGAAAAAGCGTGGCCGCTGATATTCGCAAAGCACCCACCTCGCCAGGAGAAAATACTTTAAGTCCTTGCTTGATGAGAATAAATGAAGTTCCCCAGATGAGAGAAAGTGTGATTAATAAAATGATGGGCGTGGCACCAACGGGCTTATTCAATTATTTCTGCTATTAAATGGTGATAAGAAGTAGATCCAATTCTTTAACTTTTTTCAATTCCGGATCAGCGGATAATAGAGGCTGATCTAAGTAAATAGAGGTTGCACACACAATAGAATCAGGAAGCTTCAATTTGTCTTTCTTCTTATTTCAATTGCTTTTTCTTTAATCTCATCATTTAAAGAAATTATGCGACACGAGGAGAGCAGTTTTAAAATGGTTTGATTAGCGTTTGGAGTTAAAGAAGGCCAACTGCGTAACTCCATTTCGGTGATGAATGATATACTAAGATTTTTACCTCGGATAACTTCTGCAATATGCTTATTTCCGGAAGTAAAGTAAATTAGAATATTGGTATCGACCACCAGATCAAAGCCACTCATCGCGCATCAATCTTTGTATAGAAACACCATCACCTTCCCATTTCACTTTCCCTAAAAACTGGTCTGGATTGAAGCCCTTCTTCTTTTTTTTATTTTGAATTGTGCGGTGGGCTTTGGCAAGCTTGGCTTTCGTGATCGGCTTTTTTATTTCAACAATCATGACTTGATAAAAAGGTAATAACAAAGATACTCGATCCAGGACTATTTAAGAAACCCTATAGAATGCAGAAAGGTTGTTCAAAAATTAGTTCAATTGTTAAGCAGGCAGTAACATCCCTGCATACGTCTCAATCACTTCATCGAGTATGGCATACACTTCTTCTACCGTTTCTACTTCAACAAGTCGTGTACGGAAGGGTTTGAAATCGGGGATTCCTTTAAAGTAATTCGTATAGTGTCTGCGCATTTCAAAAATACCTAAGCGCGCACCTTTCCATCGCATTGAAAAATCGACATGCTTCTTAGTTACACGAACGCGCTCGGCCATATCTGGCAGACTGAGCTTGCCTCCTGTTTGTACAAAGTGTTTGATCTCATTGAATATCCACGGATTGCCAATCGATGCGCGACCAATCATGACACCATCAACACCGTAACGGTTTTTATATTCCAATGCTTTTTCCGGAGTATCGATATCACCATTTCCAAAAATCGGAATGTGCATGCGCGGATTTTCTTTAATCTTTCCGATCAAAGTCCAATCGGCAGAACCTTTATACATCTGTACGCGCGTGCGTCCATGAACTGTTAATGCTTGAATACCGATGTCTTGAAGACGCTCGGCAACTTCTACAATATTTTTGGTGTGATCGTCCCAGCCCAAACGGGTCTTAACGGTAACAGGTAAATGAGTGGCCTTCACAATTTCAGCCGTCATGCTCACCATTTTTGGAATATCCTGTAACAAAGCCGCACCAGCTCCACGGCAAGCCACCGCTTTAACCGGGCAACCGTAATTAATATCAATCAAATCGGGATTTACCTCCGTTGCGATCTCTGCCGACTGCACCATATTACCTATATCACCTCCAAAAAGCTGAATGCCAATGGGGCGCTCATATTCAAAAATATCTAGTTTTTGACGGCTTTTGGCCGCATCACGAATCAGGCCTTCTGAAGAAATGAACTCGGTATACATTAAATCGGCCCCACCTTCTTTGCAAACGGCACGAAAAGGCGGATCACTCACATCCTCCATGGGCGCGAGTAACAGCGGAAAATCACCTAGTTCTATTTGACCTATTTTTGCCATATTAGCGCGCAAATTTAACCAGTATTTGTGGATTTGTAACACCTTAAACATAGAGTGATCAGCCATACAGAGTTTTCAGAGCATTTATGGGAGTTTCTAAAGTTTCCGGTTGCCAGTCACCGGTACCTGGCAACCGGAAACTGGTAACTTTTTAGAAGTGCATATTTTGAATGTTTGATAACCTTATGCCGGATATATATATAGAGCAGATGACAGAACTAGAAGACCGATTTGATTCTTTTGATGCGAGCAGACCGAAGCCCTTTATCATAATAGCCTTAACCCTCGCTGCAGTGTTTCTTGGGTTTCAACTGATTGGTCCGCTCATTGGATTCTTTCTTTACATCCCATTTTATCCTGATAATTTAATGAGTGCTGTTGAGGCATTGCAAAGCCCCGTAAAGCATCCTGAAGTAAAAATGTTGTTGTTTGTTATGCAAGGAGTAGGGGCTTGCATAGGACTAATCTTGATTCCTTTCTTTATCCGCAAGTGGAGCAAGACAGAAGAAAAGATTTTAGATCAACCATTTTTTTTTCTTCCCTTCATACTTGTGATTGGAATTGTCATTGTCTTTATGGGGTTGAATTCTGTCTTCATTGAATGGAATCAGAATTTCAAATTTCCGGAAGCGCTTGGATGGGAAGAGTCACTGCGTTCTATGGAGAATCGACTTACCGAACTGACAGCGTTTCTCACTACCTATGATTCAACCGCGCAAATTGTTGTAGCTTTTATTGTGATTGCCATACTGCCTGCTATAGGTGAGGAGCTTGTGTTCAGAGGAATTATACAGAAGGAATTATTTCGGGGCACAAAGAATAGTCACCTGTCTATCTGGATTGCCGCTGCTATCTTTAGCGCGATACACTTGCAGTTCTATGGATTTGTTCCCCGCATGTTATTGGGTGTGCTGTTTGGATACCTCTATCACTGGTCAGGAAATTTAACATTATCCATGCTTGCACATTTTGTGAATAACGGATTTACGGTTGTGGCTTTGTATCTGCATCAACAAAAAATTATTGACATCGATATTGAAAACACGGAGTCTGTACCTTGGCAGGGCGTACTCTTCAGTGCTATCTTTACTGCCGTATTGTTGTATACTTTTAGAAAATACTATCAGCAAAAAAATCTAACTCCATCAGTGTGACTTCTCCTATATCTAAATACAATAATCTTACACAACGCATCATTACAGGCTTAGCAGGTTCAGCAGGGGTAATCACTGCAATTTGTTTTAGCGAGTGGACTTACTTTGCCGTGTTCTTTATTCTTACACTCTTTACGCTGCTTGAGTTTTATAAACTCGTTGGGTTAGATGGTATGGTGCCCCTCAAAACGTTTGGCACTATCATTGGCCTTTTCATTTTTACACTTTCGTTTTTAATTGAAAACAGGTTGACCACATGGATTTCATGGCGATACTACTTTCTGGTGTTCCCAATGATTTCTCTCATATTTGTCATTAAGCTTTACAAAAAATCTGATCGCAAACCCTTCACCAATATTGCCATTACAATCCTCGGTATTTTCTATGTAGCGGTTCCCATTTCACTTCTCAACATCGCTGCTTTTGAAAACGGAATTTACAACTATGAAATCATGTTTGGTTGTTTATTCATTTTATGGGCCAGCGACACGGGTGCTTATTTTGCCGGAACATTTTTTGGCAAACGAAAATTATTTGAGCGCATCTCTCCAAAAAAATCGTGGGAAGGATTTTTCGGTGGCGCTGCATTAGCATTGATCTTTACTTTTGGCATTGCTCATTATTTTCATACGCTGGCACTCTGGCAATGGACTATTGTCGGTCTGATCATTATTGTTGGAGGAACACTAGGCGATCTTGTTGAATCACTACTAAAGCGCAGCATCGAAATAAAAGATTCAGGTGATAGTCTTCCAGGTCATGGCGGTTTTCTGGATCGCTTCGATGGTCTACTTATATCGGCACCTTTCATTGTAGCCTTCCTGGAAATTTTTTGAGATACCACTTCGTGGTAAAAAAGTCTAGCCACAATGACACCAAGTCACTAAGGTTCACAAAGAAAAATGCAGAGACATTCATTCAATATCATTCTGATGTTGTATTACTTAGTGGCTTCTTTGTGCCTTTGGGACTTCGTGGCAAAAAAATATAGGAACTAAGTCACAAAAGTTCACAAAGAAGAATTGGGATGTATTCATTATTTGCGAAACCTCTTTATAAAATTTGATTGTGTATCTTGATATTAATCAAGGCACGATTAACCATTAACGGATAACGAACAACCACCAACGTTCCAACATGAATCTCGCTTCATACATTGAACACACTAATCTGAATCCTACACTTACAATTCAAGATATAGATAAACTTGTTGAGGAAGCAAAGCAATATGGTTTTTTAGGAATATGTGTACCACCCTTCTGGGTAGAGCGTGCGCAGCGCGAAATCGGAAATGAAGAAATTATTTTAGTAACTGTTGCCGGATTCCCGCTTGGATATAACATGACGGAAACCAAACTGGATGAAATGAAACGCGCCATCGATAACGGTGCAGACGAAATCGATGTAGTTTGGAATGTCTCTTCTTTTAAAACAAACTTACCCTGGACAAAAATAGAGGTAGCAAAATGCAGCAAACTTGCGCATGAACATCAGAAGATTGTAAAAGTAATCATTGAGACTGCGTATCTTTCTGAAACCGAACTGGAACAAGCGTGCAAAATTTGCGCAGATGCCGGAGTTGATTTTGTAAAAACCTCAACCGGATTAGCGCCCAGTGGAGCGAAGGTAGAAGACGTAAAAAGAATGAGAGAATTTTTACCCAGTCATACAGGTATTAAAGCTTCAGGTGGAATTAAAACACTGGAGCAAACACAAGCTTTAATTGCAGCAGGTGCTGATCGCATTGGCACATCTTCCGGTATTGCGATTATCTACGAAATTAAAACCAAACCCTGATTCCATAATGAGTTCCCTTTTAACCTCCGTTTTCCCAACGGAAAGCGAAATTCCTGAGTCCTTCAAAATTGCTAACGCTATTGATCAACGAGAATATTTAATTGATGGTGAATTAAAGATGTGGGATGGAAACCTCAACCCTGTTTTAAGTCCGGTGTGTGTAAAAAATGGTAATGCCTATTCTCAAAAAATAATTGGAAGCACGCCACTGCTTACTTCTAAGGAATCGCTTCAAGCATTGGATGCTGCTGTAAAGGCCTACGAACTCGGTCATGGACTTTGGCCAACCATGAGTGTAACTGCACGTATTGAATGTGTTGAAAAGTTTCTTTCCGCTATGCGATTGAAACGGGATGAAGTAGTAAAGTTGTTAATGTGGGAGATCGGCAAATCGCTGAAAGATTCTGAAAAGGAATTTGATCGCACGTGCGATTATATTGTCGATACCATTAAAGGATATAAAGAACTTGATCGTATATCTGCAAAGCTTGTTGAAGAACAAGGTTTCATGGCGCAGATAAGACGTGTACCTCTTGGTGTTGCACTTTGTATGGGACCTTATAATTATCCGTTGAATGAAACCTTCACAACGTTGATCCCAGCTCTCATCATGGGTAACACAGTTGTATTTAAGCCTGCTAAGTATGGTGTTTTGTTAATTCGTCCGTTGATTGAAGCCTTTCGCGATAGTTTCCCAAAAGGTGTTATCAATATTATTTATGGTCGTGGCCGTGAAACGGTGGGCGCTTTAATGGAGACCGGTAAGATTGATGTGTTTGCTTTTATTGGAACCAATAAAGGTGCTAACGAATTAAAAAAACTTCATCCAAAATCACATCGCCTAAAGGCGATTCTGGGATTGGATGCAAAAAACCCAGCTATTGTTTTGCCCGATGCAGATATTGATAACGCAGTGAACGAATGCATTACTGGTTCATTGTCATTTAACGGTCAACGGTGCACAGCATTAAAAATTCTTTTTGTTCACGATTCCATCATTGAAACTTTTATCAAGAAGTTTAATGATCAGGTAAAGAAGTTGAAACCAGGAATGCCATGGGATAATGGTGTAGGATTAACTCCCTTACCTGAACCAGGCAAAGTAGATTACCTCCGTGACTTAGTGGAAGACGCTAAGCAGCATGGTGCAAAAATTGTGAATGAAAATGGAGGAGAATATTTAGAAACGTTTTTTTATCCGGCCGTTTTATATCCGGTTAACAATAAAATGAAAATCTATAATGAAGAACAATTTGGGCCGCTGGTTCCAATTGTTTCTTTCAGCGATGACAATGAAGCGATTGAATATGTTGTGAACTCAAACTTTGGACAACAGGTAAGTATTTTTGGAACGGAGTCAAAGCGCCTTGCTAAACTGATGGATGCTTTTGTTAATCAAGTGGGTAGAATCAACCTGAATGCGCAAAGTCAAAGGGGGCCAGATACATTTCCCTTTACCGGGAGAAAAGATTCTGCAGAAGGTACGTTATCTATTGCCGATGCGTTGCGCGTATTTTCTATACGCACCATTGTGGCGACAAAAAGCACAGACGATAACAAGCAAATCATAAGCAATATTATCCGCAACAGGGAGTCTGCATTTTTGAGTACGGATTACATTTTTTAATACGTTTTGGAAAAGTATTGTACCATAAAAAAAGGTTCCCGATTAATCGGGAACCTTTTTTTATGGTTATGCCAATATTAATTCTGGGCTTAAAATCAGGAATCTTTTTTCGGTGCACTTCCTCCCTTGCCTGTTCCTGAAATAGAATTTCTCATTTCAGTATCAGCCTGAACGTTTTGCATTTTGTAATAATCCATTACACCTAAATTTCCATTTACGAAAGCAGCTGCAATCGCCTTTGGAATTTCGGCTTCGGCCTCAATTACCTTTGCACGCGCTTCCGTTGCTTTCGCTTTCATTTCCTGATCAAGTGCAACTGCCATTGCTCTGCGTTCTTCTGCTTTTGCTTCAGCTACTTTTAAATCGGCTGTTGCCTGATCGATCTGAAGTTTTGCTCCAATGTTTGCTCCTACATCGACATCCGCAATATCAATGGAAAGAATTTCAAATGCAGTACCGGCATCAAGTCCGCGAGACAATACGAGCTTCGAAATTTTATCAGGGCTTTCCAATACTTCCTTGTGTGACTTTGCTGAACCGATGGAAGAAACAATACCTTCACCAACGCGGGCAAGGATCGTGTCTTCACCCGCTCCTCCGACTAATTGTGCAATGCTCGCACGAACCGTTACGCGTGCAACAGCAATCAATTGAATACCATCAGATGCAACCGCTGCAACTTTGGGAGTTGTAATTACTTTCGGATTTACTGAAATCTGAACTGCTTGAAAAACATCGCGTCCCGCAAGGTCAATTGCTGTAGCTTGTTTGAAACTTAAGTTGATGTTTGCTTTATCTGCGGAGATAAGCGCGCGAATTACATTTGGAACATTTCCACCTGCTAAGTAGTGAGTTTCTAATTCATTGGAAGTAAGATGCAAGCCTGCCTTGGTTGCTGTAATAAGTGAATCAACAACGATGCGCGGTGGCACTTTACGAATACGCATGAACATCAATTCAAATAAACCGACTTTCACACCCGAGAAGAGTGCTGTAATCCATAAACTAATGGGTACAAAATAGAGAAAAATAAAGAGGAAGATTATCCCCCCAAAAACAATTATGAGTATTGGTAATGCTTCTGATTCCATGGTTTTAGTTAATTGGTTGTACGGTTATTTGATTTAAATCAATATGACTAATTTTTACTTTTTGACCCTGCTCAACATAGTCGCCAGAAGTTTTTACTTCCATCGTTTTGTCCTTAAAGGTAGCTTTGCCAAAAGGACGCAATGTAGAAATGGTTACGCCTTCATCACCAATATGCAAATCCTTACTCATACCCTCATTTACTTTACCCTCACTCGATGATTTGAGAGAGAATCGCGACCAGGCTCCTGATCGAAAACTATAAATAAAAGCTACTACTGTTGTAGCGAGGGTTCCCAGTAAAATATAGAACCCGACATCGTTACCAAAATGGCTGTAGCTTATTACTATTCCAGTAACAGAAAAAATCAATCCCAGCAAGCCTACTACCGTAGTTCCGGGAATAAACAGCAACTCTACAATAATTAGCGCCAGGCCAATTAAGAGAAGTGATAAAATGATAATCCACATCAACATAGATCAGGGGAGAAGGGTAAAAGTACTAATTATACTGTAAGCGTTAATCGTTAATCGTGAATAGTTAATCGTGTGCTACAGATTACCTGTTAACTATTAACGGATAACCCATAACGGCTAACTAATATGCCCGTGCAAACATTACCCTTCTTACGGATGGCCTGCCTGAATAGATACAAATACCTGCTTCATCTTTCGCATCTAGCGGAATGCAACGAATAGTGGCTTTTGTTTCTTCCTTAATAGAGGCTTCTGTTTCAGGGGTACCATCCCAGTGTGCCATCACAAATCCGGCTTTGTCATCCAATACCTTTTTGAACTCATCATAGGAATCAACCGGGGTAATCATATTGGTTCGGAAAGTAAGCGCGCGCTGATAAATATTCTCCTGAATCTTATCCAAAAGCTTTGGTATTTCTGAAACAACCTCATCAAGCTTAATTACCTGTTTTTCTTTAGTGTCTCTGCGGGCAACTTCGACCGTTCCGTTTTCTAAATCGCGAGGACCAATAGCAATTCGCACAGGCACACCTTTTAATTCCCATTCGGCAAATTTATAACCGGGCTTATAGGTATCCCGATTATCAAATTTTACGGATAGGCCTTGTTTGCGGAGAGAAGCAGAAATCTCATTTGCTTTCTCTGTTAATTTCGCGAGATCTTCCTCGCTTCTAAAAATAGGAACGATAACAACATGTATCGGAGCCAGCTTTGGTGGTAATACTAATCCCTCATCATCGGAGTGTGCCATGATCAGCGCTCCCATTAAACGTGTGCTCACTCCCCATGAAGTTCCCCACACATGATCCAGTTTTCCATCTTTACCAGTAAACTTTACATCAAACGCTTTCGCGAAATTTTGCCCTAAGAAATGTGAAGTTCCCGCTTGCAATGCTTTTCCGTCTTGCATCATCGCTTCGATACAATAGGTATCTAAAGCACCCGGAAATTTTTCACCTTCTGATTTTCTGCCTTTGATAACCGGCATGGCCATAAAGGTTTCAGCAAATTCAGCATAAACATCCAACATTTGAATGGTTTCTTGTACAGCTTCTTCTGAAGTGGAGTGTGCAGTATGTCCTTCCTGCCAAAGAAATTCTGCGGTGCGTAAAAATAAACGGGTGCGCATTTCCCAACGCACAACATTTGCCCATTGATTAATTAGTATAGGTAAATCGCGATACGACTGAATCCATTTCTTATAGGTGCTCCAGATAATTGCCTCACTGGTTGGACGAACCACCAACTCTTCTTCCAGTTTGGCGTCCGGATCAACAATTAACTTTCCTTTATTGGCAGGATCAGTTTTTAAACGATAATGCGTCACGATGGCACATTCTTTTGCAAATCCTTCAGCATTTTTCTCTTCTGCTTCGAAAAGACTTTTTGGAACAAAAAGTGGGAAATAGGCATTTGAATGACCTGTATCCTTAAACATCTTGTCGAGTGCTTGTTGCATTTTCTCCCAAATGCTATACCCGTAAGGCTTTATCACCATGCAGCCTCGCACATCAGAGTGTTCTGCTAAATCGGCTTTCTTTACTAGCTCGTTGTACCACTGTGAATAATCTTCACTGCGACTTGGAATTTCTTTGCCCATCCTTGGTATAATTATTGTTTATTTTGAACCGGATGGCAAATATAATTTTACCGGAATAAATACCGGCTAAATTTTGTAGCTTTATCCAATACTTTTAAGCCGTTTTATCGTTTACATTAGATTAAAACACAGAAGCCATGAAAACCAGGATCATATTACTCAGCGTTATTTCTTCCTTTGTTGCCGTTTCGGCATTTGGGCAAACCCTTGAGAGTGATGATATGTATTTTAATGCGAAGGATCGTGCTAAAATCAAGGCTCAGAAACCTGTAGAAGAGGCTTATATTCCATACTCAAAAAAGAGTGATCTCAACCAAAAGGATGAGCCAGTATATGCCAGTAACGCTACTTACTCTTTAAGAGATGTAAATCCTGAATTTACCGCCCGATCAAATGCGCAAGGAGCTCAGGCCGACAGCGAGGATTATTATGTCGCCAACTATCAATTCAATAA
>DAIQPD010000010.1:0-53298 GCA_036787535.1 Chryseolinea sp.
TATTCCTTCACCATCTGAGATTCCTTATCTTTTGGAAGCAACGGGAGCTGAATTCAATCAGAGTTTATTGAGTGACCGTTCTAAAGTAGATCAATATGCAACCCACAGTGATAAAGCTGCCTTAAACCTGGGTATCTATGCAGCTGATATTGGGTATTTAACATCGTATGATAAATCACAAGAAGCAATAGACTACCTCGCGGCTTGTAAGACATTGGCTGATAATCTTAATATTATTGGTTCATTTGATGTGGAAATTCTGAAAAAGTTTGAAGCCAACATCTCAAATAAAGACTCCCTTACTCACTTACTAGATCAAACTATTCAAAAGACAGAAACTTTCCTTAAAGATGATAAACGCAATAAACATTCATCATTGATTGTTACAGGAAGCTTTATTGAAGGATTGTATATTTCAACGGGTGTAATTAAATCATACCCTAAGGATATATTAGCAGACGATAAACGTAATCTGGTATTAACTCCTTTGATGCGTGTTGTTCTTGAGCAAAAAAAATCAGTAGCTGAATTAGTTAAAATGTTATCAGTGGTAGATCAAACTGATCCGGTAACCAATATTGTCGCAGAATTGAAGAACTTAGAAAAGGCTTTTAACGCTTTGAATATTGAGGAGCAAATTAAAAACGGCCGCGCTGACTTGGTGTTGACCGATAAAAATCTGGAAGAGATAACAGCAACAGTAGAGAAATTGCGCAAAGGTATTACCGATTAAAGAATGATTTCATCCTAAAGTTTAAAAAGTAAGGACTGGCGATCACCAGTCCTTATTTTTTTATACCCTTCGCAAAGCATCTTTCATTATATTGAGCATAAATCATAATTAAATTACTATGAGCGAACCGTTACTTCAGGCCATCCTTCGATTGTTTGCTGTTGTGGCAAAGGAGGATACGGTAACCCATCAGGAGCGTGATCAGATTAAAACTTTTCTGGACGAACACCTTAGTCAGAGTGCTGTTGGCAGGTATTTGAAAATGTTTGATGAATATATCCACGCTTTGCCACAAAACACGGAGAGTGTGCATACGGATTTAGAAAGGGTAAACGCTTTGTGCGAAGAGGTAAATCCGGAACTAACTCAGAAGCAGAAAGTGGTAATTGTGCTGGAGTTGTTCAGTATTATTGAAGCCGATGGAAATATTTCAGAGCAGGAAGAAAAATTGGTTCGAGCCATTGGTGTAAATTTTAAGATATCGAATGAAGAAATAGATTCGATTGAAACATTTGTTTTGGGTCGGGAATCAAAGGGTCTGGATCATGACCGCATTTTGGTAATCGATCCTTCTGTCTCCAGTATATTCAATAAAGCAAAGCACATATATAAAGGGCACTTGAATGGATTTGTTGCTGTATTGCATATTGAGCAAAGCGATTTGTATTTTATAAAATACCTCGGAGGCTCGAATGTATTTCTAAACGGAGTGCCAGTAAAAACCGGACGAATTGCTGTACTGGCTATTGGCAGCACCTTGCGATGGGATAAAGATGAACCAGTATATTACGGTGAGTTACTTTATCAGTTCAAAAAGTTTGGCGATTTTCCACGCCTTACATTTGAAGGAAAGAATCTTTCATACAAGTTTAAAAATGGCAAGCTGGGATTGAGAAACGTAAACCTGGCAGAAGAATCTGGAAACCTGATTGCCCTGATGGGCGCAAGTGGTGCCGGTAAATCCACCTTGCTTCATGTATTGAATAGTTCTGAGAAACCTTCTCAGGGCCAGGTATTGATTAATGGTATTGATATTCACAAAGAACCGAAGCGCATTGAAGGTGTTATCGGATTTGTACCGCAGGATGATTTGCTTATTGAAGATCTAACCGTTTATCAAAATTTATATTACGCAGCACGACTTTGCTTTAGTGACAAACCCGAAGAAGAAATTCACGAACTCGTGATGAATGTACTGGAGAATCTGGGTTTGTTAGAAACAAAAGATTTGAAGGTAGGATCGCCTTTGCAGAAAACCATCAGTGGCGGTCAACGCAAGCGTCTTAACATTGGATTGGAATTACTCAGAGAGCCGGCAGTACTTTTTTGTGATGAACCTACCAGCGGATTGTCATCACGCGATTCAGAGAACATAATTGATTTGCTAAAAGAACTTTCGTTAAAAGGTAAACTTGTTTTTGCTGTTATCCACCAACCTTCTTCTGATATTTTTAAAATGTTTGATAAACTCCTGATTTTAGATACAGGTGGATATCAGATTTATTATGGCAATCCGGTTGATGCCATTGTTTATTTTAAACGTAGCATCAACTTAGTGAACAGCGATGAAGGAGAATGCCACGAATGTGGCAATGTAAATCCCGAACAGGTTTTCAATATCATTGAAACAAAAGTGATTAATGAATATGGCAACTTTACAAACGAGCGAAAAATAAATTCTGAACAATGGAATGCCATATACAAGCAAAATGAGAGAGAAGTTTCCGTAGAGACATCAAAGGAAGTACCACACTCCACATTAAATATTCCCACGCGCTTAAAGCAAGCACATCTATTCTCAATGCGCGATATACAGGCAAAGATTCACAACAAGCAATACATGATCATCAACTTGTTGGAGGCACCTGTTCTGGCGTTCATTCTGGCTTTCATCGTTCGTTTTCATAATGTCGATGACGTCAATGTGAAGGATTATATTTTTGGTAAGAACCTGAACATACCTGCGTACCTGTTCATGAGTGTTATCGTGGCCCTATTCATGGGACTTACAGTAAGTGCAGAAGAAATAATCCGCGACAGAAAGATTTTGAAGCGTGAGGCATTTCTTCACCTTAGCCGAAGTAGTTATATCTTCTCAAAAATTTCCATTCTGTTTATTTTGTCGGCCATACAAACCGGATTGTTTGTGTTAGTAGGGAATTACATTCTGCAAATTCAAGGTATGTTTTTGCAGCATTGGTTTATTTTATTTACAGTATCGTGTTTTGCGAATCTATTAGGGCTTAATATTTCTTCCGCATTTAACTCTGCTGTTACCATTTATATTTTAATTCCACTGCTGGTAATACCGCAGTTGATTTTGAGCGGTGTGGTGGTAAGGTTTGATAAGCTTAATCCTGTAATTGGAAATACAGCAACGGTTCCATTTGTGGGTGATCTTATGGCATCGCGTTGGGCATTTGAGGCGGGTATGGTGGCTCAGTTTAAAGACAATAAGTATGAAAGTGAATTTTACTTATATGATAAGGTGATGGCTGAATCGGATTACATGAAGGTTTACTTTGTGCCCGAGCTTCAAACACGACTTCAATTCTGTCTTATCAAATTTCAAGACAAGAGCGAAGAAACGAAAGCGAAACTAAAGTCCAACTTCGAATTAATCAGTCGGGAGATTTCGAATGAGGTGCATGATCATGGAGGAAAATTGCCAGCCATTGAAAAACTGAATCTGACACAATTTGATTCAACAGTTTTTACGGATGTAATGGTTTATTTGGAAGGACTGCGGCAACATTATGTGGAACGCTACAACAAAGCTGATAATCAAAAGGAAAAGAAGATTTTCGAAATGACCAAAACCCCGGAGCTTGATAAGGAATATAAAAATTATAAACAGCGGTATCATAACGAAGCCATTACCGAACTGGTTAAAAATGTTTCTGAAACGCATCGCATCATTGAGAAGGATGGAAAACTTATCCAGAAGATTTATCCAATCTATAAAGATCCTGATCCGGAGCATGCTATCGATTTTGATGCACAGTTCTATATGCCGGCTAAGCATTTTTTAAACAAGAACATTGATACCTTCTTTTTTAATACAGGTGTGATCTGGTCGATGACATTGGTGTTCGCACTTTCGCTTTACTTTGATCTTATGCGCAAAGTTATTGATGGTGTAGAGTCATTATCCAATCCGATAAGACGAATGTGAGAATGCGTGCATAGAAGTCTAACATTCGTACAGAAAAAATATCAATCTGATGATCTACAACTAACTCTTAACCATTAACGATTAACAGTTAACCCAACATCATGTTCTTCTTTCTCTCAAAGACATTGAATTACCTTACCATGCCACTCACCATTATTTTTTTAATGTTCGTGGCATCGGTTTGGGTACGCCATTCCAAATGGAAGAAGCGATTGTTTTGGACTGCCCTGATTTCTCTTTTCATTTTCTCCAATGAATTTTTGTCGAACGAAGTAATGAATGTGTGGGAGGTGAAGACCACATCGTATGCTTCCATGCGGCCACACGAAATGGGAATTGTATTGACGGGTTCAACAATACCTTTCTTAAAGCCAAACGATCGTGTTTATTTTGCGCGGGGTGCTGATCGTGTAACCCATACTGTTCAATTGTATAAATTAGGATTGATAAAGAAAATATTAATCAGTGGAGGTAGCGGCAGGCTGGGTGGTGAAGGTGAACCCGAAGCCGATAAATTTAAGGCAGCCATGGTGATGATGGGTGTTCCGGATTCATCCATTGTTCTTGAAAACGAAACACGGAACACTGCTGAGTCAGCAATACAGGTAAAGAAGATGCTGGATACTTTGAATATTAAACCAGAAGATTGCTTATTGATTACATCTGCTTTTCACATGAGGCGATCGCTCGCGTGTTACCGGCATCAGGGAGTAATGTTGGAATCTTTCAGCACCGATTTTTATGCGCATCCTCGTTCATTCCATCTTGATATTTTACTTGTGCCAAAAGCAGAAGCCATGAGTAACTGGAACAAAATCATAAAAGAATGGGTGGGCTTTGTGGCTTACAAGTTGGCCGGTTATGTTTGAGTTGGAATTTTCTTTGTGCTAAGGATATAGGTATTCGTCACAAAGCCACAGCGGCATTAGCACTAATCGAAACAAATAGTGGCTTTCGCTTAAAATAACATTCCAATACTTCCGTCTGTTATTACGTGGTTTATTCCATTGTAAACTAAATGAAAAAGGTATTTCAGCGCGTTATGATTACAATCCTTATCCTTATTGTTGGTCTTTTTATTTCGGCATTTATTTTTATGAGACAATCTCAATTTGGCCGCATGCCAAGCGGGGACCGATTGGAGCGAATTAAAAAATCACCACACTACAAGGATGGCTCGTTTAAGAATTTAAGTCATACTCCCGACCTTACAGAAGGTGCAAGTTATTATTCGGTGTTGAAAGAGTTCATCTTCGGTGAGAAGAAAAGAGTAAAGCCAACCGATACAATACCATCAACAAAAACGAATTTGCTGAATTTGGATCCGAAGGATGATGTATTGGTTTGGTTTGGTCATTCTTCTTATTTTATTCAAATCGATGGAAAGAAAATTTTGGTTGATCCGGTAATGAGCGGTGCGGCTTCTCCTATTTCATTTACGACACCCTCTTTTCTGGGTACGGATACCTATGCCATCGATGATCTTCCTGAAATTGATTACCTCTTTATTTCCCACGACCATTGGGATCATGTGGATTACCCAACCTTGCTTAAGTTAAAACCAAAAATCAAAAAGATCATTACCGGATTAGGAACAGGTGAACACTTTGAATATTGGGGTTTCGATAAAAACATCATCATCGAAGAAGACTGGAATACAGAAATTAAATTAGATAGTGGTTTTGTTGTAAACAGCGTTCCTGCACGCCATTTTTCTGGTAGAGCATTTTCACGCAACAAAGCCTTGTGGACTTCTTTTGTGTTGCAAACCCCAACTTCTAAAATCTTTATTGGTGGCGACAGTGGTTACGACACACACTTTGCAGAGATTGGAAAAAACTTTGGTCCATTCGATTTAGTGATGTTGGAAAACGGACAATACGATAAGAGCTGGAAGTACATTCACATGCAGCCCGATGAGGTATTGCAAGCTGCAAAAGATTTACAGGCGAAGCGATTATTCCCAGTTCACTCTTCCAAGTTTGCCCTGGCCAACCATGCGTGGGATGATCCCTTGAAAAGAATTACCGAGTATAATAGAAGTATTGGCCTTCCTTTGGTAACGCCCATTATTGGCGAACGCGTAAATTTGAAAGACAGTGCACAAACTTTTTCGCAATGGTGGGAAGAGATAAGGTAATTGCAACTAATTCGTTTTTAGTCGATCCTTGATAGGGATTAACATTCAGAAAACGTTTCCAGAAGAGACTTCAACACCAGAGAGAATAACTTTAGTTTTAATAGTTATCAGCCATTGGCATATCCTTAAATATTCTTCATATTTACTTTCATAGAAACGAATAATCTGACCCTTGATTTACTATGAAAGAATTTTTTAGGAACAACTTTGCACGCGTCTATTATGATGAATCCTTAGATGCTCTTTATCTTGAATATACAAACAAAGTCCCCAACGAAGAGCAATTCATTATTGTAAATCAGGCCGTGTTAGATGCATTTTTAAAACTCAACACACAAAAATTTGTTGCAGACATCCGGAAAATGGGAATCATAAGTTTATCCTCACAAGGGTGGGTAGTGAAGAATTTACTTCCGGGGATGTTCAAGCATTTAAAAGGAAAGAAATTGCACCACGCCCAGTTTTTGGATGCGTCTGAAATTCTATCGAAAGTATCGGCTGGCAATATCAAGAATAAATCCACAGAGGTGGCGAAAGATTTTGAAGTAAAGCAATTCTCGAACGAAATTGAGCTAAAGAATTATCTGAAGAGTGTGTCTTCTTAATTTCAGTAAAGTGACTTCATTGATTGTAAGACCGATGTTTCTATTCATTGAATACCTTAACCTCTGTCTGTGCCCATAGAGATTGAAGTGGGAGCGCAAACCTTTTTGCAATGGCGGGAAGATATTAATTGATTTATTCCTCACTAAAAAAAATAATTAAAAACAGGATGAATAAATTTTTCATTATTCCTGGATATGGAAATTCAGATGATGACCATTGGCAAACTTATTTTGAAACAAAGCTTATTAACTGTACTCGCATTATTCAGGATAGTTGGGATCATCCTACTTGTGATGATTGGGTAAATGGAATAAATGATTCGATTGTGATGGAGGATTTATCAAATTCAATATTGATAACCCACAGTTTGGGAGGATTAGCACTTGTGCATTGGGCAAATCGGTTTGGTAAAAAACCAAAAGGCGCAATGATGGTTGCTCCACCCGACTTGGAAAATCCGTATCAGGATTTGAATCTGGAATCGTTTACACCAATCCCTTTGACTAAACTTAATTTTCCTTCCATAATGGTTTGTAGTTCCAATGACTATTGGTCGAGCATGGAAAGATCAAAACTTTTTTCAGATGCGTGGGGAAGTAAATTGGTAACACTTGATAATGCCGGCCACATTAACACTGACTCAGGATACGGGCAGTGGGATCAAGGTTTAGAGATTTTAAAGAATCTGTTTTAACAATGACTCTTCATCCTGCTTCTTCTAGGGAGCGCAATCAAAGGCGAGTATCCTTGTAAATTTGTAGTTTCGTTTTAATGAACGACTACCTAAAGTTGAACCGACTGAGCCTGTTAGAAATAAAATTGTTTTACTTTTAGACTGGATTGTTTTGTTGAAAGACTTGTAAATAAAAAAATCAATCTGCTATAGATCTGTTTCAGTTGTAAAGCGTGATGGTCTGTGAATAACCACTTTGGTCGTCCGTTCCAGATAGGCTTCAGTTGTGTCTTCCCAGTTGGCAAGCAGCGTGGTAATTTTTTCTGGCTGAAATTTTTTACTTCCAATTAAATCTAACACATCCGGTAGTGAAGCGCGGGGATGTGAAATTCCGGTGTGAAGCGTTGAGTCGTTTGCATACATCTGCATGAGTGGAATGGAAGTTCCTTTTTGGAAATAATATCCTACACTTGTACAAATACCACCGGGTGCAAGCGAGCGAATGGCAAATCGAATTCCATCCTAGTTCATACCGGCATCAACGGTTATAGGATATTGACCACTTATTTTTGGTGAATTATTTCGAAACCATTTGCTTCTGTTTTTCTTTGGTATTTCAATCGGATTAGCACCTAAGGATTTTGCTATCTCTAAGCGGGCAGGCATGTAATCTAAATAATCTACTCTGGATGAACCCAGTGCTACGGCAACTCCGGCCGCGTACAAGCCAATGCTTTCTGCTGCTCCTCCTACAATCAATACAGGTGCGCCTGGTTTTAGTTTTAGATAAGGAGCCACCGTTCTCCAGCCGTCAGGAATATTATCACTTGCACTGGCCAATGAGACTGGATCAATACCCTTCGGAATTTTAACCAACATATTGTCAGCGTAGGGGACGCGAAACGAATCCGTAATCATTCCTCCCCAGGACCCTAGCGAATCACCAAACCCAAAACCAGAGATCAATGTATCGCCTGCATTCGTACACTTCGTTGTGAGACCCGATAAGCAATGCGAACAACTCCCACACGAAATTGCCCATGGAACAATTACCTTATCACCAACTTTAAAATGTTTCACATCTTCACCACAAGTTAAAATCTCTGCAATACATTCATGTCCAATAGCAAAAGGACCTTTAAAAGGTTTGTTGCCGAAAAGAGTTTTTGCAATAGGATCGATGTAATGTAAAATCATTCCGGCTTGCAACATGATGGATGAATCGTAGAAGAGAAAAACTTTATCACCGTCACAGCGAGCAGCGGCCAAGGGTCTTACGATTACATCTTGTGCAGTCTCCAGCTTAGGTTCTTTGACGTCCCACCACTCCAGTGTGTTTTTCTTTATGAAGGTTAGTTGTTTCATTTTGTTAGTTTTAGAGAGAATCTGTTTTCAAGATGTAAGACAAGAGTCGTTGAGTTTTGTGACATGAATTGAAAACATTCTCAAAGTTTTGTCGATCTATGACTAAACATGCTTTAGATTTCTCGGTACTGTTCTGATAAAATTGACTTCTTTGAGTTTCATGTAGTATAGTGCACATCCTAGTTTGGATAATTTAATACCTACCTATATCTTGGTAATATTGCCATAGGTAATTGTTGGTAACCATGTGAGAAAAATGAAAATCAAGAGATTAATACTTTTATTGATTGAAGGAATTGCATTGGTTGCCATTGGACTTTCCTGTAGTTTCTGAATAAATACTCAACCTGTTTGGATTTCAAAAAATAAGACCTTAGATAAAGACGTTCTTCGTGTGACACCAGAAAAGAATATTCAAATTGTTAATTTCGTAGAATCTCATGGACATGTACTTGCGTTAAACTACAATGAGACAGTTTACACTGAATTTGTAATTAAGGTGATCGAAAAATTTAACAAGCTTTCGCAAAACGGAAAAAATACAATTAGAATAATAACATCAAACAATCTTGATTCCTTAATAAGAATTGACGATCCGATTATTAAAGGAGTTCAAACGGCATTGACAAATGAAAAATGGGGAGATAAAGTTGACACTTTTGATGAAGTAAGGCCTGGTGACTTTGTTCAATTCTGGAATCTTTACGCAGGCAAAGAGTATGGACATTGTGGAGTTGTACTTGAAGTTAATCCAAATGAAAGTATTACTGTTTACTCGTCTCATCCTATTACGAATGGTTATGGTAAGCAAAAATTTCTGTGTCCGGATAAAATATACTTCGCAAGAATTGAATAAAAATAAGCGACTCAGAGGAATCCAAACGGTAGAGCAACTTGTGATTAACAAAAAAAAATGAGCAACAATTAAAACGACTAACATGAAATTACAACACTATCGACTTTTAGTTTGGATGATCATTATGGTGACATTATCCTTTCAGGATTCCTTCGCGCAAGACAAAACATCTTACATGCGAATTGCTAAAATCACGGTCGATAGTGTTAAGTTGCCTGACTACTTGATCGCATTAAAGACGCAGATGGAATCGGCATTAAAGTACGAAGAAGGAGTGTTGGCATATTCTGCGGTACAAGACAAGAACAATCCTACCAGAATTACCATATTTGAAACGTATGCAAGTGTTGCCGCGTATCAATCGCATATTCTTACCGGGCATTTTAAGAAGTATAAGACAACTGTAGCAGACAAGGTTAAACAACTTGAATTAATAGACGTGATTCCTATTGCAATTCAGTCAAAACATAAATAGGACTTAATTGTAAAAAATAGTTTTTAGTGACAGCGTTAACTATCTTCGTCCACTGAATTTAAATTCACAACCCTTTCAACTAAAAAATTATGAAAAAGAAAATTTTTATCGGACTAGGTATTGTCCTTCTTCTATTTGTTATATGGGTAGTATACGGTGTCTTTTTTGCACCAAGACCAAGCCCAACTGAAACCACTGAATTTAGTGGTAATGGTTTAGACGTGAAAGTGGTATACAGCAGACCTTACAAAAAAGGCAGATTAATTTTTGGAGAGGAAAAAGATGGCGCCCTCCAACCCTTTGGAAAGTATTGGAGATTAGGTGCCAACGAAGCGACTGAAATTACCTTTAGTAAGAACATAAGTTTTGCAGGCAAGCCAGTGAATGCGGGTACATACCGCATGTACGCTGTACCCGGAGCAACAACTTGGGAAGTTTCGTTGAATAGCGAACTAGGTGTTTTTCTTGGTGTGCGTGAACCCGACTATGCTTTGGATGTTGCTAAAGTTGAAGTTCCATCAGAAGAGGCTGCTGCCGAGACCGAACAGTTTGTTATTAAGTTTAGCAACGACTCTACAGTTGTTAACATGGATTTTGTGTGGGATAAAACGAAGGTGACTGTTCCGATTACCGTTCAATAATTTTTTCAATCTGTTAAATCCTTCGAGATCGGTTATTGTTAATAATTGAATCCCGAAGGATTTTTTATTTAATACCTATGCAAATCTCAAATCTTTTAAAAAAGAAGCGTGTCATCATTCCAGTAATATTGATTTCGCTTTTAGCAGCGTATTGGATTATCGGCCGCATCCAGTATCGGAATAATGTAATGGATGTGGAAGAGTATGATCCCATCTCAACATTGGTTGTACCGAAGCATGAATTGAAGCACGCAAAATATCCATTCATCGATGTACACAATCATCAATGGACCATGCCGATTCAGGATCTGGATAAGCTGATCAAAGAAATGGATTCACTCAATATGGGCGTAATGGTAAACCTGAGTGGCTTCCGTGGAAAATTTTTAGAATGGTCGCTTGACAACGTAGACGAAAATTATCCAAAACGCTTTGCTGTTTTTTTAAATATAAATTTTGAAGACCTTGATGATAAGGGCTGGCCGAATGAAACTTTATCCATGATGGAAGAAGCCGTGAAAGCTGGTGCGCGTGGTTTAAAAGTTTATAAAGGTCTTGGCCTTACCGATAAAGACAATGAAGGAAACAGAATTGCTGTTGATGATCCGCGACTCGATCCCATTTGGGCGAAATGTGGAGAGTTAGGAATACCTGTGTTAATCCATTCAGGTGAACCCAATTCATTTTGGAATCCAAAAGACAAACACAATGAACGTTGGCTTGAATTAAAAAAGAATCCAGATCGCTATCGTGATCCGGCAAAGTTGCCATCCTTTGAACAGATTATGGGCGAGCAACACAATGTTTTTAGAAAATATCCTGAAACAAAATTCATTGATGCACACTTAGGTTGGTTTGGAAATGATCTGGATCGATTGGGAAAACTGTTTGATGAAATGCCAAATGTTTATACTGAACTTGGAGCCGTGCTGGCAGAATTGGGGAGACAACCTAAAGCAGCAAGAGCATTCTTAATAAAGTATCAGGATCGCGTGATGTTTGGAAAGGATGCCTATAAGATGGAAGAGTATTATACGTACTTCCGTGTACTTGAAACAGGCGATGAATATTTCGATTACTATCGCAAGTACCACGCACATTGGAAAATGTATGGCCTTGAATTACCGGATTCGGTTTTGAGAAAGATCTATTATAAAAATGCGTTGAATGTTATTCCTGGAATTGATTCTACTCTTTTTCCTAATCCATAGTTAATTGCTAATAGTCTCAAGGTTCGAAGTTTGAGTCTGCGTTTCATCAACCAAGGTCTGTCAAGTAACAAACCTTGGAATAGTTCACACCATACACAAAACCACACCCGATTAACCATTAACGATTAACAGATAACCACTTCCACACTGGTGGAATATGGTCTGATTTGAAAATCCCACCCACCTCGAAACGGATACCGCCCACATCCTCTATTAAAACTATTGAAAGACTTACTGCATCATAAATCTGTTCGTTATAATCACTCTGTTTTGAAACTTAAACTCCGCGCAACATTACGTTTGATTACGCTGGCGGTATTTATGTATTGTATCGCTCTGTCATCCTTTGCTCAGAAAAACTCCAAAGACTATTTTCTGCCGAAAGCAAAGATGAATAAAACAGTCTTCAATATGCCCGATGCCGCAGGGAAGCCATCTGAGTTTTCGCAAGTGATGTACTATCTGAAAAAGGGCGAGCAGTATGAAGTGATTGACAAAATGTACTATCGTAAGAAACTAATACGTACTGATATACGCCTGATCGATTTTACACAGACTGAAATTCGTCTCATTAAACTACAATCCGCCACAGAAAGAGAAACGAACAAGATCACCGTCTTCAGTCCACCGAAAATAATAATGAAACTGCCCGGCATCGGTCAAACACTTGAATGGTCATACAAAGAAGCAAATGGGCGACAGACCCATTTCTTTGCTGAATGGGTAAAATTTAAATTGAACAATGTTAATACACGTGCCATTCGCGTTACAGAAACCATTATGCTATCCAACGGTTTATGGTTTAGTGGCAAACTAATTTACTATTACAAAGAAGGAATTGGTCTTTGGAAAATGGAAGGTGAAACCACTCACCTTCAAAACACGATCTATGAGTTTTTCGCGTTAGAATACGACTCAACATGTTCCCCAATTGATCGTTAATCGTTAATCGTCTTAAGGTTCAAAGTTTGGGTATATGATTTCCTGTTGCAGCTTACAAGCCCAATGTTCATACCATACACAAAAACACGCACCCACGATTAACTATTAACGATTAATTCATAACCACTCTCAAAGTTCGTCTACGGTCTTTACATTATCATCCGGAATGCGATCGATTAATTTATTGTATGGATCAATGCCGGCCTTCACTGGTTTTCCTTCTACTGTAAACTCAAGTGTATGTTCACCTGGAGCGAACCAATGTTTCTGTAAGTAGATCGGCATTTTCTTTTTCATACCTTTTTCGTTTTTACCTTCTTCCGCGAAAATTCCAATCTCGATTAAATCTTTGCCTTTACTGGTTTCAAGTTCTTTACCCTGTCCATCGTAGTAGATCTTTTTGGTTTGAACGGTCAGCGTTACTTTATATTTTTCGCCCTCTAGTTTTTTATACTCTGCTTTGGTTATCCGGTTTTCGTAGAGTGCAATTTTTTCAAAAGCATCTTCAATAAAATATTTTACTGAGTCTGGAGTAGCGGCTTTAATGTAGGAGTACCATTCATTCGATGTAGCGAACGGAGGTTTCTGACGGAAGGCAGCAGCATTAGCAAACTTCTTGAAGGCTCCATTCAATTGCTCTTCACCAATCAGATCTTGCAATGCATACAGCACAAGGGCGCCTTTGCGATACCAAACATAATCTCGTGTATCATTCTCCAACAAGGTAGCTTCGAATTTATCTTCGCCAGCACGACCTCTTAAGTAGCGGTCAAGCTCATATTTTAAAAATTCCTGCATGCAATCTTTTCCATACTCATGATTCAAAACCATCATCGCGGAATATTGTGCCATTGATTCAGAAATCTGATTTGCTCCACGGGTTGCGCTTGGTGTGATCTGATGTCCCCACCATTGGTGTGCTACTTCATGTGCCGTTACGTAGAATGCATAGTCAGTATCATCCACATCGCTGAAGTCGGCTACCCATCCGAAACTTTCGGAATAGGGTACGGTATTTGGAAACGATTGAGCGAAACTGGCGTAACGCGGAAACTCCAGTATTCGCATTTGGTTGTATTGATACGGTCTGAAGCTTTTCTCGAAATAATCGAGTGAAGCTTTTACAGAATTTACATAGCGATCAAGATTGTAAGTGTGTGTTGGGTGATGGAAGATTTCAATGTTCACGTCTCGTCCATCAGGACTTTTCCATTTATCGCGGAACACACCATAGCGCGCAGAGGATAGATTGAAAAACAGATCCATCTCACCATCCATTTTGTAATGAAAGTATTTGCGACCATTTTCTTCCCATTCTTTTTGAATGTAGCCAGGTGCAACAGCAATCTGATCAGGCTCGGTACTAACTACTGCTTCGAAGGTCACATAGTCGGCATCGTCATTGAATAATAAATTACTAAGGCCAAACGGATCATCCTGTGGTGGTGCGCTCCATTCTTTTTTAGGCAAACCATATTTCTTCCGGTCTTTATCACTGGTCATCCGGTCGCCTGGATAGCCGAAGGAAGGGAATACATTCAGGTCAAAGAATGTACCGTTGTAAACAACTTCACGATCAACTCCACTATTAGGGAAACCTTCGTATCGTGCGTCCATGGTGATTTTTAATTTCATTGTATCGCGTGGCTGCATGGTGGTTGGCATCTGATACATGTAGAATCGATTTACCTTATCCTCCAGTATCATCTTCAATTCTTTGCCATCGATGGTCAGTTTTTCGATAGTCGTTTTCGAAATGGCGCTTCCGATATTCAGAATGAGTGAGTCGATTGGCTTTGCCGTTTTATTCACGATCGTGAATATTCCTGATGCTTTAGTGTAACGCTCACTTGGAAAAATATCAACATGAACGTTTACATCCGTTACTTTCGGTTGAGCATTGAACTCATACTTCTTATACGTCTTTTCAAAATCAGCGCTGATCTGTTTACCTTCTTTGTTCGTTCGGTAAACATTCAGAACACTTACGTTGTAATAAATAAAGGCTCCGCACCCGAGCCATGCGATAGTAAAGAAGGTAAGTCCTGCAGCAGATTTTATATCGAGTCTTTCCTTTGCCAGTTTCCATCGCGATTTGAAACTGGATTCAGCTCCGCGATTCCAAAACAAATTCCCAAGAATCAGAAAAACAATTCCAAGACTAAGCCAGTATGCATTAAACCATGAAATGGATTTTAAGAAATGTCCAAATCCATTCATGTCTGAAACCATGTAGTTCGGAACATAGCTGTAGAAGAAGAGGTTGTAATCCAGCTCTGCAATATCACGAATACCAAAAAACACGATCCAAATACCAATGGAAACGACATGCCCTAAAAATTTATTATTCACTAAAATGTGAATAATGAATGTTAACATTATTAACTCAATGTATTCAGGAAGTTCGATAAGATATAAATCCGTAAAATACATACCGAATTCAAAGTTGAAGTATCCTTTTAGCACTTGATTGAACACACCACACACCAGTACCAAATGCACCAATAACAAACCGATTAGTACAAGTGAAATAAATTTGGAGCCATAGATTACCCAGTTTGGAATGGGAAGAGCATCGGAGATGTTCGAGTAGTTTACGCTCTTATCACGATGTACTACCTCACCTGTGTAAAAGATAAAAATGATGTAAACAAAAATGATATAGGTAGAATCTTTCACCTCTAACATGTAATAGGTAAGAGGTAAAGAAGGTGTTCCATAAATTGGTGAACCAAACCAGCCATCTAAAAACAAGAAGAGTACTCCGGCCAAAAGGATGGCGATGAAATAAAAATCTTTGATCACGTTTTTAAACTCAAGCCAAGAAAGTCTGAACATTTTATTTATAAAGATCGAGGGTGAGTAGAGTTTTGTTATAATGGGAAGATCCGCTAGCGAACGTCCTTTCTTTTCAACCACTTCGTCCTTCGTTACTTTTCCTGATGAAACCTCCAGCATGCTGCGGAAAGAAAATTTGAAATAGGTAAAAGTAAAAAGTGCAATGCTGATGCCCATCCATAGAATTCTGTTCCACAAGAAGTTTCCTTTCAGCGGAAGGAGCATTACATTTTGTTCAGCAGGAGTCCAGTATTTGGTGGCATTTTCATACGTTGTGAGTGCAAAGGGGTCAAGTATGTCAACCAACGTTTTGTTGTCGAGATCTTGTGCTAAGGTGATGGTTAGAAGGTACCCTACGAAAAGTAAAACACTTGCTACATAAGTAGCCGCAATTTTTCGAGTAAGGGCTACTAGGGAAAAGAAAATGGTACTCGCAAAAAACAGATTTGGTAAGCTTAGTACAAGTGTGTTGTACACGAAGTAATTTAATACCACTGGGCCAAATTGTTCGGGCTCAATTTCTCCAAAAGCAACTCCAAGTGGTCCGCCTAGTAACGTTCCGAAATGATAACCAAAGCTGATCAGAATGAGAATAGCAAAGGATCCTATGAACCTTCCCATCAAATATGATTTTTCATTAATAGGATAGGTAAAGAAATAATCTTTGGTATTGTATTCAATGTCCCGATATATAGGCACACCCATAATGGCGGAAGCCAGGAACACTTCGAAAATGCTCAATTGTAATAAAAATTCTCCGATGGCATAAGAAGAATTAACAAACACTTTTTCAGATGGAGCACCGTTTCCAAAGATGCCGCTGAGTAAAGCAAACAAAAAGATTATTCCAAAGTATGCCCATGTTGCCGGGCGCTTAAGACGATACTTAATTTCGAATAGAAATATTTTTAAAAACATAGAAGTAGTGTTGAGGTAGAGAGATTAAATAGTAACGACATCCATCTTCTCAGAAATTCTTGAGAAGTATACATCTTCAAGACCGGCCTCAACCGCTTTGAAACTTTCATCCGGTTGAATATCGCTAACCACATGGATTTCAGTTTTACCCAATTTCAATTGCGTAGAAATTACCTGGAATGAATTCCGGTAAACTGTCATTTCACTTTTCTCAATCGTCTTTCTCCATATTTTACCTTGCATCGATTCAATCAATGTATTCGGATTACCTTGTGCAATCACTTCTCCAAGACAAATGATGGCCATGTTGCTGCACAAGTTCGTTACGTCTTCTACGATGTGAGTTGATAATATCACAATAGTATTCTCACCAATCTCGCTTAATAAATTATAAAAGCGATTTCTTTCTGCCGGATCAAGTCCCGCTGTGGGTTCATCCACAATGATCAGTTTAGGATTTCCGATCAATGCCTGTGCAACACCAAAGCGTTGCTTCATACCGCCTGAAAATGTGCCGAGATTTTTACTTTTAACGTGCGCCAGATTTACTTTCTCAAGAAGTGTTGCTACAATTTCTTTTCGTTGTTTCTTATCGACAATCCCTTTCAGGTCAGCAATGTGATCGAGCATGCTTTCAGCAGTAACACGCGGATACACTCCAAACTCCTGAGGCAGGTAGCCCAATATTTTGCGCACTTCGTGTTTTTGATTTAATACATCCAATGAACCCAGAGTTATCGAACCGCTATCAGCTTCTTGCAAGGTTGAGATGGTTCGCATCAGCGAAGATTTACCAGCACCATTGGGGCCAAGCAAACCAAACATACCTTGGTCGATGGTGAGTGAAATGTTTTTAAGTGCCTGAACTCCGTTCGAGTAGGTCTTGCTAAGATTTTCAATAACTAGCTGCATAGGATTTAAGTGGGGTTGGTTTGGAACGAGACGTGGAAGATAAGTAAAAGTTACGTTGACGATTCAAGGATCTAGGGTTAATCGTGGGCGAGGGCAGGGGTGCGCCCATACTCCGACTGCATCTCCAGAGAACCAGAACCTCAAACTTCAAACCTGGAACTTTAAACCTTGAACTTTAAACCCCGAATCGCCTCGATTTCTTATTTTCGCCCCTGAATCAGAATTATTAAAGATTATGAGCCAAAACGGACCAATTTCCAATTTTATTGAGAAGCATTACCTGCACTTTAATGCTGCTGCCCTGGTGGATGCTGCCAAAGGATATAAGAAACACATTGCCGAGGGCAAGAAAATGATGGTGACCCTGGCCGGTGCCATGAGTACAGGTGAGCTTGGAATCAGCTTTGCCGAGATGATCCGCAAGGACAAAGTGCAGATCATTTCGTGCACAGGCGCCAACCTTGAAGAAGATATCATGAACCTTGTAGCACACTCGCACTACAGACGCATACCGAACTATCGCGACCTTACTCCTGAACAAGAGTGGGAATTATTGGAGAAACATTTGAACCGTGTTACCGATACCTGTATTCCAGAAGAAGAAGCATTCCGCAGATTACAATCGCATCTGTTTAAAGTATGGAAAGATGCTGAAGACAAAGGTGAACGTTTGTTCCCGCATGAGTTCATGTTCCGCATGATCAACAGTGGCGACTTGAAACAATATTATGAGATCGATCCAAAAAATTCCTGGATGATCGCAGCGGCTGAACGAAACATGCCGATGGTCGTTCCAGGCTGGGAAGATTCTACCATGGGAAATATTTTTGCATCCTATGTATTGACGGGTGAGTTGAAAGCGTCAACCATGAAATCAGGAATTGAATACATGGTGTGGCTTGCCGACTGGTATACACAAAATGCAGGTGAACACGGAATAGGCTTCTTCCAGATCGGTGGAGGTATTGCCGGTGATTTCCCGATTTGTGTTGTGCCAATGTTGCATCAGGATTTAGAGCGCACAGGTGTTCCGTTCTGGAGCTACTTCTGCCAGATCAGCGATTCAACAACAAGTTATGGTTCGTACTCTGGTGCAGTACCAAACGAAAAAATCACGTGGGGTAAATTGAATATTGATACACCGAAATACATTATCGAAAGTGATGCTACTATTGTGGCGCCATTGGTGTTTGCCTATGTATTGGAGTGGTAAAATAAATTAGTGAAATGTATGGAGTAGCAAGATGAAAGACTTCGGTCTAACGTCTTGCTACTTTTGTCTTAATACTCAGTATGAATCTCGATCTTAATCTTCGTTCAAAAATACAAGAAGCTGTTACCGCTGTTTTCCAACAGTCGGTAGAAAATCTTCAACTGCAACCCACCAACCAGGAGTTCGAAGGCTCGCATACTTTAGTTTGTTTTCCACTTACTAAAATTTCCCGCAAGGGTCCGGAAGAAACAGCGAAGATGGTGGGTGAATACCTTGTTCAGCATTCGGGTATTGTCAATCGTTATAACGTGGTGAAGGGTTTCCTGAATCTGGTAATGAAGGATGAGGTTTGGGTAGAAGTGTTTCAATCCATTTATGCGAATGCAAATTATGGTCAGCTTCCATCGAATGGAGAAGAGATCATGATTGAATATTCTTCGCCCAATACCAACAAGCCTTTGCATCTTGGCCACTTGCGAAATAACTTTTTGGGTTACAGTGTGGCCGAGATCTATAAAGCCAATGGTTATAAAGTTCACAAAGTACAGATCATCAATGATCGCGGCATACACATCTGTAAGTCGATGGCGGCTTGGAAACTTTTTGGTAATGGAGAGACTCCGGCAAGCAGTGGCACGAAAGGCGATCATCTTGTTGGAAAATATTATGTTGAGTTCGATAAGAACTACAAAGCGCAAATGAAAGCGCTCGTTGAAAAAGGTGTTGACGAAATAGAAGCAGAGAAACAAGCACCCATTATGCAACTCGCGGTCGAGATGCTGCAGAAGTGGGAAGCAAAGGATAAAGAAATTGTTGAGTTGTGGAAGACAATGAACGGTTGGGTGTATGAAGGATTTGAATCCACTTACAAACGCATGGGTGTTGATTTTGAAAAACTATATTTTGAATCGGATACCTACCTTCTTGGAAAAGAAGAAGTAATGCGAGGCCTTGAAAGCGGTGTGTTTTTTAAGAAAGATGATGGATCCATTTGGGTTGATTTGACTTCTGATGGTCTTGATCAAAAAGTATTGCTGCGTTCTGATGGAACTTCGGTTTACATGACGCAGGATATAGGTACTGCTATTTTACGTTTCCGTGATTTTCCAAAAATCGCTGGGCAAGTTTATACAGTTGGTAACGAACAGGAATATCACTTCAAGGTATTGTTCCTCATTCTCGCCAAACTTGGTTATGTGTGGGCAAAGCAGTGTTATCATTTATCGTATGGTATGGTGGATTTACCTACCGGGAAAATGAAATCGCGTGAAGGTACTGTTGTGGATGCGGATGACTTGATGGAAGAAATGGTTCGTGAAGCAGATAAACAAACTCGCGAGCACGGCAAACTAGAAGGCGTTAGCGAAGACGACCTGAATACCTTGTTCGAAATGATAGGATTGAGTGCGTTGAAATTCTTCCTGTTAAAGGTAGATCCTAAAAAACGCATGCTTTTCGATCCGGCTGAGTCCATTCAATTGCAGGGATTCACCGGGCCGTTCATTCAATATACTCATGCGCGTATCAAAGCCATTATCCGTAAAGCAGAGAGTATGAATATTACAATTGAGCCGAATGATCTCAGAGAGGTAACTACGCTTGAGCCAGCGGAACGCGATGCATTGCAGCTGCTCAGTCAGTTTGAAAATAGAGTGCGCGAGGCGGCAAAAGATTATTCACCGGCTGTCATAGCAAACTATGCGTTTGACATGGCGAAAGCATACAATCAGTTCTACCAGAACATTCCAATTTTTAATGAAACAGATATGGCAAAACTGAAATTCAGAATCGCTTTATCGCGATCGGTTGCCAGCGCCATTCAAAAAGCAATGTCCATGCTGGGCATTTTGGTGCCGGAGAAGATGTAAGACTAGCCGTTTGTAAACAATTAGCGAAACAGTGTGTTTATTCTTTGTAATTTAAACTTATCATTCAACCTTAATAATATGAAAGCAATCCTGTTTGTAGCCTTATCTTTTTTTATGTCTGTTCCTTCGCTTTATGATTTCAAAATGACTTCCATTGATGGAGAGCAAATTGATTTTGCAAAATACAAAGGGAAAACTTTGTTGATCGTAAACGTTGCATCGAAGTGTGGTTACACTCCTCAGTATGGCGACTTACAAAAACTACAGGAACAATATGGAAGTAAAATCACTATTCTCGGTTTCCCGGCAAACAACTTTGGTTCACAAGAGCCCGGATCGAATTTAGAGATTGCGGAATTCTGTCAGAAAAATTATGGTGTTTCTTTTCAAATGTTTGAAAAGATCTCAGTGAAAGGTGATGATCAACATCCCTTGTATAAGTTGCTGAAAGAAAAAACCGGAAAGGAACCAAGCTGGAATTTCTGCAAATATTTAGTGAAGCCTGATGGAACCATCACCTTCCTTGACTCTAAAGTTAATCCGCTTGACAAGGTAATTGTAGATGCGCTTATTTAAGTTAACATTTGGTATAGCGATCGTTATGGGGTTAGTAGCATTTCTTTCAAGTAAACTTTCTTTTGCAAAAAAAGATGATTCGGTTACGGGAAGTATTTATGATTTTAAAATGACTTCGATTGACGGACATGAAATAGACTTTGCCCAATATAAGGGCAAGTCTATTTTAATTGTCAACACGGCATCGAAGTGTGGTTACACACCTCAATATGAAGGGTTGGAGAAATTGCATGATCTATACAAAGACAAGGTAACGGTGCTGGGCTTTCCTGCTAATAATTTCTTATGGCAAGAGCCCGGATCGAACGAAGAGATTGCCGCGTTTTGTCAGAAGAACTATGGAGTGTCGTTTCAGATGTTCGAAAAAATTTCCGTGAAGGGTAAGGATAAACATCCGTTGTATTCATGGCTTGAAGCCAAGACCGGTCATTCGCCATCCTGGAACTTCTGTAAATACATTGTCAGCAAAGATGGTACTTCTGTAAAATTCTTTTCCCAGAAAGTGGAGCCGTTGGATTCGGCTATTGTGAATGCGATTCTGAAGTAAAGAGAGTTTCACGCAAAGGCGCAAAGGGAATGCCGCAAAGAGCGCAAAGAATTCTGTCTAAATTTTAGCAATACCTTTAATGCCTTTCCTTTGCGTTCTTTGTATTTAAACCTTCGCGCCTTTGCGTGAACTGTATTTATTCTGCGCCATGAATCAATCCCTCCGACAAAAAATATTCAATGCATGTCTCGATTATGTAAACACAAGAATCGATACAGCAAAGCAAGCGATGGCTAATGCTCAGGAGTCTGCGAATGCAGAAGAAAAAAGCAGTGCTGGCGATAAATATGAAACAGGTCGGGCAATGATGCAGATTGAACGCGACAAAGGTGCTCAACAATTAAATGAGGCTCAGAAACTGAAACAGTTATTGGATCAAATTAATAATACTGAAGTAAGGCAGAGTGTTGTTTCATTAGGTAGCTTGGTAATCACATCATCTGCTCCACATTTTTATGTTGCCATCAGTGCGGGTAGAATATTAATTGATCAAGTAGAATACATTGCACTTGCACCACAATCACCGATAGGTAAATCTTTATTGAATCTGAAGGTGGGTGATACTTTTGATTATAATAAGAATACCTGTACAATTGTTAAGATACTATAAAGTTCCGTCATCACGAGGAACGAAGCGATCCCCATACTACGAAGTGAATAAGTAAATACGCGGTAATGATGATCGGAAATAGATTCCTAAAACATTAACGCGTTCTTTTGCATTTCATAGCAGGGGGATTGACACATCAGTATGTCACGCTAAGCGCGTGACACTTCCTCGCAATGACGCGGTCTAAGTTTTTGCGTGAGTTAAAATTTTAATTCTAGTATATTCGCCCCAGAATTTTATAGGTATGAACGTAAAAGCATTAGTACAAGCCTTTCGATTGAGAACATTGCCATTGGCACTTTCTTCAATTGCTATGGCAGGTTTTTTGGCGGCCACAGCAAATGCTTTTCGGTGGGATATTTTTTTGCTATGCGTAACCACTACCATCTTTTTACAAATCCTTTCAAATCTAGCTAATGATTACGGAGACTCCATTCATGGTGCTGATAGTGTAGATCGAAAAGGTCCGGTGCGAGCTGTGCAAAGCGGTACTATCTCTTCTCAGCAAATGAAAATGGCCGTCATCGTTTTTGTATTCCTTTGTCTTGTAAGTGGGATTTCTTTGTTGTGGCTTTCGTTCGGCTTGAATTGGAATGCTATTCTGTTCTTCTTCGGCTTGGGTATCTTATGTATTCTTGCGGCCATTGCATACACAGTTGGCAAAAAGCCATACGGTTACATTGGCCTTGGCGACCTTTCAGTTTTGATTTTCTTCGGTCTGGTTGGAGTTCTGGGTTCACAATACCTATTCACGCAGCAATTTGTTAACGTTGATATTTTACCTGCACTTAGTTGCGGATTCTTTTCTATTGGTGTATTAAATCTTAATAATATCCGCGATATCGAATCGGACCTTAAGGCCGGCAAGTATTCTATACCCGTTCGCATTGGTCGCGAGAAGGCGATTATCTATCACTGGTTTTTATTATTGGGTGGTCTGTTCTGTGCTTTGGTGTATTCGCTAATGACATACCATTCACCATGGCAGTTCCTGTTTTTACTAACGGCCCCTTTGTTTATCCGAAATGGTTTCGTGGTGAGCAGAAAGTCGTCTCACGAACTTGATCCTTACCTCAAACAAATGGCGCTGTCAACTTTGGCGTTTGTGCTTCTCTTCGGCATTGGACTACTTCTGGGATAGAATTCCTTACCGATTACCAGCCACCGGATACCGATAACCGGTAACGGATAACCTTTATTTTGAAAGTCGCCAGAAATACTTCCATCCAAAAATTACTGGTTTATCTTTGCGGAATGTCACAACAAATTCTCATCCTCGACTTCGGTTCCCAATACACACAGCTCATTGCCCGCAGGGTGCGGGAGCTCAATGTTTACTGCGAAATTCATCCGTTTAACAAGGTTCCGGCCATTACATCTGATATTAAAGGTGTTATTCTTTCCGGAAGTCCATGCTCGGTTCGGGATGCCGGGTCGCCTAGTGTTGATCTTAAGCAGTTTGAGCATGTGCCTGTTTTGGGAGTTTGTTACGGGGCTCAACTCATTGCTCACCAAAGTGGAGGAGAAGTATTGCCATCACACATGCGCGAATATGGCCGTGCCCGATTAACCACTGTGGATCATCATAGTGAACTCCTAAAAGAGATCACCCTCGATTCACAAGTATGGATGTCACATGCTGATACTATTGCTTCAGTGCCTGCATCGTTTGAAGTAATTGCCAGCACACCATCGGTAGCAGTGGCGGCTTATAAAGTAAAAAATAAAGCTGTGTATGGAATTCAATTCCATCCGGAAGTAACACATACAACTGAAGGTAAAAACCTGTTAAGAAATTTCGTAGTCCACATTTGTGGATGCGCTCAAGATTGGACGGCTGATCAGTTTGTTGAATCAACGATTGCTGATCTTAAAACGAAATTAGGTAACGACCAGGTAGTAATGGCACTCTCAGGGGGTGTTGATTCTACAGTGGCCGCGATCTTAGTACACAAAGCCATCGGCAAAAACCTCCATTGCATTTTTGTTGATAATGGATTGTTGCGCAAAAATGAATTCGAACAAGTGTTGGATTCATATAAACACATGGGGCTGAATATTAAAGGCGTTGATGCAAAAGAAAAGTTCTATACAGCTTTAGCAGGACTTGAAGAACCTGAATCAAAACGCAAAGCCATCGGTAAAACGTTTATTGACGTGTTCGATGAAGAGTCGCATTTGTTGAAAGATGTAAAGTGGCTTGGACAAGGAACGATTTATCCAGATGTGATTGAATCCGTTTCTGTAAATGGTCCATCACAAACTATTAAGTCGCATCACAATGTCGGTGGACTTCCAGAGAAAATGAAACTAAAAATTGTTGAACCACTCAATACCTTGTTCAAAGACGAGGTACGAGTAGTTGGCAAGACTTTGGGTATAGATCCAACGATTTTAGGCAGACATCCTTTCCCTGGTCCTGGTTTAGGTATTCGAATTTTAGGCGATATCACTGCCGACAAAGTAAGAATACTGCAAGAGGTAGATTACATTTTTACAACCGGTCTGCGCGAGCATGGCTTGTATGATAAAGTGTGGCAAGCCGGTTCGATGTTATTGCCTGTTCAATCTGTTGGTGTAATGGGTGATGAGCGAACATACGAACGCGTTGTTGCCTTACGTGCTGTAACCAGTACCGATGGAATGACCGCAGACTGGGCACACTTACCGTATGATTTCTTAGCAACAGTATCGAGCGATATTATCAATAAAGTAAAAGGTGTTAATCGTGTGGTGTATGACATCAGTTCGAAGCCACCAGCAACGATAGAGTGGGAATGATATTTGTTTTGGGTTCAAGGTTCAAAGTTCCAGGTTTCAGGTTAACGAACTTTGAACCTTGAACCTGGAACTTTGAACCTTGAACTTGAAACTTTGAACAATTACCATGGTTAAAAAAATATTTCTCGTTTGCGTAATTTCTGTTTTATGTATTAATCTGTCATTCGCACAGGTTGATTTCAATAAGCAATACTTTAACGCTAAGACTTTATTCCGTGAAGGTAAATACAATCTGGCGATGGAGAGTTTTAAGCCCTTAACGCAATACGATCAGAATAATGTTTTTACTGAATACGCTTCTTTCTATTACGCACTATCAGCCTATAACTTAAACTTCAAGGCTGTTTCGAAAGATGCCTTCACACAATTGAAAACCCTTCATCCAAAGTGGGAGAAAATGGATGAGGTAAATTTTTGGTTAGGTAAAATTCAACTCGAGAATAAAGAATACTTCGTTGGACTGAAAACATTAACATTAATTACAGATAAAAAACTGCAGAAAGATGTTGATCAGGTGAAACGCAATGCGCTTCGTGACATAACGGACCTTGAAACATTAAGAAGAATTAATATCGAATATCCAAAAGATGAAATAGTCGCTACCTATCTCGCAATAGCACTTTCTAAAAATACAGTTGATCCAAATAATCTGGCGCAGTTAGAAGCTATTATCGGAACGTTTGGTTTTAAGAAATCCGATTTCATTCCGGAAGCACCGAAGACTGTTCATAAAGATGTGTATTCGGTTTCTGCATTACTTCCTTTGATGGTCAGTACACTTGACCCGTCACCATCTATGAAACGAAATCAAAATGTATTGGATATGTATGAAGGTATGAAGCTTGCGGTTGATACTTTGTCTAAGCAAGGTATCAAGTTAAGTCTTCGTGCCTATGATACGGAACGAAGCAACGATAAAATCAAAACCATTCTGGCTACAGAAGAATTGAAAAACACCGATTTGATTGTTGGCCCTTTCTTTCAGGAGGAAAATAAATTCATTCAGGAGTTTTCGCTGAATAATAAGATCAATGTATTCAATCCGGTTTCGAATAATGCAGAGCTGATTGCAGGCAATCCGTATGCATTTTTATATCAACCCTCTTTTGAAGTTATTGGAAAAAAGTCGGGTGAGTTTTTGGCTGGGTATGCGAAGAAGAAAAACTGCATTGTGTATTACGGAACATCCAAACGTGATTCTATTTTGGCGGCTAACTTCAATCAAACGGCAAGTGAAAATGGATTGAGGATTTTATCCTCCAATCGTTTATCAAGAGAAAATTTTGGAAAGGTATTGACCATGCTGGCTACACCAACAGAGTATGATGAATTTCATTACCCAAAACAATTTACTTTAAAAAAAGATAGTCTCGGAAGTATTTTTGTGGCTTCTGATGATGCACTGATCTATGCGAAAGTGTTGAGTAGTATTGAGACACGAAAAGATTCTGTAATTGTATTGGGATCCGAAGCGTGGCTCGACCAGGCTGTTGTTGATGCAGGGAAATATCAAACCCTTCCGGTTGTTTTAGCTTCTCCAAATTTTTCATCGAGCGACAATGCTTACCTTAAAGCGTTTACAAAAAAATTCGTCAAGACACATGGCCGTGCGCCAACTACGTATGCTAAATACGGTTATGAATTTATGCTCTTCGTTGGTCACCAGTTGAAAAAGAACGGTGTCTATTTTCAGGAGGGCCTGAGTGCTACCAATTTTATTCCAGGATATTTAACTGAAGGCTATAATTTTCAATTCAGTCGCGACAACCAATTAATACCGTTCGTGCGGTTTAAAAACGGAAAGAGAGTTGTGATTGAAAAACGTTAATCACTCCATGTCATCAACAACCAATAGTAAATCGCTTTTCGAGAAAGCAAAAAACTTTATTCCTGGAGGAGTAAACTCACCCGTTCGTGCATTTCGTGCAGTAGGGGGGAATCCACTATTTATTAAGCGAGCATCAGGCGCTTACTTGTATGATGAAGATGATAATACATATATCGATTTAATTAATTCATGGGGTCCAATGATCTTAGGTCATGCGCATCCTTTGATTGAAGAAGCCGTGAAAGCAGCCTTGGCCAATTCACCATCTTTCGGAGCGCCTACCGCGCGTGAAGTTGAGATGGCCGAATTAATTTGTTCGATTGTTCCATCAGTTGAAAAAGTAAGGATGGTCAATTCAGGAACAGAAGCTACCATGTCGGCCATTCGTGCTGCTCGTGGTTATACAGGTCGTGAGAAGTTCATCAAGATGGAAGGCTGCTATCATGGTCATGGTGATTCATTTTTGATCGCTGCCGGAAGTGGTGCGCTTACCTTTGGTGTTCCGGATAGTGCAGGTGTAACAAAAGGTACTGCAAAGGATACCCTAATCGTACCCTTTAATAATCTGGAAGCGGTTGAGAAGATTATAGCTGAAAATAAAAATGAAATTGCTGCCATTATTTTAGAACCTGTAGTAGGTAACATGGGATGCGTTCCGCCTCAACTCGGATACCTTGAAGGTCTGCGGAAACTTTGTGATGCTCATAACATTGTTTTAATTTTTGATGAGGTAATGACGGGCTTCCGTCTTGCATTGGGTGGTGCACAAGAACGCTTTAACGTAAAACCAGACATGACTACGATGGGTAAGATTATCGGGGGAGGTTTACCGGTTGGAGCCTATGGAGGTAAGAGAGAAATTATGGATTGTGTTTCGCCTGTTGGCCCGGTTTATCAAGCCGGAACGCTTTCGGGAAACCCCTTAGCGATGGCCGCAGGACTTGCCATGCTGAAATACCTTAAGCAACATCCGGAAGTCTATTCCAAAATTGATTCAAGCACTTCGATGTTGACAGAAGGGATAGGTAAGCAATTTAAAGAAGCAGGAGTTGCACATAGCATCAATCAGGTTGGTTCGATGTTTACCTTATTTTTTACAGAGCAACAGGTAATCGATTTTGATACTGCCAAAACAAGTGATACCGCGGTGTTCGCGCGATATTTCCAAAGCATGTCCGCTCGCGGAGTGTATATGGCGCCCTCACAATATGAGGCGATGTTTATTTCTTCAGCCATAAAAGAGGATGTTGTTTCGAGCATTCTTGAAGCGAATCGCGCAGCTCTTAAAGAACTTTAGTTGTCCATTACCTTTAACTGAAGTCAGGAACAGCACAAAGTTTCGCTGAGAATTTTGCGAACGGTTTGGATTGTAGTTGATCTATCATACAGCGCAAAAAGGGCAGACACCAATGAATTCACTCTGCGTATCTCTGTGTCCTCTGGGGTTTAACCTCCTTTACTCTTAAACGGTATGAAATCCGCGAAAGCAGTATTATATTAGCCGATACAGAAGCCTGTTTCTATTTACAACCAGACCGCATTCGATGAAAAATCGTGCATTGAAGTATACCCTGATCTTAACACTTATTGGCGCAATCATAACAGCACTTATGGTGTATTTGATTTGGGCTCCGGGAAGCATTCAGAAACGAAATGCACCCTATTTGTTGCTTGGTGATCATCTAAAAAATGGAATATCACAAACACAACCTTTATTTGAAAGGGCCATAGTTGGTGATGCCAATGTAAGCTTTGATAAAAATATTTTGGGCGCGATCACATCCATTCGAAATATTGTACAAAAAGCATATGATAGTCAAGATTCAGAGATTGGTGCTTTTGAAGAGATTAAAGATGAGGAGGCAAAAATTATTTTCAAGGAAACGATAAACGATCTGGATAAGCTGGTAGAAGTTGCGAAGGAGAGAAATGCTGCTCATCAACTCGCGCGAAACAGTGTAGGCGATAGTGCCATGGAAATTTCCACGAAGCAATCTGCGGCTGCTACAAATCTTAAATATGAAACAGCCTATCAGCACGCACTTGTTACCATTGATCGATTAACAACTTATCTAAAAGCGGATGCTGCTTCGCATGCCGCATTCTTCCAGAAATTTTCATGGATTGCCATTTTGATATCAGCCGTTTCTTTTCTTGGTATCGGTTTATTCTTTTTTAGATTACAATTCAAGAATGATAAAGTAATTGCCGAGCAAACTTCAAAACTTGGTCAACAAGGTAATTCAGTTGCTGCGGTTTCCGGATTTATTGAATCGATATCGGCCGGAAATTATTCCATCGATCTTGACCTTGGAGAAGATGCGAGCGGTTTAAGAAACACGTTTATTGCCATGCGTGATAAACTAAGTGCGAATGCTGAAGAAGATTTTAAACGCAACTGGGCTACGACCGGCCTTGCACAGATTGGTGAGATTCTCAGAACGTCTACAAGCACAACCACAGAACTTCTTGATAACATCCTGAAATTTGTGGTGAAGTACACCAATTCCAATCAAGGTGGTCTCTTTCTTTTTAATGATGAAAATGAAAGCGATACCTTTCTTGAGCTGGTTGCCTGCTATGCCTTCGAACGAAAAAAGTTTTTGCAAAAGCGTGTTGATACAGGTTTCGGGCTTGTAGGGCAATGCTATATGGAAGGGCAGCGAGTTTACCTTGAGAAAATTCCCTCGGATTATGTATCGATTACTTCTGGTTTAGGAGGATCGAATCCAAATGCTTTGCTGCTTGTTCCGTTAAAGGTAAACGAAAAGATTTTTGGCGTGCTTGAACTGGCTACGTTTAAACACTATGAAGAATACGAAATAAGTTTGGTTGAGAAGCTTTCTGAAAGTATTGCTTCTACTATTTCAACCGTTCGGGTAAATGAAAGCACACGAATCCTGTTAGAAAAAACACAACAGCAGGCAGAAGAGATGCGCTCTCAGGAAGAAGAGATGCGCCAGAACATGGAAGAGCTGGAAGCCACGCAAGAAGAAATGCGAAGAAAGGAAAGACATATTCAGGATATGTTTGATCAGGAAAAGAAGCGCAATGAGAAGGTACAGCTCAATCGGAAATTAGTAATGGAGCTTACCCGCAACAATGATATCAAGACAGGTAATTGGAATGTTTCAATTGAAAAAGTGACAAGCTCTATTACAAACCAGTTAAATGTTTCGCGGTGTAGCATCTGGATTTATAACAGTAAGGATAACACTCTGGCATGCGATAAACTATACCAGCATGATACAAAGACGTTTGAATCAGGCACTATACTGAAGGGTAGTGATTTCCCTTCTTACTTCAGAGCCCTTGCCAGTGAGGAGACCATTGTTGCCAAAGATGCCCATACTCACCAAGCGACAAGTGAATTTTCGCAAGTGTATTTAAAGCCATTGAATATAGAATCGATGTTAGATGTTCCTTTTTTTCACGAAGGTAAAATTATAGGAGTAATTTGCTGCGAACATCAATACGAACAAAAAGATTGGCTCGATGAAGAGGTAGAGTTTTTAAACTCATGTGCCGATTTGCTTTCTGTATCCTACAACACAAAGACTATTAATTTAATGGTCGATCAGTTGAACGATGCACAGGAGACCTTACAAACCATTATCGATAATATTCCGAGGGCTGTATTCTGGAAAGACAAGGAGCTTCGCTTCCAGGGCTGCAATAAAATATTTGCACAAGTAGCAGGGTTAAAATCCCATAAAGATTTGATCGGACATACCGACTTTGATATGCCATGGAAAGCGCATGCCGAAGAATATCGGAAAGATGATTTGGAGGTAATGAAGGACAGAAAATCGCGAATCGATCAAGAGGAGAAGAATGTGAATAGTGAAGGCCAGGTTTCATGGGTAAGCACCAGCAAGGTGGCAGTAACAAATCGAAACAATGAAGTGGTGGCAGTGCTGGGTATGTTCGAGGATATTACCGAGCGCAAGAACAAGGAAGCCGACATTTCGGCCAAGTTATTAGAGCTGGAACAGCTCAAAAAGATGCTGGGAAACAAGAGTAATTAGGGATTTTTGGTGGGTAGAATTACCTCTCCGCCATGGCCTGTATGAACACAAGATCATTTTTTGCAGGAGTTTTACTATTTTTACCAATACTTACCCAATTAACTGGATTATGAAATATCGCTTTTTGATCCTTATCGCTGCGCTGATGGTGCTTACGAGCTCCACACTTTTTGCGCAGGGCGAACGCAAAGACAAGACGGCCGTCACCTATGAAGAAATTTATGACGAGCCGTATTCTGTCAATAAACTCTTCATCGGGCTAGTACCCATGTACGGTGAATTGTTTGCTACCAACGTGAATGCTGGCTTTGGAGTGGATGCAATGTACTATCTAAAAGACAAAGCAGACTTTCATGTTCAGTACCGTAAAACCTACAGCCAGAAGTTTTATGATTTTACACGTGAATTAGCTTCTAATCAAAGCAGCGTAGATAACAGGTCTGCTGTGTATAATTATATTGAATTTGGCGGCTCTTACCATTTTAAAGATTTTGAAGAGAGTTCGAAGACGAAGATGGTCCTCTACAAGAACAGTTATAAAGGTAATAAGTGGGCAGCCCGAGTGCCGCTTCATGCTGAAGTTCCTTGTAAAGTAAGAAAGATATATGCTGCCCGTTTAGGTGGTATTTTCTGGACCAGCTCTGCAGATTTGGGTAGAATTTTAGAACGCCAGGGATTAAGTAACAGCGATTTAAAAACGACATCTGATGTTTCTCTTCCTGAAGTTGAAATGGTTAAAATAGATGGTGTGCTTAAAACGAATTATCCGGTACATCCTTTCACAAACATTACTTCAACCGGATTATATGTTGGAGGGTCTATGTCATGGATCAGAAACGTGGCCGTAAACTTTGATAAGTTTGAAGAAGGTATTGACGATGGAATACTGACAGCCTATGTTGATATTCTTATTGCTCCATCTTTGAAGATTGATGATGTTGTATATACCCAGAAGGATGCAAATGGCGATAGAGATGTGACCACTACAGCAACTTATTCTGTTAGCCCGGTAAAGACAAAAATGATTGGTTTCCGAGTGGGTATGGATGGTCGCTTCAATCGTCAATTAGGCTGGTCTTATGGAGGAGAAGTAGGATACAGACCAACTTTCGAGAAGGCAGGTTTTTATGCACTCATTAAGATTGCCTTCCCGGTTTTTGGAACCAACCTCGATTATAAGGTAGAGTCGTTTGGGAAATAAGTTAATGGTTAATTGTTAAAAGTTAATCGCTGGACTTGTTCACTTATTTAACTGTACTTTATTTTTAGAATCTTTAACCATGTCATTCAATATTCTTATCATTAACATAAAGGGGCTTGTTCAAATTCGTGAACAAGCCCTTTCTTTTGTTGCTGGTAAAGACATGTCAGTGCTACCAGTTCTTGAAAATTCTTTTCTTGCTATTAAGGATGGATTGATTGCTGCGTTTGGTCGCATGGAGGATTTGCCAAAAAATCAAGCTGATCTAATTATTAATGCTTCAGGAAAGTTTGTGTTCCCCAGTTTTGTGGATTCGCATACGCATTTGGTTTTTGCAGCGAGCCGTGAGGAGGAGTTCGTAATGAAAATTAAAGGCGCTACCTATGCGGAGATTGCTGCACATGGAGGAGGTATTTTAAATTCAGCAAAGAAACTTCAACACACTTCAGAAGACGAACTGTTTGAAAGATCAATGGTTCGTGTGGAGGAAGTTATCCGCACAGGTACAGGTGCGATAGAAATCAAAAGTGGTTATGGTTTAACTACAAAAGATGAGATGAAGATGCTTCGAGTAGCGAGGCGAATTGGAAAAGAAAGCTCCCTTACGGTAAAGACAACCTTTCTCGGTGCGCATGCCGTTCCAAAAGATTTTAATAAAGCAGATTATATTGATTTAGTCATTAAAGAAATGATTCCCACTGTCGCGGAAGAAAAACTGGCTGACTACATAGATGTGTTTTGTGAAGAAGGGTTTTTTAATCCGGAAGAAACAGAACGCATAGTTGAAGAGGGGAAACGATTTGGAATGAAGCCGCGCATCCATGCCAATCAACTTCATAATTCAGGTGGTGTACAGGTAGGAGTAAAGACAAACGCAATGAGCGTTGATCATCTGGAAAATATAGGAGACGAAGAAATCAAAATACTAAAGAATAGTGGGGTAATGCCAACAGCTTTGCCTGGCGCAGCATTTTTTTTAGGACTGCCGTTTCCACCAGCCCGTAAAATGTTGGATGCCGGATTACCTCTCGCCATTGCATCCGACTATAATCCAGGAAGCGCACCGAGTGGAAACATGATGCTGATGCTTTCGCTGGCCTGCATTAAAATGAAAATGACACCCGAAGAAGCGATCAATGCCGCTACAATAAATACTGCACACGCACTTGAGTTTGATAAATCACACGGAAGTATTAGTGTTGGAAAAGTGGCTAATGTTTTCATCACAAAGCCGATTCCATCCATTGCATATCTGCCGTATGCTTTTGGTAATACCTTAATCGATCAGGTTATTTTGAATGGGAAGGTAATTTAGTGCATCCATTCTTGTATTTGTGCAAGAGGTAGCCACAAGGACACAAAGGTTCACAAAAGGTTTTAGAATTGACTCAGCCCCGTATGAACTTTTATAATCAGTTCAATCCTCAGGTTTAGAAATGTATTCAAACGAATAATAGAATTTCTTCAGGCATGCCAGTCCAACGTTCAGGTTTATACTGGCAATTGCCCACAAGGGTATTTTAAATAATATGAGTAGAATCCAGCTGATAGAAAAGAAGAACAAGAACGGCATCAACTTTTCCTGATCGCGATCTTTTGTATACAACCATCCGTAAAAGAATACTGGGATGCTTAACGCGAACAGAATTGACAAGATCATATTCAGATTATTAAATTCAGCTGGAAAGTTTTTAATAATCATACCGAGTTCCGGAATGATTAGAATCAGAAGTGTACAGACGAAATACAGTAATCGTTTTGAAAAAGGTATGGGAAGATTTCTGTTCAATGGAAAATAAAAGTTATCGAACCGTTGCACTTCCCATACCAAAACAACCTGAGCAGAGAATGCGATCACAATACCTAATCCCAGTAGCCGCAAATCATAAATATCTGTTTTATAAAGTTGAGTAACACCAAGTAGAATCAGGCTACTAAAGATTTTCGTTCCAAAGAGCATCAACGGCTCTCGTCTTGCGATCCATTCAGGGAAGAATAACGGAAAGGGTTTTGTAAATGATAAATTTATGAATTTTGAAAGCAGGCTCACTTTCTTTTCCTGATTCGAATGATGCAGTGCGTGCGAAAGAGCAAATGCTCCAACGATAACCAGTAGTAGCAAAGAAGCGATGATCATGAGAATCGTATCCATGAAGTCGTTCCGGATTGCAAAGGCCATCAGGAAAATTCCATATAGAATTGCTGGAAGAAGTTGATAAAATAGGGTAACAAAAAGTCCAGCCCACTTCTGTGGCGGAGGTAGGAGCGTAACATGAAAGATAAATTCATTCTCTTTTCGCTTCAGTACGTCTCGATTGAACTTCATTACGTTGATCGTGTAAATCGTCCAGACTGAAATGGGAACAAGCATGAGTACAGGTGATGCAGAAAAGAACTCAGCAAGGGCAACGTGTTCGTAGCTGCGCATAAAGCCAGCACTGATCCCAATTGCCAAAAAGAATAACCCGGCATTTGCGCGATAGAACTCACGGACGAGAATCCGCTGAAGTATGGAGGAAACAATCTTCATCCTTGCACTAAAGTTTTTTTCTCAATCACAAACGTGTCATTTACTTTTAAATCATCCGACTCCAATGCCTGGTGAGAGGACAAAAGAAAAGTGACTTCGTGTTCATGGATATATTTCTCTATAATTTGAATAAGAACACTTCGAGCCTGTATATCTAAGGTAATCAGGGGTTCGTCTAAGATGATGAGCTTTGGTGCACCTAGAAATGCAATGGCGAGTGATAGTTTTTTTAACATTCCACTGGAGTATGTCTCGCAGGGCTTTTCAAAATAGCTGGACATTTTAAACTGTTCTACAAAAAAATCCTGCTGCTTCTGATCTGCTCCTTTTGTTTTACCGATGAAGCGAATCAAATCTTTTGAGGTGAGAAAGCCCGGATATAACGGCTCGGCTTCGCTGTAATTTACCCGCTTTCGGAACGGAATGGGATTCGTATGCAAGTTGACACCATCATCAAATTGAATTTTACCTTCACAAGGATGCAACCCAGCCAGTGATTTAAAGAATGTTGTTTTACCTGAGCCATTCTCTCCTTTTATCCAATAAATGCCTGAAGAGAGCTTCAATGACGCGATCGAAATTATGGTTGTGCCGGAATATGCTTTCGAGAAATTTTCAATTGTTAGCATGAAAAGCAGAGTAAAACGATAAATTCATTAAAATATTCCCTTTGGTTTAAACCTTTTGACCAAGTTTAGCATCTAAAAGCCAACAAGGAGGAATTTTGACCAACCTTGGTTCAATATTTGTCGTTAGAAGGCTTTAGAGGTTACACTATGAAATCGATTCTTTACTTACTTATACTGGTCGTTAGCTTTACAACATCCGTTGGATGGGCTCAATCCTATTCGGAGATTGCCTCTTTACCTGAGCGCGCAGCTGCTGATCCCACCAAATCATTTCACATTTTCCCCAACCCTACAGTCGATTATGTTCATATTCGAAATGAACAGGTAGATATGCATCTTCTTAAACTTTCGCTACACAATATTATTGGCAATGAAATGCCCGTTGAAGTAGAAGTTGTAGATGAGCATGAAATAAAAGTAAGGGTTAAGGATATGGCTGCTGGCTATTATCTAATCGTCTTAAAGGATGATCTGAGTAAGTTCAGAGGTACCTATAAATTCCTGAAGCGCTAATCATAGATTGCCTTTTTTATCATCGTACTTACTTCATTTGCCCGACTTACAATCATCAGGTGCTCTCCTCCTTCAATCACAAATTCAGCTTTTTTGAACGGTAGAATTTTATCTTTTGTTCCGTGAATTTGCTTTACATTTTCGAGTAAATCCTCATTTTTCCAACACACTAGTTTATCAATTGCCCATCGTAAAAAGTAAGGATCAGTATCCAGAAGTATGGAGGTTAATAATTCCTTTTCTGATGTTGTCTTTACACCAAAGAGCCATGATTGAACAGGGTTGTTACGTACCTTAAAAGATGGTGGAATGGTTTTGTGCAATTTTAGTTTACCGGTGAGTTTAAAGCGAAGCGGAATATCTTTCCTTGTTCTCGCAGAAGAGATTAAAATAATTTTCTCTGTTTTTATAAACTTTCCCATTTCCATGGCCACAATTCCACCAAACGACACACCAATTAAAATCGGGTACGGACAACTGATTTCATTGCAAAGTCTTTTGGCATATTCCGAGAGACTTTCATTTTCCAGCGGTCTGATCCAGACGATGTGGTGAATGTTGTGATTGCCAAAATCTAAAAAATTAAAAACCCTTTTGTCTGCTCCCAGGCCGCTTAATAAATAGAGATTTTTCATAAAGCTGATGTGAGCGAATTCAAATGTTTCGCAAAATTCAAGACATCTTCTTCTGTTGTATCAAACGAACACATCAATCGTGCTTCTGATGTCTTGTCATTCCAAACGTAAAAGAAGTGTTCTTCCTGTAGTGTGGGGATTATTGAAGGTGGCATTGTGGCAAAGACTCCATTGGCTTCTACTTTTTGGGTAATCGAAACCGATTTATTTTTTCTTAGTTCACCTTCAAGGAATTTCGTCATTTTGTTGGAATGTTCAGCGTTTCGTTTCCAAAGATCGTTGCTTAACAAAGCATCAAACTGCGCACTGATGAAGCGCATTTTAGAGTGAAGCTGCATTCCTTGTTTCCGTATGAACTTCATGTATTTTGCGAGTTCAGGATTGAAAAATAGAATAGCCTCTCCGAACATCATTCCATTCTTTGTCCCACCAAAGGAGAGAACATCAACACCTGCATCTTTGGTGAATGTTTTGAAATCTTCTTGCAAACTCGCAGCAGCATTGGCAATGCGCGAACCATCCATGTGCAAAAACAGATTATGTTTTTTTGCGATCGCTGAAATTGCCTTTACTTCAGATGTTGTGTAAAGCGTTGCATATTCCGTTGACTGCGATATGGAAATTACCTTAGCCTGAGGATGGTGTTGATCATCAACCCGAAGAATTTTCTCTTCAATTTGGTCCGGGTAAATCTTTCCATCGGTAGTAGGTATGGTAATTAATTTGCAACCGGTGAATTTTTCTGGGGCGGTTGATTCATCTACATTGATGTGTGCGAGGTCTGAACAAATAATGGAATTAAAAGAATGGGTAAGTGCACTTAATGCCAGTACATTTGCTCCCGTTCCATTGTAAGCAAAGTAAACTACCGTTGAATCGCCAAAAAGCGTTTTGAATTTTTGAGTGGCACGCTCCGTGTATTCGTCTGCGCCATAAGATCCGGTATGACCATGATTTGCGCGAAGCAAGGCTTCCATAATTTCAGGATGTACACCGGCATAATTATCACTCGCAAAAGTTCTGTTCTTCATTTACTTCTTTATTTATGCTTGTCTTTATGATTTAGTTTCGTGAGAATGTCTTCCATTAAATCAACCTGGAGTTGTTGTATTTCAAGCAAGTGTTGATTTTGTTGCAGGATCATGTGGTCAATTTTTTCATGCAGTTGTCTGATTTCTAATTCAGCTTTCAGATTAATAATGTAGTCATGTTCTGAGCGCTGACGATCTTTTGTTTCCTTCCGATTCTGACTCATCATAATAATGGGTGCCTGGATCGCAGCCAAACACGAAAGCAATAGGTTAAGTAGAATGAATGGGAAGGGGTCAAAAGGGCTGGCTACCAATAAATATATATTGCCTATGATCCAGAAGATTATAAAAAGAAAAAAGGAAATGATGAAGGTCCAGCTACCACCAAACGTTGCTATTTTATCAGCAATCCGATCGCCAAGTTTAAGGTCGGCATCAATTTTTGACTCAATGTTTTCAGAGAGAAGTTCATTCTCATTAATACTTTTAACAACTTCTTGTTCAAGATGAGAAAGCTCGCCCACTTCTTCTTTTAAAATCGACTCTACGTATTTTTTTCGATACAGATTAAGTTCGTCAATAGATATGTAATGGTTTAGTTTAAAGTCGGTGTGGTCTTTCTGAATCTCCTTCAAAAGACCCTCGCGAATACTCCCGCCATGCACCAATTGGGTTAAGGGAAGTTTCTGCTTGGTGATATGGCATTGTTCTGTTTTCATAAAGTGAACTGAAAATTAAGATTAAATAAGATTGCTAAAAAGTCTTAATTTAGTCGGAATAAAAAGAAACCTATGCTGAATATCCTAGTCCCGACTGATTTATCAGACCTTTCAAAGGTAGCCATTGAGTACGCAATAAAAATGGCAAATAAATTAGATGGAAATATAACCTTGCTCCATGTTGTTACAGTAATTCAGCCCACCCGGGCAACAATGCGTATCAAGTTCAAATCACTTGAGCAGGAGTTAGTAGACACAGCGAAGGAAGATCTGGACCATCTGCTGGCTGAAGTTTCGAAAGGAAGGAAACTCTCGCAACCGATTAAGATAAAAATTGTAAAGGGAACTTCGTTTAATGCCACAGTAAAAAGGGAAGCTAAAAAATTACGCATCGGTTTGATCGTTATGGGCACACGTGGTGCCAGTGGATTAAAGAAATATGTGTTGGGCAGTTCTACAACATCGGTAATAGAAGTCAGCAGTGTTCCGGTACTGGCAGTTCCTGAACTGGGTGCATTTAAAAATTTTAAAAATGTTGTGTACGCCACAGATTTAAAGCATGTAGAAAAGGAAATCAAAACACTCTTACCTTACCTTGAAATTTCCGGATCAACCATTCATCTTATTCACGTCACAAACGCTCAAAAGAATGTATTATCAATTGAAGCAAAAATTGATGCATCGGTAATGAAATCAGGTTATGGTAATGTAATTGTTCGGGTTCTGGTAAATAAAAATGTAGATCATGCAATTGAAAGTTATGTGGAGGCCATCAATGCAGACTTACTTACCATGTTTACGCATGAGCCAAGTTTCTACGAAAAAATGTTTGATCGGAGCATGACACGCAAGATGGCCTTTCAAAGCAAGATTCCGTTGTTGGCATTTAAGCAACGATAAAGAATTAAGATTTTAGAATTTTTAAATTGACCATTGACCATTACCCCTTACTACCTGAATACAATTCATACTCAAGCAAACGGCAATCGAGTTTGGCGGTGTAGAATTCAATTCTTCTGCTGGCTTTTAGTCCGATCTTTTTGGCAAGGTCAAGATTACCCGTAAAGATGTAACCACTGTACCCCTTGCATTTCTTCTTCATAAAATCACCCACACGTTTATAGGTAAGTTCCAGTTCTGAAACTTCTCCCAAGCGCTCACCATATTCAGGATTGAAAAACACCACACCGTGTGTTTCCGGAACTTCTGTTTCTTCGAAATCACAAATATTAAATTGAATTAAATTTTCGACACCTGCCATTTCAGCATTTACCTTCGAGATTGAAATAGCATCGTCACTAATGTCAGTGGCAATTATTTTGAGTTCGGGAACTTCTTTGATGAGCGATTTAAGATTTTCTTTTTCTTTCTGATACACATTGCCATCGTAATTCACCATGTGCATGAAGGAATAATTATCACGATATAATCCAGGTCTTCTGTTAGTTGCAAGTAAGGCTGCTTCAATCGCTAACGTTGATGATCCGCACATTGGATTTACAAAAGGAGATTGATAATCCCACTTCGTTGCCATAATGGTTGCAGCGGCCAGTGCTTCTAACATGGGTGCTTTGCCCGGAATTTTTCTATAGCCATGTTTTGCTAAGGTATGTCCGGAGGTATCAACAAAAATTTCAGCATGGTTATCTTTCCAATACAAATGGATAACCGCTTTGTCTAAATCAGGGCCCGAGTCTGGGCGTAGTTTGTTAAGCATACGCAAGCGATCAACGATGGCGTCTTTCACTTTCACATTTACAAACATGGTATTGTTGATGGTGGGATTATCAACATTGCATGTCACTGAAAAATAACCATCCGGTTTTAAAATATTTTCCCATGCATAATCATTTATACCACGATACAATTCATCCGGATTGTTCGCTTCAAATTCCATTAAAGAATAATGGATCTGACTGGCGCATCGAAGGTTTAGATTTAATTTAATACAGTCGGTTACAGTACCTTTCAATTCAACACCGGTTCCAAAAACACGAGTCAATTCAAAGCCAAGTGCTTCAACTTCTTTTTCTAAGTAAGGAGCGAGGCGTTTATTACAGGTAATGACAATGCGACTTGGTTCAGTAAAAATATTCATCGGTAATTTCTTGCGTTTAGTTTGTTCCTCAATCTGTGATCTGATTGTGTACCCCCTTCATTCCAATTCCGGGGTCTGCATTTCAACCCCGTGGTCTGTTTCCTCAAAGATCACCACTTGTTTCGGTCTTTGAGGAAACAGACCGAAGTGATTGATATTGTATTTCCTTCATTCCAAAGACACGCTCTCCGTTTTGAGTGCTAATCTTTAATCTTCCGAGATCATCCAGTCCGACAATCGTTCCTTCAAAGCTTAGATCATTGGATACAAAAGTATGAAGTTCGTTCCGCCTATACATCACGTTTAAGTAATCGGCAAGCAATGTATTTTGTTTGCCACTTTTAAGTTGTAAATATCTTGCTTCAAGTTTGTGTAGTAAAGATTCTAATTCTACTTCCAGATCACATACTTGATGATTTAGCTGAAAAAGTGAAATAGCAGTGTCAATTATGAAACTCTCCTGATTCATATTCAATCCAATCCCCACAACACAACTCGAGAAGGAATTACCTTGTATTTGATTTTCAATAAGTATCCCCGCTATTTTTTTGTCATTGACCATCACATCGTTAGGCCATTTAATTCGGATGGTCTCATTCGTTTTTTCGATGAGATAATCATGGATGGCTATTGAAGCAATGATGTTCAGATGAAACTGATCCTTAATAGCAAGAAAGGTAGGCTTGAGAATGCAAGAGAAGGTAAAATTCTTTCCAGGCTCCACATACCAGGTATTACCTCGCTGCCCGCGGCCCGCAGTTTGGTTTGATGTAATGATAATGGTGCCGTCAGATGTTGCTCGTTGTTGGCAGAGTTGTAAGGCGAGATTGTTGGTAGAGTGACATTCCGGCACGAAAACCAGATTCTTGCCCATGAAAACCGTGTTGGCCGGAATTTTATACAAGGTATTTTGATTAGTTTTGTAGTTGAACCAAAAACGAAGATAGTTTAATGGCTAAGAAAAGGAAGGGAGCAAGTTCTGAAATACTGAGTGAAGTGATCGTGAAGGGAATGTTAGAGAAAAAGGCCATTGATATTGTGGTGATGGATCTTCGGAAAGTAAAAAACTCGATAGCTGATTTTTTTGTGATTTGTTCCGGAAGCTCAGACAAGCAAATTGATGCTATTTCAGACTCGATTGACGAAGAGGTATTCAAAACCTTGAAAGAAAATGTATGGCATAGTGAAGGTAAGAACAATAAAGAGTGGATGTTACTCGACTACATAGATGTTGTAGCTCACGTTTTCCGAAAAGACCGTAGAGAATTCTATTCATTAGAGCGCTTGTGGGGCGATGCTGAAATTCGGGAAATAAAAGAGAGCCAAAACTAAAAAACGATCAAAACGTTATTGATTTGACATTTTAAACGGACTTTAACTTAAGACATGGCTGACAAGAAGAAAGAGAGTAATAAGCCCCAAATGCCGGGCAAAAATCCAAAAGGTAATTATCAGATGTGGGTAATATTTGCCTCCATCGCTGTCATATTCGCTATCATGTTGTATAGCAACAATTCAAATCTTAAAGAGAAAAGCTTTAATGATTTGAAAGATATGGTCACCAATGGCGATGTAAAGAAGGTTGCACTGATACAAGATCAGAAGATAGCGGAGATTACCCTTCGTTCTGAAGCATTGCAAAATGCTAAGTATAAGCAAGACATCAGCACAGGTCCATTGGCAAGTGGATCCGGCCCTCATTACACTGTAAAGATTGTTGATCCTGGAAACTTTGATCAGGAGTTTCGTGCATTTCTTGATAAAACTGCTTCAGCTAATCGTCCTGAATATGTACAGGAGGACCGTGTGAATTTTATGGGATTGTTCTTTCAATGGGGCATTCTCATACTGGTCATTTTCGGATTCTGGATGTTGATGCGTAGAATGACCGGTGGCGGTGGCCCTGGTGGACAAATTTTCAACATTGGAAAATCCAAAGCAGCATTGTTTGATGCTGATACAAAAATAAAAATAACGTTTGCTGATGTTGCCGGATTGGACGAAGCTAAGGAAGAGATTCAAGAAATAGTGGAGTTCTTAAAGAACCCAACCAAGTTCACGAAGCTGGGCGGAAAAATCCCGAAAGGTGCTTTGTTGGTTGGCCCTCCTGGAACAGGTAAAACGTTGTTAGCGAAAGCTGTGGCAGGAGAAGCTGCCGTTCCTTTCTTCTCATTGTCAGGATCTGATTTTGTGGAAATGTTTGTGGGTGTTGGTGCCGCACGTGTTCGGGATTTATTTAAGCAAGCGAAAGAGAAAGCACCTTGTATCGTATTTATAGATGAAGTGGATGCTATTGGTCGTTCACGTGGCCGCGGACAAGTTCCAGGAGCAAACGATGAACGCGAAAATACCTTGAACTCATTACTTGTTGAGATGGATGGTTTTGCAACAGACTCTGGAGTAATCATTCTTGCAGCAACAAACCGTCCTGATGTATTGGACTCTGCGCTTTTGCGCCCAGGTCGATTCGACAGACAGATCAGTATCGATAAACCAGATATCGTTGGCCGCGAGGCGATCTTCAAAGTTCACTTGAAGCCAATTAAAACAGATCCTACGGTTGATGTAAAAAAATTGGCAGCACAAACTCCTGGTTTTGCCGGAGCCGAAATAGCCAACGTATGTAACGAAGCAGCACTTATTGCTGCAAGAAGAGATAAGAAGGCAGTTGATATTCAAGATTTCCAGGATGCGATTGATCGCGTGATTGGTGGATTGGAAAAGAAAACAAAAATCATATCACCTGAAGAAAAGAAAATTGTAGCCTACCATGAGGCGGGTCATGCTGTGGCGGGTTGGTTCTTAGAGCATGCTGATCCATTGGTGAAAGTAAGTATTGTTCCCCGTGGTATTGCTGCGTTGGGTTATGCTCAATACCTACCGAAGGAACAGTTCCTGTATCAGACTGAACAAATGATGGATGAGATGTCAATGACCTTTGGTGGTCGGGCGGCAGAAGAATTAATCTTCGGAAAAATTTCTACAGGCGCATTGAGCGATTTGGAGCGCATTACCAAGATGGCGTACGGAATGGTGACGATCTATGGCATGAATAAAGAAATTGGTAATATGTCGTTCTACGATTCGAAGCAGGCAGATTACGCTTTCCAAAAGCCATACTCTGAAGCAACTGCAGAACGAATTGATAAGGAAGTGAAATCCATTATTGATGAAGCATACGGTCGTACACTTGCATTATTGACACAACATCGTGGACACCTGGAGACCATCGCGAAAGAATTATTAGAGAAAGAAATTTTGTTCCAGAGTGATTTGGAAAGATTGATTGGCAAACGCCCGTTTGAAAAGCAAACCAACTACCAAGACTTTACAAACAATCAGGGACAATACGCTGCCAAGAAGGAAGAAGTGAAAAACCCTTTACCTCAACCTGAGCCGTTATTAAATCCTGAAGTAGAGGAGGGCTAAGGTAAGTCTCTTGATAAATAATCTTATTTTTGAACTCAGGTGCCGCAATGCATCTGAGTTTTTTATTTATGATTGAAACCATACAGAACTTAAACGGAAAAAAAATTTACTTCGCTTCCGATTTTCATTTGGGCGTACCTACCTATGATGAAAGTTTGAAACGCGAAAGACGGGTTATTGCATGGCTGGATAAGGTGAAGCATGATGCACACGCCATTTATCTGTTAGGCGATATTTTCGATTTCTGGTTTGAATACAAGCATGCTATTCCAAAGGGTTATATCCGTTTACAAGGCAAGTTAGCGGAGTTAAGAGATGCGGGCATTCCTATTTTCTTTTTCACAGGCAATCACGATATGTGGATGTTTGATTATTTCACCAAAGAGTTAGGTATTCCGGTTTACCGGGAGCCACAAGTATTAAATGTCGGTAATCACAAATTAATGATCGGACATGGCGATGGACTTGGCCCCGGAGATCACGTGTACAAAATCCTGAAGTGGTTTTTCAATAGTAGTTTTTGTCAGTGGGCGTTTGCCCGTCTTCATCCAAACTTTGGCATAGGATTGGGTAATTTCTGGTCGCGTAAAAGTCGCATCAGCAATATGAAGACAGACGAAAAATTTCAAGGAGAGGAGAAAGAATATTTGTGGGTGTATTGTACCGAGCAAGAGAAAATTCAACATCACGATTTCTACATTTTTGGCCATCGGCACTTACCACTTGATTTAAAGATAGGTGATAACAGCAGGTATATTAATCTTGGAGAGTGGGTTCACTTCGATACCTATGCTGTGTATGATGGAACAACCATGGAATTAAAAACCTTTACACCGACATCATGATGAAGTGGATTGTTCTTTTTTTTCTTTTCCCTTTTTGTGCGAATGCGCAGTTTCAGAAAATCAAATCTTTTGAAGTAAAAGAAAACATTGCTGCTGCATCAGTAGATCGACCTGGTGAATTGTATCTTGGACTTACTTCTGGTAGTATCCATAAATATTCTGTTGACGGAATGCTTCTGGCATCATCCACTCACAAATCCTTATCAACAGTATTCGATCCGCACGATGGTGCCCGTTTATTTACCTATACGAGAGCAACTCAATCATACCAGTTTTTAAACCCAATGTTGGAAGAAGTATTAACGGCCAAAATCGATCAGGCTTTTGCTATCGCACCTTATCTGGTAAGTACGTTTGGAGATCAGAGTTTGGTGCTAATCGATTCTGCTGACTGGAGTATAAAGAAAGTAAACCTCAGATCGTCAACCGTCACTATGGAGGCAAGTCTCCAATCGTTTATCTCTAAGAAAAGTAAGATTGTGTCTATTCGGGAGTATCAAAATTTTATTTTTTTATTAGATCAAAACAAAGGTATTGTAGTGCTGAACAGCATTGGCAAACTGATTAAGGTAATTGAAGTAAAAGGACTTTCTTATTTTAATTTTCTTGGCGAAGAATTGTATTATATACAAGATGGAAAATTAAAATTTATCGACCTTTTCACAACTGAAACTCGAGCATTAGTATTACCTGAACCCTGCGAGATTGCTTTGATTACTGACGAAAGACTTTACCTGATCAAGAAGAACCAGGTTAGTGTATTTTACCTTAAACCCTAGAAGTATTTTTAATCATGGCCTCAGGTAGGATGCATCATACTATACTACAAGCTTGAAGCCTTGGTCATCTGTTCATATTTGAACATCTTTGTACGGATAAGATCAAGGCCGAACTGATCAACAGGCCATGTGGCTTGGATTCAATGATTTTATTTTGGCATTATTTTCCCATAACAAATCCATTTACCTTAAACCTAACCGATAGTGAGTACTGAAGGAGGCAAAATATTAATGATTGATGATGATGAGGACGTACTCCTCGCAGCCAAGATGTTGCTCAAAAAGCAAAACCATAATGTCATCATCGAAAAGAATCCGAAGAAAATTCCATTCCTGTTAAACAACGATACTTACGATGTTATTTTACTGGATATGAATTTCAGTAAAGACATTACCAGCGGTAAGGAAGGTTTTTATTGGTTGGAGCAAATTATCGGGCACGACCCGTCCGCGGTGGTTATTATGATCACCGCTTTTGGAGATGTAGAGATGGCGGTTACTGCACTTAAAGCCGGAGCAACTGATTTTATTTTAAAGCCCTGGCAAAATGAAAAATTGGTTGCCACAATTTCTACTGCGATCAAATTAAAAAAATCGTACAATCAAGTTGATAAATTAAAGAAAGCGAAGGAGATGCTGGAGGAACAAATCAGCAAACCATTCGCAGAAATTATCGGACAAAGTCCTGCTATCAAAGAGGTATTTAATCTTACCGAAAAAGTAGCCAAGACCGATGCGAACGTCTTAATACTGGGTGAGAATGGAACAGGTAAAGAATTAATTGCACGCGCCATCCATCAACGGTCTCTTCGCAAAGACAATAGCTTTGTTGCTGTTGACATGGGAGCGATTACAGAGACTCTTTTTGAAAGCGAACTCTTCGGACATAAGAAAGGATCGTTTACGGATGCGCGAGAAGATCGCCCTGGAAGATTTGAGTTGGCAAATGGAGGAACACTTTTCCTGGATGAGATTGGAAACTTAAGCATGAGTTTGCAAAGCAAGTTATTAAGTGCTCTTCAAGCCAGACAAGTAACACGCGTAGGTTCCAATCAAGCTATACCGGTTGATATTCGATTGATCTGTGCTACGAACATGCCACTTCATAAAATGGTGCAAGAAGGTACTTTCAGACAAGATTTGTTATATCGGATAAACACGGTCGAGCTTCAGGTTCCTACCTTAAGTGATCGGGTGGAGGACATATCATTATTAGCACAACATTATTTAGATCATTACGCCCGCAGGTATCACAAAACAGTAACCAGCATCGCTCTTGAAGCCATGGATAAGTTAAAGCGCTATGCCTGGCCAGGAAACATTCGCGAATTGCAACATGCCATAGAACGAGCTGTGATCATGACGGATTCTCCAAGCTTACAGGAAAGCGATTTTCTTTTGAGCAGATCACTCACTACTGGCCCATCCAATAACACACTCAATTTAGATGAGGTAGAGAAGACCGCAATCGTTAAAGCATTGCAAATGCACAATGGAAATATTTCCAAAGCAGCAGATGAACTTGGTCTTACCCGTGCCTCCTTGTACAGAAGAATGGAGAAGTACGGAATCTAAAAAAGTGAATCTTCAGGCTCTGATTTAATTTCAAGCATCTGAACTCTAATCCGATTAACGAATAACCTTCCCTAAAGCCTTCCGCTCATCACCGGAAGGTTTTTTATTTTAGTGACTACCATTACCTTGTAGCCGCACTTCATAGCATGTAATGGTACAGATTTCAAACCTTTCATTTTCTTACACATCTCAGTCCCCAATGCATTTTCCGGATGTTCAGGTAAAGAAGGGTGAAAATATTTTGTTATTAGGAGAATCAGGAAGTGGCAAGACTACTTTGCTTCATTTGATGGGTGGATTGCTTCGTCAATATTCGGGATCAGTAAAAGTGAATGATACCGAACTCTCCACACTTTCAGAATTGTCATTAGATAAATTCCGAGGGCAAAAAATTGGATTCATCTTTCAAAAGAATCATTTGATCAGTGCATTGTCGGTTGAAAAAAATTTAGCGATGGCTCCATACCTTGCCGGACTACCTATCAGTCAGGAAAGGATTGAACACGTTCTGGAAACTCTTGGTCTTGCAGAAAAAAGAAAAAGTAAAGTAACCGAGCTCAGTCAAGGGCAGGCACAACGCGTAGCAATTGCAAGAGCGGTATTAAACAAACCCTCCATAATTTTTGCAGATGAACCGACCTCGGCATTGGATGATAAGAATTGTCATAAGGTAATTGATTTGTTGTTGAACATTGCTTCGCAAAACCAATCCACATTAATAGTTGCTACTCATGATCAACGCTTGAAAGATAAAATATCCAATCAACTAAAATTGTAACTACAAACAACGCTCAACAACTAACGAACAACGAATTAAATGAATCTTCTCACACTTGTCTGGAATTACCTTAAAGCACGACCGCTCAACACGGCTATTAATATTGTGTTGCTTTCGCTTGGCATTGCTGTGATTACAATTTTGTTGTTGTTCAATACTCAACTTGAAAAGAAGATAACAGAGAATGCTCGGGGGATTGACTTAGTAGTAGGAGCAAAGGGTAGTCCGCTGCAACTTATTCTGTGTAATATTTTTCACATGGATTTTCCAACCGGAAACATCAAGTTAATTGAAGCTGAAAAAATTTCAAGAAACAGATTGGTGAAGAAAGCGATTCCACTTGCGCTGGGTGATAGTTATAAAACCTATCGCATTGTGGGCACAAGTCGTGAGTATGCGGATCTCTATAAAGCTGAACTAGCACAAGGTGATTGGTGGAGTGAGGTATTTGATGTTACAATAGGTGCCAGTGTTGCCGAACTTTCAGGATTAAAAATCGGAGATAAGTTTGCCAGTGCACACGGACTTGTGTCCGGTGGCCATGATCATGATGATCATCAATACATCGTGCGTAGTATTTTGAAAAGAAATAATACAGTTATTGATAATCTAATCTTATGCAACATTGAAAGCGTTTGGCAAATGCATGAAGAAGGAGAACATGAAGAGCGGCATCATGAAAGTGACTCATCGTTTATTTCATCAAGATTAATACCTTCTGTTGCTGCGAACGATTCAACAAAAGAAATCACCTCTATGTTGATTCAGTATCGTTCACCCATGGGGGCAGTTCAACTTCCTCGTTTTGTTAATTCACAAAGCAGTTTACAAGCGGCATCTCCTGCATTTGAAACCGCCCGATTGTTTTCAATATTAGGAATAGGGGTGGACATCCTTATGGCGTTTGCATATGTACTGATTGTAATTTCAGGGCTGAGTATTTTTATCGCGTTGTATAATTCATTGAAGGAGCGCAGGTACGATATGGCCATTATGCGATCGATGGGTGCCACACGTTCTAAACTTTTTGTTTCGATTTTGATTGAAGGTGGTGTGCTTACATTATTTGGTAGCCTCATCGGATTGTTAATGGGACATGGAGTTTTGATATTATTGTCGATGATGGTAGAAGAAACTCAAAAGACAGGCATCAGTGGATTTGTTTTCTATCCACAAGAGTGGGTAATTTTAGGAGGAAGTCTGATGTTGGGTTTAGCATGTGCAATTCTTCCAGCTATTCAGGCTTACCGGGTTGATATTTCTAAAGTTTTAAGTGGAAATTAGAAAAAGAAATTTAGTAATAGAATTTAGAATAAAGAAGATGAAGACGGTAGCTGTTTTAATTTTGTGGATTGGGTTGTCAATGACAAGTTATGCTCAGAGCAAATTTGATTCTTGGGATGCTTTTGCAAAAACCAAGTTCGAACCAAAGTATTATGAGAAGCTGGGTGAATATCTTTTCTACCCTACCTTCACGGATGAGTTAAAAGCATGGGTAGGAAAAGAGATTACAATACAAGGATTTTACGTTCCGTTTGCGCCTGAAGATGGAGATTACATTGTTCTTTCAAAGTATCCAATGAGTCAATGTTTTTTTTGTGGAGGAGCGGGTCCCGAATCGATTGTGGAGGTAAACTTTAAAAGTGAGTTACCGAAATTTCAAATCGATGATCTGGTAACCGTTAAGGGTAAACTAAAGCTCAATACGGATGATATGGATCATGTTAATTTCATTTTGACAGACGCTGTGTTGATAAAAAAATAACGGAACCCTCTCCTTGATCTGTGTTCGGACATGCCAAATAGATTCTCTGGCCTGAGTGGATGTAATGTGAGGTCGAGTCATCATTTCATAACAATACATTAACAGTTGGTTAATCTTTCGCTTTTGTTGAACTTTAGCTGCCGAAAAGTCACGTATGAAAAGAGTTCTAAGAAGTTTCTTTCTAATAATTAATTATAAAACCATTATCGTTACTACGCTTTCGGTTATCTCAACGTATACCTGCTATCACTTTGGGTTAACCGCTAAGTTTCCGGATATGCTGGTGGGTGTTGCCATTGTTTTTCCAGTTGTGTTTTCAATTGGTTCGGCCTATACCCGTAGAGAAACTGCGCTACAGCGCTTTGCGGATTTTAAAGGGCATGCCATTGCTATTTATTACGCCACCCGCGATTGGACCGTTGATAAAGATAATGACCTGCCGCAGCGAGTAAAAATTTTGATGGCAGAGATGACGCTATTGATACGATCTATGTTAACAGAAAGTCTCCGAAAAGATTGGGGCGTTAATGAAGAAAAGATATATCAGCAGTTCTCTAAGCTTTCTTTGCTGGTAATGGAACTTCGAAATTACGGTGTTGTGAGTAGCGAAATTTCGCGAGTGAGCCAGTATGTGAGTAAAATGATTATCGCATTTGATAACATGAAGATTATTCACGCATACCGCACACCCGTTACCTTAAGAGCCTATAGCAAAGTATTCATTTATATTTTTCCGATTATATACGGTCCCTATTTCGCAAGCACCTTTCGCGATTTTTCTGCCCATCTTGAGTATGTAATGCCCATACTGTATAGTTTTATTCTGGTAAGTCTGGATAATATTCAAGACCATCTTGAACATCCCTTTGATGAGATTGGTGAAGACGATATCCGAATTGATGAACGGGAGATTACGGCTCACATGGTGTAATGTAATATCTTTGGTAAGGTATAACTTCAGCAGATCGGGGATAAATGTTATTTGTTGAGATAGTTCTGCGCACCCAATTCAAAAACCTTAAAGAAGATTTAAAAGCGGTGCCATTTTTGGCATCAGTGTCATTCGAAAATGCGTGTTGTTAAAGACACACATTTGGCTGGCGCAATCAGTTGCGGTGCTAAAAATAAGTTGCACTAACGTTTGCGATGACGTTTACGACTCCGATTTCGTGAATTTTTATTGATTTTTTCAAGTTTCATTATAGGTAATGGAATAGATTGGCACAATTAAGCCTAATTCAATTCTTAAAATCAATTTATTAATCAATCTAACTTATGATGAAACTTTATCTATTGAGTAAAAAAGTTTTCATCCTCGTATTTCTCTTTTCTGGCTACATGGCCATGGCGCAGAGCAATAAAGTCACAGGTCGCGTGACTTCAGGGGATGATGGGACAACGCTGCCAGGTGTGAGCATCCTGGAAAAAGGAACAACGAATGGAACAGTTACCGATGCTGATGGTAACTATTCCATAAGTGTTAATTCTGGCGCAACGCTGGTTTATTCTTTTGTTGGGTATGCTACTCAAGAAGTGGCGATTGCTGGTCGATCAACTATTGATCTTGTTTTATTAGCTGATGTTACTTCTTTGAATGAAGTTTTGGTTGTGGGTTATGGTGAAGTTCAGAAGAAGGATGCTACGGGTGCTGTTCTTAGCATGTCGAACAAAGATTTCAATAAAGGTGTCCTCACATCTCCTCAGGAGTTAATTGTGGGCAAGTTTGCTGGTGTTTCAGTAACATCAAATAGTGGTGCGCCAGGTAGCGGTTCTACTATTCGTATCCGTGGTGGTGCTTCATTGAGTGCAAGCAATGATCCTCTAATTGTAATAGATGGATTTCCAGTTGACAACACATCTCCTGGAGGTTTATCAAACCCATTGTCGGTATTGAATCCAAATGACATTGAAACATTTACGGTACTAAAGGATGCATCGGCAACAGCTATTTATGGCTCAAGGGCGTCTAATGGTGTAATTATAATTACCACAAAAAAGGGTGAGCCAGGCAAGCTTCAATTGAGTTATAGCGGAAATGTTTCGGTCAGTACACCTGTGAAATATTTGGATGTTATGAATGCAACTGAGTACAAAGCTTTGGTTGATGAATTGGCACTTACCGGTGTATCAGGAATAACGGATGCTGATAAAGCAAAACTAGGTGATGCCGATACCGATTGGCAAAAAGAAATATTTAGAAATGCAATTTCTCATGACCACAATTTAAGTGCGTCTGGTTCAATAAAAGAAATTCCATATAGAATTTCATATGGTTATACAGATCAGCAAGGTATTCTTAAAACCACAGGTGTTCAACGCAACTCACTTAATATCAATCTTACTCCGTCTTTGTTTGATGGTAGTTTGAAATTAAGTTTGAGTGCAAAAGGGAGTTACACAAATTCTAATTTTGGTGATGCAGGTGCTGTTGGAAGTGCAGTGGCTTTTGACCCCACACAACCTGTGAAAGATGGAAACGATCTGTATGGTGGATATTTTAGCTGGTTAAGTAAAGGTATAACTAACGGAACGGGAAATCCCGTGGCGATGTTAGAGCAGACTGATAATCAAGGAACGGCAAAGCGTATAATTGCGAATGCGTTGGTAGAATATAGACTACCATTTTTCAAAGACATTAAGGTAAATCTAAACGTTGGTTTAGATAATTCAATTAGTGATGGGTACAACCGTGCTCCTTTGGAGTCAGGATTTATTCATAGCACTGGTACCTTGACAGGACGTGACAATACATATTCTGGTAAAAACAAATCTGAGCTTCTTGATTTTTATGTTGATTACTCCAAGCAAGTAGGATCACATAAAATAGATTTAACCGCTGGTTACGGATGGCAGCATTTTTACAGAGAGGCACAAAATACTGACTCGAACACACTTCAAACTACGAACTTTCAGTCTAAGAGTGAAAACTTCTTAGTTTCATTTTTTGGTAGATTAAACTACAATTACAATGGTAAATATTTATTAACAGCAACGTTGAGACAGGATGGTTCATCACGATTCTCTGAAGAAAATCGTTGGGGGTTATTTCCTGCAGTTGCTTTAGGATGGCGTTTAAAGGATGAAAATTTCCTTGCTGGGGTGGATCAGATATCTGATTTGAAATTAAGAGTAGGCTATGGAGTTACAGGCCAACAAGAAATACCAGGTCAATATTATCCTTATTTGCCGGTTTACAGAGCCTCAAATCTTCAGGCGCAATATCCATTAGGCAGCACTTATTATATAACTCAACGGCCAGAACCGTATGATGCAAACATTAAATGGGAAGAGACAACTACCATTAACGTTGGTGTTGATTTTGGACTCTTTAATGACAGACTAACAGGATCGGTAGAATTGTTTCAGAAAAACACAGCTGACCTCCTGAACAATATTGCGATCGCCAATGGTTCTAACTTCTCAAATTTTCTTACAACGAACGTTGGGAGTATGGAAAATAAGGGGATTGAGATAACCTTGAATTCAAACGTAATCTCAAAAGCGGATTTTTTGTTGAACATAGGAGTGAACTTTACTGCTATCAACAGTGAGATAACAAAACTGAATTTAACAAATGATCCAAATTATCCTGGTGTTAATATAGGCGGAATTGGTGTTGATGCCTTTATTCAAAATCATCAGGTTGGATATCCTGCATTCTCCTTCTATCCATATCAGCAAGTTTATACTGAAGCAGGGCAACCGATTGAAGGTCTTTATTCAGATTTATCAGGTCAGGGAGGAACGGTAGTAGGAAATAACAGTAATAAGTATAGATACCAGAGACCAGCTCCAGACGCTTTGATTGGTCTTAATTCAAGATTGCGTTATAAGC
>DAIQPD010000110.1:0-10900 GCA_036787535.1 Chryseolinea sp.
TAGCGATTTCTTCATCTGTAATACTTGCCACACCTGCATAAATGATTTTGCCACCAGCGGCTTCCTGAGCACGTGCATCCGAGGCCTTCCTTAAGCGTTCTTGAATTGTAGCCAATTGAGAATTTTGAAAACCATTACGTCTGACTTCTCCGGAATTAAACATACTCAACGTGGCCACGGCTTTAAACCTTTTGTCCGATTGTACTGCTTTCAAAGTATATCCACCGCCACCACAAATACCTAAAACTCCCACGCGGTTCGCATCAACCCCCGCGAATTGTGTAATGAAGTCAGCCATACCACGGATATCTTCAATTCGATTTGCTGGTTTATCGGTGTGCCGCGGCTCTCCACCACTTGCTCCCTGGTAAGCAGCATCGGCAGCAATTGTGACAAAACCTAACTCTGCCAAACGTTGTGCATATAGTCCAGATGCCTGCTCTTTCACACCACCATTCGGATGAGCTACTACAATTGCTGGATACCTCGCCTGCCGGGAGGCAGGTTTTTTTGATGCATCGTAATCTGCCGGAGTGTAAACATTCGCAGCGATAGAAATTCCATTCAGTTTATAGGTAACAGGATGGATGTTCACTTTACCCTTTACATTCTCAGTGATTGCTCCATCATAAACCAAGGTGTATGGGTTTTGTGGACGAGCCTTTTGAATAGTTTGTGCGTTGACAATAGTTATTGCTGTCATTCCTATTGTTATAATTAATTGTATCTTTTTCATCTTTCCCACTTTCACGATCTAATGAGTTTTAATTATCGTCCTACTCGCTCCTGTAAATGCTGCGGGTAACGAGCTCCCTGAATCTGAATTTCTGAAAATGCATTTTCGATTTCTGAAAGATCTCCGTTACTAAGCGTAAGCGTTTCAGCCTTCAAATTCTCTTCAAGACGATTCACTTTTGTTGTCCCAGGAATTGGAACGATCCAGGGTTTTTGAGCCAATACCCATGCGAGAGCAACTTGCGCTGGCGTAGCATTTTTTTGTTTTGCAAACTCAGCGATTTTATTGACTATGATTTGATTTGCTTTTCGGTTCTCTTCATTGAACCGCGGCACTACATTGCGAAAGTCGGTTTGATCGAACTTTGTGTTTTCATTTATCGCGCCAGTAAGAAACCCTTTACCCAGTGGGCTGAAAGGAACGAAACCAATTCCAAGTTTTTCGAGAAGTGGTAAAATTTCTTTTTCAGGTTCTCTCCACCATAATGAGTATTCGCTTTGAAGAGCAGTTACCGGCTGAACGGCATGTGCTCTTCTAATACTTTCAGCACCTGCTTCGGATAATCCAAAATATTTTACCTTTCCCTGGGCGATAAGTTCTTTGACTGTGCCAGCAACCTCTTCCATTGGAACATTCGGATCAACCCGATGCTGATATAGTAAATCTATTCTGTCAGTCTTTAAGCGCTTAAGAGCGGCATCCGTTACCGCTTTAATATTTTCAGGCGTGCTGTTAAGACCTTTGCTGGTGACGCCACCTTCAAATCCGAATTTAGTTGCTAACACTACTTGATCTCTGAAAGGTGCAACCGCTTCGCCAAGTAGTTCTTCGTTTACGAATGGACCGTATGCTTCCGCTGAGTCAAAGAACGTGACTCCAAGTTCGAAAGCAGCCCGGATCAAATTGATCGCCTCACGTTTATCTGTCGCAGGACCGTAACCGAAGCTTAAGCCCATGCAGCCTAAGCCGATTGCCGATACTTCCAACCCGCTGTTTCCTAGTTTTCTCTTTTGCATAGTATCTATGGAGAGCCTCTCCGATCTAATTACTACGCAAATGTGGTATCATTTTCATGCCGAGGACTTATACAGAATACTGGTTTACCTACCAATTTCACTGATTGATATCTGGTGTTGTTGAAATCAGCCCCGGAACGTCTAATTTTGAATAAGAAATCGAAAGCGATATGGAAGAAATATTGAAGTTTGATACCATCAGTCAGTACAATGCATTCAACAGAAATGAAACGCTGCACCCGCTGGTTAGTGTCGTTGACTTGTCGAAGGCAGCACCGAGACAACTCAGGCGAATGAGTTATGGATTTTATGTGGTGTTTCTGAAAGAAATTAAATGTGGCGATCTTAAATATGGCATCAGCAATTACGATTATGAAGAAGGAACTCTCGTGTTTCTTGCGCCTGGTCAGGTGATCGGCTCGCCCGGAGAAGAATTTTATCAGCCACAGGGTTTAGCACTTGTATTTCACGCAGACTTCATCCACGGCACTTCACTGGGCCGTCATATGGCTGACTATTCGTTTTTCTCCTATACAACAAACGAAGCACTGCACTTGTCGGAGCGCGAACGACAAATCATTCTCGATTGCTTTTCGAAAATCAAGTTTGAACTTGAGCATGGTGTAGATAAGCATAGCAAGACCCTTATCGCATCGAACATCGAATTGTTTCTCAACTACTGCGTACGATTTTATGACCGGCAGTTCATCACCCGCGATAATACAAACAAAGGAATTCTTGAACGCTTCGAATCCCTGCTCAACGATTTCTTTACTTCTGATAAACCACAGGAAGTTGGTTTACCCTCTGTTGCATACTGCGCGAGTGAGTTAAATCTCTCCGCAAACTATTTTGGAGATCTGATAAAAAAGGAAACTGGTAAATCAGCCAACGAATACATTCACCTGAAGCTTATAGATGTAGCGAAAGCGAAAATCTTCGATGGAAACAAGTTAGTAAGTGAAATTGCTTATGAGCTAGGTTTCAAATATCCGCAGCACTTTACACGAGTCTTCAAACAACATACAGGAGTTACGCCATTGGAGTATAGAAGTTCTATGAATTAGATTCTGGCATTTGTCTCTTGAAGAGGACTATCCATTGCTAACTACTTCAATGGCTCAATGTTTAAATTGGTAAAATAACCATCGGTGCCAGGACCCACCCAAAGGGCAATTGCTCCGGTTGACTTTCCAAATTTAAGATCTTGCACGATCAGACAAGGCTGGCTCGCACCATTCACATACAACCTGGCTTTATTATCTTTCACTTCAATTTTTAAGTGTGTCCATTCGCCCTCCACCAGATCGGTGTACGATTCATATACACCAGGATTTTCATCGCGGAGTTTAAACCAGGTGTACTTAGGATGTGAAATGTATTGCACACTGTGATTCCTTCTGAGTTGATCTTCTGCCCGGCCGTTGGTTGGGCGGATATAAAAGCATTCGTATCGTACGGAGTCACCCATGCGCACCCGAAAAGCCAGTCCAATAAAACCGCGCGCGCCTGTACCTGAATTCGGTAATATCGTACCCGCCACATCCAATTCAATTATTCCGTTTTCGAAAATTTGATTTTTTATAATGGCCATGGTTTCTGCTCCATTTGATGAGATAACCCTAACCGCCTTCTTTCCCTTGTACGAGGCATCTTCCACTTTCACGTTAACGGGTTCCAGTTTCTGCGCTGAAAGCGGCAAGGATTGTGACCAAACCCGAGTAATGGTTACGCTCATCAGAAGAGCGATGCACAACGATAAACTAATTTTTCTGAAGGATAGAAGCATGATGCGGTTGGTTAAGAATTGAAAATAAAAAATAACTCAAAGAAACTAAACGAGTGACTAACCCGCATGGTTTCCTTAAGCCAATGGGATGAACTTCAGCAACACACATAATAAAAGTCAAAAACACACCTTAAGTGATCAGTCGCCTTGATTATTTCTTTATACTCTTAATTCGTTGTGACGCAAAACACCCTTAAAAATGTCATAGATGCCACCCTTTCTATGAATTACACCCTGCATCTTTGTATCAGAAATTCTAACCATCACAAACCAATATCGAATATGAAAAAGCACAAAATAATTTTTTGGATCGCCACTTCGATCATCTTATTGTGGGAAGGTGCCATGCCACTGGGTACCTTATTATTTGCCCCTCAGTATGTAAATGCTGGAACCAAACCGTTAGGTTACCCCGATTATTTTGCCTACGCATTGATTATCTGTAAAGTGTTAGGTGTACTGGCTATTATTTTTCCGCGCATTCCTGTAAAAGTAAAAGAGTGGGCCTATGCCGGGTTAACGTTCAACCTGATTTTTGCGGTGCTCAGCCATATCATAGTGGACGGCAACATAAGCTTCATCCTGCTTCCCATTGTAGTGTTGGGTATTTTAGCCCTGTCATACTTTTATAACCCTACTCTAAAACAAAGCGTGTAAAAAAGTTGAACATGAAAAGGATGATTAAAAAATTGTATTCGGAAAGAGCAGAAGAAATAAATACCTGCTTAATCAAATAAACTTTTAACTATTAAACTTAAAAAAATGTCAACGACCAGCGTACAACTGCACCGTGTGTTTACTGCACCACCCGAGAAAATATTCAAAGCCTTTACTGACCCTGATGCTCTCGCTTCCTGGTTACCACCATATGGATTTGTTGCCAAGGTCCATACTATGGATGTGAAAGTTGGCGGCACGTATAAGATGTCGTTCATCAACTTTACAACCGGCAATGGCCACTCTTTTGGTGGCGAATACCTGGAGATAAAACCGAATGAACTTCTTAAGTACACAGATCGGTTTGATGATCCTAATCTTCCTGGAGAAATGATCACTACCATCACACTGAAGGCTGTATCCTGCGGCACGGAACTCGTGGCCACACAAGTGGGTATACCCGCAGTAATACCAGCAGAAATGTGTTACCTGGGTTGGCAGGAGTCACTTGAGAAATTAAAAAAACTGGTAGAACCCAACATTCCGGATGCATAGAAGTTAAATCAAAAAGTCCGTAAACCTTTTTAGGACCATACAATGTTACACTGATGATTGAGGAGGAGGTTTAGCATCAAAGTCTGAATGCAAGCTAAGTTGTCAAGACCACTATAAAAGAGGTCTTGACAACTTAGCTATTTTTTGTTTGCTCTGCTGCTATACCTGTTTTCCGATCTCCAATTATTTTTATTTTATTCAATTCAGTAGTTAGTTTTTTTTCATCTATTGTGAACTCACCTGGCACAAGCGTCCGTTTGTGCCCACCAAATCTCAAGCGTCCGCTTGCTTCATGTAGTTAACTAAAGAGGGAGATTAAGCAACATAATAACTTCATAGAACTTAGTTGATTGTTTTACCATTCGGGTGTTGCTAAGTAAGCGGACGCTTACAATCTCCGGGTACAAGCGGACGCTTGCTCCAGAATCTTCATTGTCATAAAAAATCGTAGATTCATGTACACAAAACCAGACGATTATGAACAAAGTAAATCTGCAACACCCCACAAAAGTCCTGAGTTCCGGTTATCATGATGCTAGTAAAGCGTTCAATGATTTGCAGGAAATTATTGAAAGCAGCGCGATCAAAAGTTTTACAGTAGATGATAAGAAAAGTGCACTTTCAGAAATCAGGAAGCTTGAAAATGCATTTAAACTTTTGCAGGAGGCTCGCGAAAGATTTGATGGTCTTAAAAAGGAATTTGAAGAAAAGACGAGCTTTTTGAATTAGAAAGTTTTAGAATAGTAATGGTGTTGGACAAGACTAGTATTCTGAAAATTAAAGACAGCCGACTCAATCTTTTCCACTCATTGCTTCTGGCGATACCTTACTATAAATTGAACTCAAAGTTCAATTGAACATCTTGTGTCCGATGATGGGATTCTTTATCAGATAAGGACACCAGCCAAACCACTATTATTATTCGTGCGCCCAGTCCAATATCCCGCTAGTATATCCGTTAATCATACAAAAGAAAAAGCACGACCAACCAAAGGGCAAAAACGCCAATGGTACGAAACTGTTTTTTCTATTGAAGACACACATAGAAATTGCCACTCTTTTGATGGGATGGAACGTGAAAGGTTGTGAGTAACTGAGCGGCAACGAATTCCTGAAAGTCCCGTATTCGATATTACTTGTTATTCCTTTATGAGAGTTACCCTGCTCACCCTGTTTGCGGTATGGTGTTTTGATGATGTGTTGTTCGCCCAAAGCGATTCAGTTCGGGTAGTTAAATCATACACTACTGCGCAACTCGTGGGAGAGCCGCCAAAAATTGATGGCACATTAAACGATGCCGCATGGGACCAAGTAACTTGGGGGGGTGGTGATTTCCGGCAACGTGATCCTGTACCGGGTGATACAGCCTCTGTTCAAACCAAATTCAAAATTTTATACGATGCAAAGAACTTATACATCTTGGTAAGAAATATAGACCCCGAGCCGGATAAAATTGTAAGCCGCATGTCGCGAAGAGATGGCTTTGAAGGTGATTTTGTTGAAGTGAATATTGATAGCTATGATGATAAACGCACAGCATTTTCATTTACCGCATCTGTGTCGGGCGTGAAGGGCGATGAATATGTTTCCAACAACGGAAATGACTGGGATGCCAACTGGGATCCGATTTGGTATTTACAAACAAGTATTGACGAAGAAGGATGGATTGCCGAAATGCGAATACCGCTAAGTCAATTGCGCTTTGCCGATAAGCCCGAACACACATGGGGCTTGCAGTTCACACGATTTTTTTTTAGAAATCAGGAACGATCGAACTGGCAATACATTGCTCCTGATGCCGGAGGGTGGGTCCACTTGTTTGGTGAACTCAACGGTATCAAGGGAATCAAACCACAAAAACAATTGGAGATTCAACCGTACATCGTGGCGCGAACAGAATCGTTTCAGAAAGAAGAAGGTAATCCATTCATGACAGGCAAAGCATCGGGCATTGATGTAGGGCTTGATGCCAAGATTGGCATTACCAGCGACATCACGCTTGACTTAACAGTTAACCCTGACTTCGGACAAGTAGAAGCCGATCCATCACAAGTAAACCTTTCTGCCTTTCGACTTTTCTTTCAGGAACGCAGACCTTTTTTTATTGAAGGGAATAATACCTTAAATTTTCCCATCACCGATTTCAATAGCAATAATCTTTTTTATTCCAGACGAATCGGACGAACACCACAAGGATGGGTGGAGACTGATCAGAACGATGTTGATGATGGTGTAACAGAATACTCTAATACCACGAAGAATACAACGATACTCGGTGCAGCCAAGCTTACCGGAAAAAACAAAAAAGGATTTTCATGGGGGTTGCTTGAATCGGTAACCGCACCCGAGTATGCCAAGATTGATAGTCTCGGAGTTTCGCGCAAGTATACCATAGAACCCCTCACCAATTATTTTGCAGGTCGCTTTCAGCAAGACATCAATAAAGGAAATACAATTGTGGGTGGAATGTTCACAGCGGTGAACCGATCTATTAAAGACGATCAATTAAACTGGCTTCACACCGATGCTTACTCCGGTGGAGTGGATGTAACACACAATTGGAAGGAGCGTACCTATTTTGTTACTGCCAGAGGACTGTTCAGTACGGTAAAGGGAAGTACAGAAGCCATTACCAGCACACAACAAATGTCAGAGCGCTATTTTCAACGCCCCGATAATCATCATGCGAATGTTGATTCAACGCGTACCTCTCTGGCAGGAAATGGCGGCTTGCTCATGCACGGAAAACGTAGCGGCAAACTGATATATGAAATTGGTTACTCCTGGCTTTCGCCCGAACTGGAATTAAACGACATCGGATTTTTATCGCAGACTGATCAATCCATTCAATGGATCTGGTCTCAATATCGGATACTGACACCGTTTAGTATTTTTCGTTCCATACGTTTCAATGTTGTTCAGTATACAAACTGGGATTACGATGCGCGAAATACTTCCCGTGGTTATGAAGCCAACACAAACATGCAGTTCAAAAATTTTTGGTACGCAGGCACTGGCGCATCGCTTGAGGAATTTAATATTTCGAATGCCGATTTGCGTGGAGGGCCATCCTTGCTTTATCCGGGTTCGGTTGGGTATTGGTTTTTTGTCAATACCGATCAACGCAAGAAATTGTCAGCATCGGTTAATCCACAATGGGGTTGGGGGTTTGATCAGTACTTAAAAAATGCTGAAGTGAATTTTGAATTCGTGTATAAGCCTATTAATGCATTGCGACTTTCTGTAGAACCCAGCTTCAGCAAAAGCAAAAATGAAATGCAATATGTAACCACTGCCGATGTAGGGAATGAAAAACGGTATATGGTGGCAGAAATAAATCAATCCACAATGCGCGTCTCCCTGCGCATGACCTATATGATTACACCCAATCTTTCCGTGCAGTATTGGGGACAACCCTTTGGAACGTCCGGTGAATACACCAACTACAAATACATTACGGATGCTGATGCACATGAGTATAATCAACGCTACACCTCCGTTCCTCAAAGCTGGCTTACCTTAACCGATGGTGAATATCATGTTGACGAAAACCAGGACGGCATTGCCGAATATTCTTTTTCAAAACCCGATTTTAATTTCGGCCAGTTTCGTTCCAACATGGTAGTACGTTGGGAATACATACCCGGCTCTACCTTGTTTCTGGTTTGGACACAGGAAAGCAATGGAGAATTTTTTAATAATCCTGGCAAGATTGGCAACCGATATCAATTTGAGTTTACGGATAGAGCCCACAACATTTTTCTGGTGAAGTATACCTATCGTTTTGTTTTTTAAGGTGTGGGGGAGGCAGATACCTGTATTCCGATATTTTATTTTACTTTTAGTAAGTGCAAAAAATAATGAATAACCCCGATAGGTATTATTAATTATTGCCGCAAATTAAAGTGTACCGAATGAACAATGCGATTCTGAAATTTATACCGTTGGTTCTTGTTTGGTTTTTAGGTGAAGGGTGTAATCGTACAACTGATTCTGACGGCAATCAAATTGCAACAATGAATCAAACTAATGATACAATTGTTAGTGCTCAGCTTGAGTCCACAGAATCAGGTGCAAGATTTTTCGCAGACACTACGAATCTTTGGCAATACGTTGGACAAAACAAAAGTCATCTTAATGAAGTACTGGAAATGGAATGGAGAATGAGCGGACAAGTACTGCACTTTGGTTCAGAGCCAATGGTGATTAATCCTGATCCTGAAAAAATTGACACCTTATTTTATAAACAAAACAAGAATGCAAAGTGGGATACCCTAATCTGCAATATTAAAGAGCCATTGATGTACAAATTCATTTATAATGCTTGTTGTGGTGGATTCAATGTTTTAGATGAAAACGACAAACCAATCGAAGGAAAAGTAAATTTTAAATTTATAGGAAAGCAAAACCATAAATCTTTTCTAGGTACTCTTGGGGAATCCGGAATTCTGGTAAAGGCCAATGTTGTAAATACACTATCGCCCGGATGCAGAAGCGCAATGGCTCCAAATATTTATTCGCTTGGATTTAAAGAGATTAGAGTGTGTACTAGCACTTTGAATTGTATCGAGGAGATTTGCTTGTATGAAGAGGGAAAGAAAGATTTGAATTATGAATTCCGATACCAGGCGATTTCAGATAAACTTGAAATTCATTTTATACCGATGAGCAATGAACCAATCGAAGTGACCTATAATGCCAGATTTGATACACTTTCAATACGGTAATAGAAGTAGACTCTTCGGTCCAAATCAAGCACCAAAATCGTACTCTACTAATTTCTTTGTTCTCTCCTGACATAGGGCTGTCATGCGCCTAAATTAGATTTGCATCTAAACATAAACGATATGACTGGTTCATTAGAAAATCTGAATGATATCGAAACATTCTGCCCGGCAAGTCAACAGGAATGGAGACGATGGCTAAAATCAAATCATAAATCAAAACAATCCATTTGGCTTTTTTTATACAAGAAAGGGTCGGATAAACCTGTAATTGGTTGGGGCGATGCTGTGAATGAAGCATTGTGTTTTGGATGGGTAGATAGTACACGAAGACCTTTTGATGATGAAAAGTTTTTGCAGTTTTTCAGCAAGCGAAAACCAAAGGGAACCTGGTCTAAAGTGAATAAGTTAAAAGTAAAACAACTCATTGAAAACGGACTTATGACCAAGGCCGGGCTCGACTGTATTGAAGCTGCAAAGAAAAATGGTTCATGGATTATTCTGGATGAGGTAGAAGAATTAAAAATACCAAAGGACCTTGCAAAAGAATTCAGAGGAAACTATGGTTCGAGGAAATTCTTTTTGAGTTTAAGTAAGTCGGTTAGAAAAAGTATCTTACAGTGGGTGGTGCTTGCCAAACGATCGGAGACCAGACAAAAAAGAATTTCAGAAATAGCAGAGCTTGCTGCTCAAAAACAGAAACCAAAACAGTTTAGGTAAGAATTGAATGATTCATTGTGATGGAAATTGTATTCATTCAAATTCAATGTTCATGCACATCAGGTAACATTGCGTGAAAAGTATTACTTTGAACTTTCCTAAAAACAAAAACAATGAACAAACTCATTTGGATTGTGTTGACATTTTTATCCGGAGCAGTTTTGCCTATTCAGGCAGGCTTAAATTCCAAATTAGGAAAAGCAGCACAAAGTCCGGTGTATGCTTCTATGTTCTCTTTTATTGTAGGAGGATTTGGCCTCATAGCCTACATTGTATTGACACGGCAGACAGTATCGTGGGCAGGAGTAAAAGATGCTCCGAACTATGTTTGGCTTGGAGGTTTGCTTGGTGCGTTTTATGTTACCGTAATCGTATTTGCATTTCCGAAATTAGGACCAGGCTTGACTTTTGGTTTGGTTGTAGCGGGGCAAATGATATTTTCAATTTTGCTGGAGCATTTCAATGTTCTGGTAGCACAACCTAATCCGATAAGTTTAATGAAAGTATTTGGAGTAGTCCTTGTGGTAGCAGGGGTAATTATCATCAGACGCTATTAGAAGAATTTATTTTCGAATAGCATCTGATGTTATTTTGTTTAGCAATCGCCAGAGCGTAAGGAGACACTAAGGCAAGGTCTTTAATTTATTTTCTTTAACCCTTTTGATTTTTCCTTTGTTTCTTTCTCTGACTTATCAGACTTATC
>DAIQPD010000110.1:11000-12660 GCA_036787535.1 Chryseolinea sp.
GACTTATCAGACTTATCCTTCATCTTCATTTTGTCTTTCTCCTTATTCTTATACTTGTCTTTATCTTTGTTTTTGTCTTTTTCTTTGTCTCCATCAAAAGATTGATCGTCTTCATCCCAATTGGATTGCTCTTCATCGATGTTTACATCCACATCATCGAAATCAAATTCAATGGGTTCGATGTTAAAGTCGAAGTCAGGCATAGTCGTTACGAGCGGATCAATATCCAGATTCAGTTCAACGAGATTGATTTCGAGTTGTTCAAGGTTGATCTCCATTTCAGCGAGCGATTTCTCTAATAATTCCATGGCTTGCTCAATTGAATTTTCCATCGCTTCTACTTCTATTTCAATGTCCAGATCCTGTAGTCCGGATCCACTGGCTATTTTTCGTAAGCCTGCTGTTTTAGATGATTCGGTTTTGCTTTCGTCTTTCTGACTTGTTGATTTCGACACTTGAGAAAAACCTTGCATGGTGACAAGGCCAATGAGGAGGCAGAAGATAAGGAGGTATTTAAAGATTTTCATAGTGTGGTGTTTTGATTACTTATGTAGTACCTCGGGCAATTGAAAAGGTTACAGCGATCATGACAAGTCATCACCTCCAGTAAACTTTATCTGATCGTGGAAGCGTTTTCGTTCACCTCGCCAATCTATACTTGATTCTTATTATCTTTTCTCTACTTCAAAATCAATATATTGCAGCATCGTTACAATACTTCATGTTTTTCATTGGTAACTCTATTGGTTTTTCAGGTTTAGTTAAATTAACAAGGGCATGTATTCTTGTCTTTATTCTTTTAGCTGATCTTACGGTGTTTGCTCAGAGAGAAGCAGACAATTGGATTTTAGGCCATGGAATGGCAATTACTTTTAAATCTGGTAAACCGGAAAAAATACCAACTGGTCAATGGCCTACTTCGGCCGAAATTGGAGCGTCCGTGGCGTCTGATGGGCATGGAAATTTATTATTTTATACAGACGCGCTTGATGCGTATGACCGAAATCATCAAAAGATGCCTCATGGAGATGGTCTTAAAGGTCACAAATGGTATGCGCCATCTTGCCAGATTGTCCCGAAACCAGGAGATCCAAACCGATACTACATATTTACTACCCATGGCGTTGAAAACGGCCCAAGTTCAGGCGCACCATTTGATGCGGCACATTATTCAGAAGTTGATTTATGTCTTAATGGTGGGCTGGGAGATGTGATCGAAGCAACGAAAAACACCCCGCTCTTCTCTATAGCTGCAGTGCGATCTGCGGTTGTAAAGCATCGAAATGGTATTGATTACTGGATCGTTTTTCATCAATGGAATAGTGATGCTTTTTATTGTTATAAAGTAACGGCCAATGGACTGGATCCAAATCCGGTGATCAGTCATGCTGGATTCTCCTTAGGACTTTCAAATTGGAGTTCAGGTGACGGAGGTCAGATGAAATTCTCTCCCGATGGTCAGAAACTGGCGATGGTCGTATCACAATCTGCCACTGCAGAAGTTTATGACTTCAATTCCGAAACCGGTTTTATCTCAGGTCCCATTGTTTGGATTCCTGCTATCTTTTCTGTGAACCAAGGTAACCCCGCTTATACGTATGGTATTGAATTCTCGCCCAACAATGAACTGATATACCTGAGTCGTAGTTCGGGACAAATG
>DAIQPD010000329.1:0-2518 GCA_036787535.1 Chryseolinea sp.
TACTGTAACAGTACCTACAGGATTAGCAAGGTCTGCTACATCAAATGAATTATTATTATCAGAGCGAACCAACCTCACATTTGTGAATCTGCCTGATGGATCTTCTGTTAACGAAATTATTAGACCGTTAAGAGCATTGGTTCCCCCGCCTGCTTTGTCAAATTGAATTCCAAATATTGCCTGATTCGTTGCTCCCGCAACAAGCGGTGAAGCAGCTACACCCCCTGTCAGGGCACTTATTGTTACATCCTGTGCAAAAACTAAAGCACTTTGAAACACCAGCAGAGCCAGTATCAAATGTTTGGTAACAATATTCTTCAGTAAAATTCTGCTATCCATAATCGTTGGTTCTCTTTCGTTCAATTAATTTCTCAACTCCCCGTTTTTATCTGTCTTAATCAACATAATAGATGACTGTCCACCGACACCAAATGATTTCGATCCACAAATTAAAAATCCACCATCGCTGGTTTCACGAATGGAAGCAATGGTCTCATCTGTTGAACCGCCAATAATTTTATTCCACAATACTTTTCCTTCCGCATCTAAACGAATGAGCCAAATATCTTTTCCGCCATTTCCGCGCTGGGGTGTTGTGGTGAGTGTTCCTCCTAATAAATAGCCACCATCTTTTGTTGAGGTAATAGCATCGCCAGTGTCATCACTTACAGTTTCAGTAGAGTCATTGTCAAGACTTGTATTATTTTCAGAGAGTACGCCATCAAAATATTTTGCAGAGCCGGGTTTAAAATTGCCGTTGTTATCGACCTTAATAAAAAACAAATTTCCTTTCTTCTCTTCTGCCTGAGGTGATATTGTACCGATAGCACAATAGCCAATAGCGGCTGGTCTTAGATCGTTTAAAATAAAAGTGCGGTCACTTATTTCTCCATAGTAATCACTATTTACAAAAGTGGAACTATCCTTTACAACCGGAATGGTGACGTATCCTTTATTGAAAACACCTTGCGTAATAGTAAGGGATGAGGCCCACATAATATTTCCGGAAGGATTATAATACATGCCCTTTGCCAGTGTATAATTCCGATCAATGTAGTTATACTGTTCTCTCCAGATTGTATCGAGTGTAATTGCGTCAAGGGCCGCGATAAATGAGTTCTCTGTTGCTCCCGGAACACGGAAACTTCCCAAGGTAATGAGATTCCCCTGGTTATCTTTTGTGATGGATTTTGCGTGGAAATCAACATGGAAATCATTTGGGTCATTTGGATCATCTTTTGACAGCGCAAATGATCGGTCGGTTTGAACTTCAAGTTCAGCATTCAATGTAACCATGCGTGACCAGTTATTAACAAGATCTGAAGTTCTTTCACTATTGAGGTTGAATTGAATACTATCACCCAAAACGATGTAACCATTATTGGTTTCCATTACGCTACTTGAAGTCCCTCCATCAATAATTGTTTCATCATAGAGCCTTTGACCAAAACGATCTGTCTTAATGATTACCATTTTAGATTCATTAACATCTCCAATTACTGTGATGGTGCCAATAATAATAAAGCCGCCATCCGAAGTGATTTCTGCTGCAGAAGCTACATAGCTATTACCTCCTTCATAAAAATGCATGAAGGTATTTCGATTGTCAATCGGAGCATCCTCCAGATTTTGACAGCGCTGGAAGAGTATTGCTATTGTTATAAAGAGGAGAGGACTGAACTTCTTCATTTGCGCGCACGCTTTTTAGGATTGAAAACATTATAGACATACCCAACGGTTATGCTTGCTGAGTTGATGGAAAAAAGAGCATCAACATAACCATCGGTGGGGATGGATTTTCCATAGAGATCATACAAATTTTCAGAATTGGTAATAGTTGTTAACCCATAGATATATCGCACTTCAGCAACTGCAAATCCATTTGGTACTTTCAGTTTTATTCCAGCCGAAGCCAATGCGCTTACATTAAATTGATTTCGCTGAAAGGTAATTTCTTCGGACTGTTCTGGGTAAGAAGTGCGGTCTGTCTTTGTGCGCGAAAAGGTATTGGTTGCTTTGCCTAAGTAATCGACTGAGAGGCCAAGGCCAATGTATGGATTGAGCTTGTTCTTTTTTAGAAAAGCATATTGAATAGAAATTGGAATGGAGAACCAGGTTTGCTTTTCTTTTCCTGTTGTAGTGTAGTCAAGAATAACTGGCGGCCCACTAGGGTCTGCACTTAAATCCTGTTTGCTCACTACATTTTCGTAGTTAAAGGATTTTAATTGGAGATTAAATTCAGCACTCAGAATAAGATCCTTTCGAATGGGGAACTCGCCAACGAAACCGCTCTGAAAGGCAATGCCCATTTTATATTTACTTTCTCCATCATTGGAAGGTAAGTAACTTTTTACGTTAGGCTGTGTAGCATTCGCTCCAACTTTGGCACCAATGCGATAAATGGGTTCAGTGCGAAACGTTCTGTATAGTGCAATGAATTCAGCAGGGTCATCTTTTAAGTTTACCTCAAAGTAATGATCGGTTTGAAGGAGACTCAACATTGCGTTGTCTGCTTTCT
>DAIQPD010000111.1:0-12518 GCA_036787535.1 Chryseolinea sp.
GGACCTTCCGTATAACTATAGTATTAATTCAGTTGACGAGTTTCTGGATGGATTTACCGGTGTAACGGCTGATGACCTTCGAATAGGTGACAAAGTTGTTTACAAAGTTAAGATTCACACAAGAGACAATCGTGTGGTTACATCAGGTGATGCACGACTTACTGTTACTGTAAATTGCGGTTCAGATTTAGCAGCCACTTATGTAGCTACAGGTTTACTTCAAAGACCAGCATCGGGTATAGTAGATCAGCCAATAGGCCCAAGAACAGAGGCATTATTAAAATATGGCGTTAATTATTATGGTACACAGAATAGTGCTCACTGGGATAACGCAGCATTAGGCTTCGAACCTTGCCCTGTTTATTTCTCAGTAACATGCGGTGTTGTTGAAATCCCTTCACAGAATTTATGTGGAGCCTATGGAAACGTGGTATCTGGAGATGGCTATGTAGACGAAGCCACTGGTGATATTTATCTAAACTACCAGGTAACAGGTGGAAATTTAAGAACCGTTACTTTAAAATATGTTAAACAATAATATACTAAACGAAGATAGACTATGAAATTAATGAAACATTTAATAGGCATGCTTGCTTTTAGTGTATTGCTATTTGCATGCGATAATGAGGATTATACTGGACATTCTCAATTAAAGCCAACGTCACCTGTAATGACAGTAGCTCTTCCACCTCAAACTGATTTGGATGATGTAGATCAATTTGAATTTCATATTACGGTAACTATGAGTGTTGCACAAATTGTAGATGTTGCAGTACACTCTGTACAAACAGGAGGAGATGCCACCCATGATGACTATTCTATTGAGGATAGAATAATAATCCCGAAAGGTGAAACAGAGGGTACATTTACGCTTCATTTGGATTCTGATGAATTGATTGAAGGGCCTCTTACTTTAACTTTACAAATTGGTGACGGAAGAACAGCTAATGCTGACATCACACCGGTATCCTTTACTGTAGATAGGAACTAAAAAATTTTTGTAGATAATATTGAACATAAATGAGCACGAATAGTGCTCATTTATGTTTTAAGACAATATGAAAATATTTTGCTTTTTGTTGTTGTTTTTCTTTTTTGGTTGCGATTTGCCTTACCCTCCTCCTGCCCCCCAGAAAGCAAATAGCGCTAAAATTATAACACTTCAATTTGAAGGAGATTTTAGTGGTAAATCTGAGAATTGGACCGTGCTAAATGAAAATTCGCTATCACAAATCAAGTTCAATATTAACAACTACTATTATAACATAGATTCTGTAGTTTTTAAGGCGTCATTGCGAAGTGAGCAACAAAATGTTAGATGCTTTGTTGAATTATTCAACATTACAGAAGGAGTTCCAATTGCAGGTTCTACCTTAACATCAAAAATCCGATATCAATTGCATTCTGTAAGATCAGAGAATGTAAAATTTAATTTACCTGCCAAGGATATGGTATTGGGCGTTAGAGTGCGAAGTGAAAGAAATTCAAATTATATTGAAGCTCGAAATTTTTTATTATTACTGTACTATCATTAAAAAATAAACACATGAGATTGTATTTGATTTTTATTATCTGTTTGATAAACACTGGAGTATTTGCTCAATCCACATTGGGTGGTGTAGACTCAAAAGGAATGGACATGAATGCCAAACCTTTAGGATATGTTAGAGAAATAAAAGCAGACGCCAAAGAAGTCGAAGGAACAGTCTATTTGAATGAGGAATGGACGATCGGAAAAATTGAGTTTGTCAATGGCTCCATACTAGACAATAAGTTTATTCGATATAACATTCAATCCAATTTTTTTGAAATAAAATTGGACGCTGGTAAAGTAGGTGGATCAGAAGGGAGAAATGTTAAAAGTTTTGAATTATTGAATTCAGCAACTCAGGAGTATGACAAGTTTATTAATTCTTCTGATTTTAATGCAGGTGGCACCAAATTACTTGGCTTTATGAGGGAGATAGAAATTGGCGAATTATCCCTCTATGCTAAAACAGATATTAAATTGATTAAGGCGAATTATGTTGCTGCGCTTGATATGGGTAAAGAGGAAGATGCTTTTTCTAAAAGGAACGTATTTTATATTGTTAAGAATAAAGAGTTAATAGAAGTTGTTCCAAACAAAAAACAGTTCGCTGCCAATTTTCCTGAGCTTGAGCCTGAAATTTTAAGTTTTATAAAGGAGGAAAACTTATCATTGAAAAAAGAGAAAGATTTATTATCTCTTGTTGTATTTCTAAATAACAAGAAGGTATAATTTAATCTAGTTTTATAATGATTGGTAGTATTGCTTAGATACTTGATTTTGATGGTGACCTTCGTTAAATAAAGATCAAAAAAGGTATGCTCTACATCTCCCGCAAAGAACATTTCAACGCAGCGCACAAATTGTATAATCCTTCTTGGTCAGCAGAGCGTAATGTAGAAGTTTTTGGGCCTTGTGCAAACGACAATTGGCATGGACATAATTTCGATTTGATTGTTACAGTGAAGGGTATGCCAGATCCGGATACTGGTTTTGTTGTTGATCTCAAAAAATTGAGTACCCTTATCAGACGAGAAATTATCGAAAAGCTCGATCATAAAAACATTAATCTTGATGTTGACTTTATGCAAGGTAAACTGGCCAGTTGTGAAAATCTGATTGTTGAAATCTGGAGAATTTTAAATCAACAGATTCCTACTATTACCTCCCGTGGTAAGCTTCATTGTATACGCCTTTATGAAACACCCCGCAATTACGTTGAGTATTTTGGGGAGTGATTATCTAAAATCGCAAATCATAAATCTTAAATCGTAAATTTAGGAATGCGGTATTACATCATAGCGGGGGAACGATCAGGCGATTTACATGGAGGCAATTTAGTGAAGTCCTTAAAACTTCAAGATCCTGATGCGCAGCTTCGTGGCTTTGGCGGTGAGTATATGCAGGAAGCAGGAGTAGCGTTAGAAGTTCATTATCGGGATTTAGCCTTTATGGGTTTGTGGGAAATACTGACCAATCTCAATAAAATTTCAAATTACATTAAGCAATGTAAGGCTAACATCACTCAGTTCAACCCCGATGTTATTATCCTGATTGATTACGGTGGGTTTAACAGACGCATCGCTAAGTTTGGAAAGAAAAAAGGCATTAAAGTTTTTTATTATATACCTCCCAAAGTTTGGGCATGGTATCAAAGACGTGCGTTGGAATTGAAAGCCAATGTTGACCAGATGTTCGTTATTCTTCCTTTCGAAAAAGAATTCTACAAGAAATTTAATTGGGATGTTGATTATGTAGGTAATCCGGTGCTCGATGCTGTAAAAGCTCATCACACTGATTCTGATTTTAATAACAAGAATCTGATCAAATCAGATAGTTCTGTTGTGGCATTACTTCCGGGGAGTCGTAAGCAAGAGTTAAAATTGATAATACCCTTGATGGAGAAAGTTGTAAAGCAATTTCCTCAATATCAATTTGCTGTTGCTTCTGTTAGCAATTTGGATCAATCAATGTATGGCGAATTGAGGAGTTTGCCGAACGTGAAATTTATAGTGGAGGATACTTATAATCTGTTGCTTAATTCTAATGCAGCAATTGTTACGTCAGGAACAGCAACTTTAGAGACAGCACTGTTCCGCATTCCTCAAGTGGTGGTCTATAAGACAAGCTTTATTTCGTACTGGATTGTGAAGATGTTAATTAAAGTGCCGTTCATTTCTCTTGTTAATTTAATTATTGGGAAACAGGTTGTAAAAGAAATGATTCAGCAAGATGCGAATGTAAACGATGTATCGACAGAACTTAGTTTGTTGCTGGAAAATCAAACCTACAGACAAGGTATCTTAGATGCCTATGATAATCTGATTAAAATTCTGGATACTGGATCAGCATCAGAAAATGCCTCGAAACTTATGGTAGGATATCTTCGAAACGAAAAGTAAATCGTGCCTCGTTCTTTGTTCCTTGTATTTTGAAATTTCCTTACGCTACTTTCAATTTACTATACTGCGACTTATTGAATTTCTCTTCCGCGTAAGCACGATTGATAACGAGTTTGTCTTTCGTTTTTTCCGAAGGTAAATCAAACATAGCATCGTTAATGATAGGCTCGCAAATGCTGCGTAAACCACGCGCGCCAAGTTTAAACTCCATCGCTTTCTCTACAATAAAATCAAGAGCACCTTCTTTGAACTCTATCTCGATATCTTCCATTTCGAATAATTTCTTGTATTGTTTTACAAGAGCATTTTTCGGTTCTGTAAGAATCTTACGAAGAGCTTCCTGATCGAGCGGATTTAAAAATGACACAACAGGTAATCGTCCAATCAATTCAGGTATCAACCCAAAACTTTTTAAGTCTTGAGAAGTAACAAATTGTAATAAATTATCTTTATCGATAGCACCTGGATGAACTCCATCATGCCCTGCACTAAATCCTAATGGACGTGTATTTAATCGGTTTGCAATAAATCTGGTAATACCTTCAAATGCACCCCCGCAGATGAAAAGAATATTTTCAGTATTTACGGTAATCATCTTTTGATCTGGATGCTTACGACCACCTTGAGGGGGAACGTTAACCGCTGTACCTTCTAATAATTTCAATAATGCTTGCTGAACACCTTCGCCACTGACATCACGAGTGATGGAGGGGTTATCTGACTTGCGTGCAATTTTATCGATCTCATCAATATAAACGATACCTCTTTCAGCAGCTTCAACATTATAATCAGCAGCTTGTAGCAATCGAGTTAATATACTTTCAACATCTTCTCCTACATATCCAGCTTCCGTCAACACTGTAGCATCGGCAATACAAAAAGGAACTTGAAGAAGTTTTGCCAGAGTTTTGGCAAGATAAGTTTTACCGGTACCGGTTTCCCCAACCATTATGATGTTCGATTTTTCAATCGTTACATCGTTATCAAGTTTACGCTGGGTCAATCGCTTAAAGTGATTGTAAACGGCAACAGCCATTACCTTCTTGGCTTCGTCCTGACCAATTACATATTCATCCAAAAACTTTTTGATCTCACGAGGCTTGATCAATTTGAAGCTAGGAGAGATGCCTGCCTCGGTTTTGCTTTTCTTTTCTTCTCCCAATATTTGATTGGCTTGTGTAACACACTTATCGCAAATATGGGCATGTATACCTGAAATCATCAGGTCTACATCTTTTTTACTTCTGCCGCAAAATGAACAGGTAACTTCTGCCATAATTTAATTGATCAATTATCGATGGGTCAATGTGCTAATGTCAATACCAAAAGCACTCTGGCAAAGGTATCACTTAATCAGCACATTGACACATTGATAATTAGCACATTACTTCGTTTTCTTACGTTCTAAAACCTCGTCAATAAGGCCATAATCCTTGGCTTCTGAGGCTCTCATCCAATAATCGCGATCTGAATCTTTCTCTATTTTTTCGTAGGGCTGGCCACTGTGGTTTGAAAGGATGTTATAGAGATCCTTTTTCACTTCTAAAGTCTGGCGCAAAGATATCTCCATATCAGACGCTTGACCTTGCATACCACTCATAGGTTGGTGAATCATTACACGTGAATGGGGTAGGCTTGAGCGTTTTTTTGCGGCACCTGCTGTAAGAAGTACTGCACCCATTGACGCGGCTAAGCCAGTGCAAATTGTTGCTACATCTGGATTTACATAATTCATAGTATCATAAATGCCTAAGCCGGCATACACTGAACCTCCGGGACTATTGATGTACATAATGATGTCTTTCTTTGGATCGGATGATTCCAAAAACAAAAGCTGAGCAGTGATCAAATTCGCAATCTGATCATCAATACCCATTCCAAGAAAGATAATACGATCTGAAATAAGGCGAGTGAACACATCGATGGCTCTGAAATTTCCTGGACGTTCTTCAATAACATATTGGGTCATGTTATCAATACGTTGGGCGTAACTGTCAATGGTATTACCGCTCATGCCCAGATGATGCACGGCATACTTTCTGAATTCGTTGTTGTTGTTCATATTTTGTTAAAGTGATTACGTGTACAGTTTGATTGAAATTAAGGTAATTCTAGCAATCCCTCTTCATAATTCCAATCCTTTCGGTTTAAACCAACTAAAAACGAAAATGGTTTTAATCCCGATAACTTTCGGAACTAAAACCATTGACGAGTTGCCTCCAATTTTATTGTCATCCATCGACAAAGGACTGTCGACTGTGAACTATTGACTGTTAATGTCTGTGTTCTTCAACGATCTTCTTAAACTCATCAACAGTCACCTTCTTTTCATCCACGCTGATTTTCTCGCGAACGTATTTTAGAATTTTCTCTGTGCGCAATTGATTGTATAGACGCATGAAATTTTGGCCGTTTTCATTTTGAAGGTAGTTGTCAGCAATGCCATCAAGTTTGTCGGCAATTTGCGTGGCAAATGCCTGGCCACCAAACTGCGCAATAATTTGCTCTTTTGCTTTTGCTCTTACTTCATCAGCGTCAACGGCAATTTTGTTATCTTCTGCTATTCGGTTTTTTACCAAATCCCACTTTAATCCTCTCTTATAAAGTTCAAATTCTTTTTCTAAAACGGCATCCGTAATTTCTCCTTTTCCGGTTGACTTCAGCCAGATTTTTAGGAAGCCTTCAGGCAGATTAATTTTTGTGTTCTCCACAAAGTAATCTTCAATATGATGTTCAAAGAAATGATCGGACTCGCGTTTATAATTTTCGCCAATGGTTTCTTTAATCTTCGCGATGAATTCTTCTTCAGTTGTAACAGCGTCCTTTCCGAATACACGATCAAATAATTCCTGATTGAGTTCTGCTGGTTCAGGACGGCTAATCGTGCTAATCTTTAGAATGTACTGACCCTTAACACCTTGTGCTTCTTCTGACGACATGCTCAGAAGTTGTTCAGTTAGATTTTTTTCAGCAAATATTTTAGTGATGTCGAATTCTACTTCGTCATCTTTCTTTAATCCAATAAATTTTTTCTGCTCCTTCTTTTCGATTTTCTCAACTTCAACAAAAGCATGTTCGCGCTTGAAATCACCTTCTTTCGCTCGCAGTTCACCAAAGAGATTGTCTTCGCCTTCGCTTGTTTCAGGATAGGTAACCTTTCCAAAACGTTTCTTTAAATCAGCAACCGTTTCATCAATTGTTTTTGTATCGACTTCAATTGGATAGGACTTTACTTTCACTTTGGAAGAAAGATCGTAAGTGAAATCATCTACCATCCCAATCAGATATTCAAAAGAAAAATCTTTCTGCGTATCCCAATCAATATTTTGAGCAATTTCCTGGTTAGGAAGAGGATCGCCCAAAATCTTTAAGTTGTTTTCTTTAATGTAATCTGATACTTTTTGTGAAAGCAAGTTGTTGATCTCTTCAACGAGGATAGACTTGCCAAACATTTTCTTGATAACACCACTTGGAACCTTACCTTGACGGAATCCTTTTATGCTCGCTTTACGCGCATAATCTTTTAGCTTTTCTTCAACGTGTGGTTGATAATCACCTTCGCTTAGTCTAATTTTAATAGTACCTTCAGTGTTGGTCTTTTTGTCAAGTGTTATTTCCAAAGCTTAAAACATTTGTTATTGTTGCCAGATAAATGCCAGATAAATAAAACCCTCAACGTCCGTTTTAATGACGAACATCGAGGGTTCTCAATGGTGCGGATGAAGGGACTCGAACCCCCACGCCTTTCGGCACCAGATCCTAAGTCTGGCACGGCTACCAATTACGCCACATCCGCAAAAGGAGGCGCAAATTTATAGAATATTCACAAATAAAGAATAGTTTGGGAAGGTATTACAAAAAAACTCATTTTAGACTCTGAGAATTACTCAGAAAGTAGAAATGAACAACAAATACAAGGAAAATAATTAATCGATAATGGTGATAGATACCGAACTGGAGAAGAAAGAGATCATTAACCGATATAGAAGATTGCTCCGTAAAGCCAAACCCGTGCTGAACGATGGCGATGCAAAGCTGATAAAAAGAGCATTTACAATTTCACTAGAGGCGCATAAAGACATGCGCAGAAAATCGGGCGAACCATTTATTTTCCATCCGCTTACCGTAGCCGAAATTTGTGTTGAGGAAATTGGCTTGGGTACAACTTCTATTATCGCTGCTCTTATGCACGATGTGGTGGAGGATACCGATATCGAGTTAGCAGATATTGAGCGCACCTTCGGCAAAAAGATTACTCGAATTATTGATGGTCTAACCAAAATACGCGGTGTATTTGAGTATGGGACTTCCCAGCAAGCAGAGAATTTCAGAAAGATGCTCTTTACGCTTTCTGATGATGTTCGGGTAATTCTCATTAAGCTGGCCGATCGTCTGCATAACATGCGAACCTTGGAGAGCATGCCTCGAAACAAGCAGTTGAAGGTAGCTAACGAAACCATTTACCTATATGCACCGCTAGCCCATCGTCTGGGATTAAATGCCATTAAAACGGAGTTGGAGGATCTCTATCTTCGCTTTACAGATAAGGATATTTATAACTCCATTGCACGAAGTATAGATGCAACAAGAGCAGCACGATCGAAATTCATCAAACAGTTTATGGTGCCGATTGGTGATGAGTTGGACAAACTTAAAATTGAATATGAAATAAAAGGAAGGCCAAAATCAATTCACTCTATATGGAATAAAATGCGAAAGCAGAATATTCCTTTCGAAGAGGTATTTGATTTGTTTGCTATTCGTATCATTCTGGATACATCAATAGAACATGAAAAGGCGCTCTGCTGGCAAGTATATTCTATTGTAACAGATTATTATACACCAAATCCCGATCGGCTTCGCGATTGGATCAGCACACCAAAATCGAACGGGTATGAATCACTTCATACTACGGTAATGGCCAAAAATGGTCAATGGGTGGAGGTTCAGATACGAAGTAAGCGTATGGATGAAATTGCTGAGAAGGGATATGCCGCACATTGGAAATATAAAGACACAAATGTTTCGGCTGAATCTAATCTTGAAAAATGGTTAGCTCGTGTTCGCGATTTACTCGAACAGAACAATCACTCTGCGCTTGATTTTGTTGACGATTTTAGAGGTAATCTTTTCAGTGAAGAAGTTTTTGCATTTACCCCGAAAGGTGAATTAAAAACGTTGCCAAACGGAGCCACAGCATTGGATTTTGCATTTGAGATACATACTCAGGTTGGTTCTAAATGCATTGGTGCTAAAGTGAATAACAAGCTGGTACCCATTAACTATGTTCTTAAAAATGGTGATCAAATTGAGATTCTAACCTCAAGCAAACAAAAACCACACGAAGATTGGCTTCGATTTGTAATTTCCTCAAAAGCAAAGTCAAGAATAAAAGATCAGCTAAAAGAAGATAAAAGAAAATCGGCAGATGAAGGGAAGGAGATTTTGCTCCGGAAACTTCGGCAGCTGAAGGAAGATCCTAATCAGCAATTTCTTGAGCAGATGCGGGAATACTTTAAGGTTCCAGCCAATTTCGAACTTTATTATAGAGTAGGTAGAGGATTCATTACTTCAGCAGACATCAAAAAGTTTGTTGAAAGCAAGCCAATATTCGCCCTGCGCACCAGACCCAATATGGCTGTGGCCGATGCAAAAACCATTGAACAAGAGATCACAAAGGTAAAAGGCCGCTACGATGATATATTGTTGATTGGTGAAGATATGGATGTGGTAGATTATAAGTTGGCAAAATGCTGTACACCCATTCCTGGAGATGATGTTTTTGGGTTTGTAACCGTGAGTGAAGGCATTAAAATCCATCGCACAAACTGCAAGAACTCACCTGAGTTGTTATCGCATCATGGAAATAGAGTGGTAAAGGCGAAGTGGACGTCACAGCACGAGGTTGCCTTCCTTACGGGATTGAAAATAAAAGGAACTGATCGGGTGGGCTTAATTAATGACGTAACCAAAATTATTTCAGAAGAATTGAAGGTAAACATGAGTTCCATGTCAATCCATACTGATTCAGGGATTTTTGATGGTGAAATCATGGTTTATGTAAATGACACACGGCATTTAGAACAACTAATAGAGAAACTGAGAAGTGTTGAGGGAGTAGTTAAAGTAAGTCGCTTCGATTCCAAAGAATAGAATTAGTTATTTGTGATCGGGTAGTGCAAGTTTGAAAACCATTGGGTCTCTTTTATCCTCATCAGTCAGATGCTTTTAAGAGTCTTGTAAATCGTTCAGACTGATTATCTTTGCCACCGCAAAAAATTATGGTACTCAATCCAAAAATCTACGAAGAAGTAAAGAAGATATTCACAGCCTATCTGGAGAATAAAGAACTTCGTAAGACACCGGAGCGGTACGCTATTCTTGAAGAAATTTATTCTCGGGATGGCCATTTTGATGTGGAGTCACTCTATATCAGTATGAAGAATAAGAATTATCGAGTTAGCCGTGCAACCGTTTACAATACCTTAGATCTGTTGGTGGAGTGTGATCTGGTGAGCAAGCATCAATTTGGTAAAAATCAGGCGCAATACGAGAAATCATTTGGATACAAGCAGCACGATCATCTTATTTGCACCGAATGTCATAAAGTGGTAGAGTTTTGTGATCCTCGTATTCAGAATATTCAGAATACAGTGGAGGAAATTTTGCATTTCAATGTCGTTCACCATTCGTTGATTTTGTACGCATCTTGCACAAAGCAGAACTGCGAAAACAGAAAACCTTCAATTTAATTTTGTTATGGATTTTCAACACGAAATAAAAGGTAATACACTCGTTTTAAAACTTTCGGGCGATTTGATCGGAGAAGATACAGGCTCAAGTGTTTTGGAAACCGCGGCCAATGCCATTCAAAATAAGGTATTGAAATGCATCATTGATATATCTGAATTGCGCTATATTAACAGTAGTGGAATTGGGGTGCTAATAACCATCCTTACAAAGTTCAGAAATAAAGGTGGAGAAGTGTATTTAATGAAACCATCTGAAAGTGTTCAAAAGCTTTTAGTGATCACAAAACTGAATGCCATTTTTCATATCATTCAGTCAGAAGACGAGATTAAAAAATAGTTAACCAAAAATCATAATGTCGAAGGTAGATGTATTGTTAGGTCTTCAGTGGGGCGATGAAGGCAAAGGTAAAATTGTGGATGTACTTGCACCAAAGTATGACGTTGTAGCCAGATTTCAAGGTGGACCAAATGCTGGACACACCTTAGAGTTTGATGGCATCAAACACGTGCTCCATCAAATACCTTCCGGGATTTTTAGGGCAACAACAAAAAATATTATAGGTAATGGAGTAGTGTTAGATCCGATTGTATTTAAGTTAGAAATTGAAAAGCTTGCAAAGTTTAATCTGGACGTAAAAGCGAATCTCTTTATTTCGAAAAAGGCAACATTGATTCTGCCAACTCACAGACTTCTTGATCAGGCATACGAAAAAGCAAAAGGTGATAATAAAATTGGCTCTACATTAAAAGGTATTGGTCCTACCTATCAGGATAAAATTGGTAGACAAGGACTTCGTGTTGGTGATATTCTTTCAGCCAGCTTCCAGGCAAGATTCAAAAAACTAATCGAAATACATTTCAAAATTCTAAAGGATCACGATATTCAATTTGATTGGGCTGCACTGGAAGTTCAGTTTTTAGAGGCTGTTGATTTCTTAAAAACATTTACGCTTGTGGATAGCGAGTATGTGTTGAATAAAGAATTGACGGACGGAAAAAGAATTTTAGCAGAAGGTGCTCAAGGCGCGTTGCTAGATATTGATTTTGGTAGCTATCCTTTTGTAACAAGCTCAAATACAGTAACAGCAGGAGCGTGTACAGGTCTTGGAGTTGCACCACGCCACATTGGTGAAGTGTACGGAATCTTTAAAGCCTACAGCACGCGTGTGGGCAGCGGACCATTCCCAACTGAATTATTAGATGAAGATGGTGATCGCATGCGTAAGGAAGGAAATGAATTTGGTTCAACCACTGGTAGACCAAGACGTTGTGGATGGATAGATCTTCCATCGCTGAAGTATTCCATCATGATTAATGGTGTCACTCAGCTGTTGATGATGAAAGCTGATGTGCTCAGTATTTTTGAAAAAATAAAAGTCTGTACCAAGTATCAACTTCTAGATGGAACGATTACAGATATGATTCCATATGAAGTAGTAAATGAAAAAATAATTCCGATCTATGAAGAATTAAAAGGTTGGAGTGTGAACATTCAGGGAATCTCAAAAGAAAGTTTGCCTGTTGAGTTAAACGACTATATAAAGTTTTTAGAAAGAGAACTTCAAGTGCCAATTACGATGGTATCGACAGGTCCGGATCGCACGCAAACAATCTACCGATAAATAGATTTGTAAAATATTTTTGGTCAGCACTTGCACTGATATAGTTGAAAGTATACATTTGCATCCCCTTTCAGAAGGAAAGTGTTTGAGAGATCAAAAAGAGGGTTCTAAAGGTTGCGAAAGCAGTAGAATCTACGATTAACTGAGACAACTGTTAAAGTTAAAACGTTCTTTGAATGAATGGATTGATAGCGGACCCGGTCCTTTTTGTAGT